>DASZPW010000334.1:0-41304 GCA_035550155.1 Chitinophagaceae bacterium | reverse complement strand
TCATCCAGGAAGAGAAACCACAACTTGTTTTTCTCGATGTAATGATGCCCAAAATGAATGGCATGGAAGTATGCCGGCGTGTGAAAAAAGAATTGGGATTGACTGATGTGTTTATCGTGTTGCTTACTGCAAAAGGACAGGAACTGGACCGTCAAAAAGGACAGGAAGTAGGCGCCGATGTGTATATGACCAAGCCTTTCGATCCGGAAATGATATTAAAAAAAGCAAGAGAAGTGCTGAAGCTCGACGATTGATTTTGCTGATGCAAATTCATTTTTCAAACTATTCCGTTTCAACATCACATGCCAAAACTGAGTTTAAAAAATATTCTTGGAAAAAATAGCGAATCTACTGCTATCGTTACTTCTTTAATGGAACAATTGCAGGCAAAGATCCGTGTGGAAGACGAATCAGGGAAAATTTTACTGCAGTCCAATCCCGAAACGGACATGGTGCAATACCCGATCCGCTTGGATGATGAAATACTGGGCTGGGTAAAAGGAGATGAAAAAGGAGCCGCTATTGCAGCGTTGCTACACTTGTTATTACAAAAAGAAGCGGAACGAAAAAAATTAGGCAGCGAAGTGTTGAATCTCTACCAGGAAGTGAACATGATCTTTGATTTCTCAGAAAAGCTGGCCCAGACTATTGAAGCAAACTCTATTTCACAGGTTACATTGAATGAAGCCAGCAGGGTTATTCAATCCAATAACGGGGTGATCGTATTATGGGACGAGAAGGCTAATAAATTGCAAGTGGCTGCTTCGATCGGCGAATTATTTTTTGACCAGGAAAAAATTAATACCGAACTGTCATTACTGCAAGAGATCATATTCAATGGACAATCAGAGATCATCAGCGATATTTCAAGGTTGAAACAAGCTGGTGTCATTTTATCCCAGGTACAATCCGTTATTTATTCCGCTCTGAAAGTGAAACACCGGATCATGGGAGCAATAATTTTAGCAAGCAATGAACCGGTTCAATACACCGCTGCAGACCTGAAATTACTGACCACATTAGCTTTGCAATCTTCAGCAGCCATTGAAAGCGCATTGCTGTATGAAAAAAATATGAGGGAAGCGCAGGAAAAAGAAGAAGCGATGCGCCGTATCTATGAAGTCACCAATAAATTCGTTCCATTTGAGTTCATAAAGTCGCTGGGACATGATGTCATCACAGATGTAAAACTGGGTGACCAGGTTGAAAAAATTGTGACGGTATTATTTTCAGATATCCGTGAATACACTACCCTTTCCGAAAAAATGACGCCTGAAGAAAATTTCAGCTTCGTATGTTCTTTTAATGAACGTATCGGGCCGATCATCCGAAAGCATCATGGCTTTGTGAATCAATATCTCGGAGATGCGATCATGGCGATCTTTCCCGGGAATGCGGCAGATGCTTTGTCCGCAGCAATAGAAATGCAGCAGGAAGTTCAGAGGTTTAATGCGATCCGACAATTGCAGAATGAGCCTACAATTCAAATTGGTATCGGAATGCACACCGGACCGTTGATCATGGGTATCACCGGCGATAAAAACAGAATGGATGCCTGTACTATTTCAGATACTGTAAATACAGCTTCCCGGCTGGAAAGCCTGACCAAGCATTACAAAGCCGGCATCCTGTTAAGTGATGCTAGTTTGCGACAGGTTACCAACAGAGATCATTTTTTGATCCGGAATCTTGGGTTTGTCCAGTTAAAAGGGAAACAGGAATCAATTAATGTGCATGAATGTTTTAATGGTAATCCAAAAACAGAATTGCAGAAAAAATCAGAAACACTTTCCGACTTCAATGCCGGCGTAACCTATTACCTGAATAAATCTTTCAGCCAGGCAAACAAAGCTTTTCAGAAAGTCCTGGAATATCATCCCGAAGATCGTACCGCAAAATTCTTTTTCACCTATACCCAACAGATCATTGAAAATGGCATTGCCGACAGTAAAGCGGGTATCGTGGAAATGCATGAAAAATGATCATCCAAAAAAAATTCACCCGTTATCCTTTTTTAAGTAGGATTGATAAGATATTTTTATTAGCTTAATCTTCGCAAACAAATCACAATTTATTGGACCGGGAGTTTTCAACCATATATCATGATGCCATTGATCGTATTCTTCCGGGATTGCCGAAAGAATTATCGTATCATAATATTGACCATATACTCGATGTGCTGGAACAATCCCAGCGCATCGCTTACGAGGAAGGAATCCGCAATAAAGAAGAACTGTTATTGCTGAAAACCGCAGCTTTATATCATGATTCCGGTTTTCTTCATGCATATGCGGGGCATGAAGAAGCCGGTTGTGACATAGCAAGAAAAGAACTTCCTGCTTTTGGTATAAATGGGAGACAACTGGATGCTATTTGCGGAATGATCATGGCCACCAAAATTCCTCAATCACCCAAAAATAAACTGGAAGAGATCATTTGTGATGCCGACCTGGACTACCTGGGAAGAACGGATTTTTTCAAAATCGGTACTACCCTTTTTTTAGAAATGAAACAACGTGGCCTGGTCAGCAATGAACGGGATTGGAATCAAATACAGGTAAAATTTCTCAAAGCACATCATTACTTTACTCCCGCCAACAAAAGATCCCGGGAACAACAAAAACTGGAACATCTTGCCCTTATTGAAAGGATGCTTTGATACAAATTATTTCACACTTTTTCTTTGCCCCCAAAATTTTCTTTTTAAGTACCATGAGAAGCACTTCGTTAAACGACGTTAAAGAAACCGCCGTTCATCTGGTTCTGGAACTGTTCTTCCCTGTTTTTGCTGTTTTCACATTTTCTTTTTAACCATAGATGAAATTTCTGCATCTAATTATTAAAAGGGTAACAAAAGACCCGGAGATCAGATCAATGAGAGGAATGGAATTGACAGAACATCTAAAGCCCTTTATTATGAAAAAGGTTTTAAAAATATCAGCAGCATTGGATCAACCCGAACTGCTGGAAAGTATGGTGGAAAAACTGGCCTACCGCCGGTATGATATCGGTTTCAGCAAAGAAAAAATGCCGAAAGGCCTGGAAGCCGATGAAACATCCACTACCGAAGCGTATGTAAGCGGAACAGTTGAATTCAGCTATAATAAAAAGGAACAAATTCGATTTCCATTTATCACCTGTTTTATCTTCACTTGCGCACATGGGAAAAAAGAACCCTATAAATTGAATTGGAGTATGTCGCTTTCCTGATGCCCGTTTTGATCCGTTCACTTTCTTTTCCTTTTTTTGATAACAACCACCATCAGAATCCATACTGCGGTCTTTTGAACTTAGACCGCAGTTTTCTTACACTCCTTTCGCCGCCTGTTTTCCGCCATTCGCCGATATTTTACACTTGATCACCCAATGATACTTTTCGTTTTTTAAACACTCAACTACATTTGTCATAAATTCAAGACACATGACAGATAGCAATGATTTTCGTGAGCAGCGAAGAAACTGGAGAGAGGAAAGGAGAAAAATGAAGGACGAGTTACGGGAAAAATTCAGGGATAACCGAGAGTACATGATGGGTGGTATGCATTTAAAAGGCAGATCATGGACAGGAATATTCTTACTATTAATTGGTATTGCAGCTTTGCTAAAAGCTGCGTTGGTACCCCTACCTAACTGGATTTTCAGCTGGCAGATGTTCCTGATAGCTCTTGGTCTTTTTATCGGCATACAACGCCGGTTTTGCGGAATGGGCTGGCTGGTATTAATTCTGATCGGCGCTGTGTTTATGATACAAGATATTTATCCGGACATTGAAATGCGCCGTTATACCTGGCCGGTTGTATTGATCATCCTTGGCATATTGTTTATTCTTCGACCCAGGAATCGCTGGCATTGGGAATACAACCAAAAAAAAAATGCTGACGGATCAGTAGGAACCAACACAGAACCGATAGCTGATACAGCAACCACATTCAGCAATGAAGATCATGTGAATGCTACCTCTGTTTTCGGTGGAACAAAAAAAAATATCCTTTCGAAAAAATTTAAAGGTGGCGAAATCGTCAACATTTTCGGAGGAACAGAATTAAACCTGAGCCAGGCCGATATTACGGACGAAGCCGTGATAGAGATGACCACCATATTTGGCGGCACTAAACTTATCATCCCTTCCAACTGGACCGTGAAATCCGATGCTGCAGTGATCTTCGGGGGTATTGAAGATAAAAGACCGGTAATCCCGGTGGAAGAAAGCAATCACAGAACATTAAGGCTGAAAGGAACGGTGATCTTTGGCGGCATTGATATAAGAAGCTATTAACATCAGCAAATCTTTCACATTTATATACAAAAACCAACCAAATATTATGAACTGGTACCTCGCAAAAATCGTTTATGAGATCCGTTGCGGAGAAGAAAATCACAGCGGGCAATTTGATGAACAATTGCGACTGATAGCAGCTTCAGGCAAAGATGAAGCTTTCCATAAAGCGCAAGATATCGGGCAAAAGGAAGAAGAAATATTCTTTAATCAAAAAGAACAGATGGTTCAATGGAAGTTCATCAATGTAGCAGCGCTTTATAAGCTGACTGAATTGATCGATGGTGCCGAATTATATTCACGCATTGAAGAGTCGGATCAGCGGGAATTATATATCAACACGGTCCATATAAAAGCAGAACAAATTCTTTCCGGCAATTCGCTGGAGCTATTAGATTTAGTGTAAGCTCATGTCCAGATCACCACTATCAGTACGCCGTTTCAGGAATCTTTTTCTCAGCTTCTGGCTGGCGTTGTCGATTGATGTCACGTTTATTTTAAAATGGTATGGATCAGGATGGGATTGGCCGGTGGCACTAATCGATAGCCTGATCAGTTGCAGCATCCTTTTTGTTTTTTATCTGCCACTTATGACCATGCTCCGATATCATATCCCAAGACAAAAAAACTATCTCAACATTTTTATTTGGTGTGCATTCATTACAGGTGTGTGGCTGGCATTAACGCATTGGTTGCTTACCCTGGCGCTTGGACATTATGAAGGATATAATACTTTTCTACATCAATCACAGATCATAAGAGGAAGCATCGGCTTTTTGCTTACAGGTTGTGTGGCGCTTGCTTTTGTGATCTGGTATTCCTGGGAAGAGCAACAGGAAAATGAAAAAAGAAAACAAGACTCAGAAAAATTAGCCAAAGAAGCGGAGCTTTTTAAACTGCGTCAGCAAATGCAGCCGCACTTTTTATTCAACAGTCTCAATTCCATTAATGCACTGATTGGTATCCGACCGGAAGAAGCAAGGAAAATGGTGCAGCAATTGTCCGATTTTCTGCGGGGCACATTAAAAAAAGAAGAAACGCAGTGGGTGAATCTGCAGGAAGAGTTGCAATATCTTCAACTATATCTTGAGATTGAAAAAGTGCGTTTCGGGAATCGTCTCACTACAAAAATCGAAAGCGATGCAACAACCGAACAGATGAAACTGCCGGCATTGCTGTTGCAACCGATAGTTGAAAATGCAATTAAATTCGGATTATATGACACAACAGGTGAAACGCAGATTCGTATGCTGGCGATACGGAATGGAAACAATCTCATCCTGAAAGTGGAGAATCCATATGATCCCGAAACTTCTTCGTCCAGCCAGGGAACAGGATTCGGTTTAAAATCCGTACAGCGAAGGTTGTATTTATTATTTGGCAGAAACGATCTGCTGATCACCGAAGCCAGGGATAATATTTTTACGACCATAGTAAAAATTCCACAGACATCCATGACAGGTACATCGAAAATAAATTGAATTTTGTGACAACTACAATATATAAACTACAGGGCCATGAAAGTGATCATTATCGATGACGAGCCGCTGGCAAGAAGTGTTGTAAAGGAATATTTACAAAAATTCCCCCAATTAGAACTGGTGCAGGAATGCAACGATGGATTGGAAGGAGTGAAAGCCATACAGGAATACAAACCCGATCTGATCTTTCTTGATATTCAAATGCCAAAGATCAATGGATTTGAAATGCTGGAATTACTGGATCAGCCTCCCGCAGTGATTTTCACTACTGCATTTGATGAATATGCTATCAGGGCTTTTGAAACGCATGCAGTGGATTATTTACTCAAACCATTCAGCCATGAACGATTTGATAAAGCCATAGAAAAGTGGATGACTCAAAAAAATATTCCAACTAAAAAAAATACACAGGAATTACTTGAAACCGCTTCTCAATCTCCGGCGCAGAATCAGCGTATCGTAGTAAAAAACGGTAGCAAGATCAAGATCATCCCGGTACAGGATATCTTTTATTTTGAAGCAGCCGATGATTACGTAAAGATCCATACCAGGGAAGGTTATTTTCTTAAAAACAAAACGATGAATCATTTTGAACAGGTTTTAGATGCCCAGCATTTCGTCCGCTCACATCGATCTTTTATTATCAACATCCAGCAGATCACCCGAATTGACCCGTATGAAAAAGATAATCATGTAGCCGTACTGCGATCTGGCGTTCAGGTGCCGGTTAGCCGCAGCGGCTACGTAAGATTGCGGCAGGTACTGGGCTTGTAATAATCTTCCACTGATAAAAGTTTTCATTGCAGAGCTAAAATCCCTGAATAATCCTTATTTTCAGGTGTCACCAAAAACTGCTTTGAATGAAGGCCTACAAACTGAATATTAAAACCATCGTTGTCATTGTCGGTGTTTTAAGTCTTTTTATTTATTCCCTCGTATTGGTGATTTTCAAAATTGCTAAAACGGAAGAGCTGGGTGAAACATTACTGCATTATGGATATATCATTGCTCCGATCTCAATCCTTTGGGTGTTGCTGGATCACTATCTATGGCATACCCGTATGTTTCAATTAATGCGAAAATCGTTGAATATTCCCCCGGATCTGCGTGGCCGCTGGGAAGGCAAACTGGAAAATGCTGATGGCAGTCCTGCGCAAAGATTTGTGATTGAAGTACGGCAGACACTGACTACTTTAAAGGTTCATTCTTTTTCTACTGTTGGTCATTCCGTCAGCATACTATGTGAGATCGCTTCTGATACCCATGAAGAAAATTTTACACTTTGTTTTTTGTGGGAGGGACAAACACATACTGATATTAAAGATATGCACCAGGGTGTACGATTCCAGGGATACACAATGCTAAACCTGCTGGAACATGAAAAGCCGAGAACGCTGAAAGGTTCCTATTTCACCAATTTCAAACCTACGCAGACAAGAGGAGGCATTGAATTGACATGGATATCTAAAGAAATGAAAAGAAAATTTGAATAGCAATTAATCCAGCACTTCGTAAATAACTACAGGCTGCGCTTTATTTTTAAGTGTCACTTCTCCTACTTTGCGGCAATTGAAAGATTCTTTAATTATTTCGTACGATTTTTCTGAGATAATGATCTGTCCTTCTTTACCGGCAGATTGCAGACGTTGAGCTGTATTCACAGCATCGCCGATAACGGTGTAATCCAGGCGACGCAGATTGACAGATCCAATATTTCCGGATATCATTTCGCCGCCGTTGATACCAATTGAAACTTTTGGTTTGAAAAAAATGGTTCTGTTCTCGTCGGGTAATTCATCAATTTTCTTTCGTACAGCTAAACTGGCATCTATTGCTCTGTCTAAATGATAATCGCCACGAAACACTGCCATCACGGCATCACCGATGAATTTATCGATGAAGCCACCCTGTGCAATGATCTCTTTCACCATTACATCAAAATAACTGTTCAGCAGTTTTACTACTGTATCCGGTTGTTCATTTTCGCTAATGGATGTAAAACTGCAGATATCTATGAACATCACTGTGGCTTCTACGGTTTCATTATGCGTCAGGGATGTTTCGAATTCCCGGCTTCCCATAAAATTCAGCACCGTTTCATCCACATACATTTTTAGTATGTTATTTTCTTTGATGGCCTTCATTGTGTCCCGCATCTGCTGCACATGCTTAATGGTTTTTTCCATTGTAACTTCCAGGTCTTCAAAATTCACCGGCTTGGTAATAAAATCAAAAGCACCCCGGTTCATGGCGGTACGGATATTTTCCATATCGCCATAGGCTGAAACGATCACCGCTTTCAACAAACTATTTTGTTCATTCAGTTTGGAAAGCAATGTAAGCCCGTCCATTTCCGGCATATTGATGTCACTCAGCACCACATCGATATCATGATGCTGCTCTAACTGCTCGAGTGCTCTCAGTCCATTGATCGCAAAAACAAATTCATACTGGTGTTCCCGTATTTTCTGACGGAATTTTTGCTTGATCAATACTTCGAGATCCGCCTCATCATCTACTACAAGGATCTTAGCCATCAGTGTATCGCTTTTAATTTATCTTTTAATGATGTAAAGTCCAGCGGCTTGGTAAGGAAATCATCGGCCCCCAGTTTCATAGCTGTATTATAATTTTCTGCGTCTCCGTACGCTGTGATCATCATCACCAATGGCGGCGGCTCATGATGTTTTTCCTTGATCTGCCGAAGGAGCTCCAGCCCACTCATACCCGGCATATTGATATCGGATAATATCAATACTGCCTCGTGTTCAAACCTGTTCAAATGCGACAGAGCTTCTTCCCCAGAAAAAGCAAAGACAAATTCTATTTCTCCGCTTCGTATCTCTTTTCTGAATCGCTGTTCGAATAGGATCTGAACATCTTTTTCATCATCTACTACTAAAACTTTCATTGTTGAAATTTAATTGTTATATGGTAATATAATGATAAACTCTGCAAATTCACCTTCTTTTGTTTCCACAGTCAGTTCTCCGTTATGCCCCTTTGTAATGATATCATAGCTCATGCTCAATCCAAGTCCTGTTCCTTCGCCGGTAGGTTTGGTGGTAAAGAAAGGTTGAAATATTTTATCCACCACTTTTTTAGGCACACCGTTGCCGTTGTCTTTTATACGTATCTCAGCTTTATCGTCCAGGTTCCGGGTGCTGATCGTAACCGTGGGTTCATAGCCTTCAGGATTTGTTTTCTTTTTATCTGATACGGAATAAAAGGCATTATTGATCAGGTTCAGAATTACACGGCCGATTTCCTGCGGCACAATATTGATTTTTTGCAGGGTTGTATCAAAATCAGTCTCAAACTTAGCATTAAAAGATTTATCCTTTGCACGCAAACCATGATAGGATAAACGGAGGTACTCATCGCAAAGTAAATTGATATCCGCCAGTTCTTTTTTTCCGCTGCTGCTGCGGGAATGCTGCAACATACTTTTTACGATCGCATCGGCCCGTTTACCATGAAAATTAATTTTTTCTTCGTTAGCGGCAATATCTTCAGCAATAGTTTTTACCTGTTCATAGTTCCCCTTTGCGATCTCTTCATTCATCTCCGTAAGCAATTCCTTATTTACTTCCGAAAAATTATTCACAAAGTTCAGCGGGTTTTGAATCTCATGTGCAATACCGGCAGTTAATTCTCCCAGCGAAGCCATTTTTTCCGATTGTATCAACTGATGTTGCGTGATCTTCAGGTTCGCCAATGTAGCTTCCAATGTTTTTTTCTCTTCATTGATCAAAACAGCCTGCTCCTCGGATCTTTTCAGATCGAGGAACCGGGTATAAATAAGACCAAACACATTTGCCATGCGCAGCATTATATCTGTCTCTTCTTTGGTCAGGGCTTTACCGCTTACTACATTAATTGTTCCGGCAGAAAAAAAGAAAGAATAATAATATTCGGAAGAAAGATCCTGCTTTTTATTTGTAATGCCGGAATAGGTGGACATCGTTCTGTAATATGATGTCAACTCTTTTCCTTCCAGTTTAGTAAGCACATAAGATTTTCGGGCTTTCCTCGCTTCAATAATATTCTCAAATATGGGATGAACGCTTACATTAATGTAATCCAATACAAAAAACAACTTCCCATCATTTGCGATGGATGTCACCCATAGTTCAATTGCATTTTCTTCATCATCAAAAATGCCGACACCCGACCGGATAGCATCAATATTTAATTCTTTTAGTTGTTGAAAAAGTATTGTTGAAGTTTCAGATAGCTCGGAGCTATTCCGCATGTCCAATGCTTTTACCCTAACTTTTTCCAGGGCTTTCTCCACTTCCACTTCACGGGTCTTTTGAGCCAGCTCCCTCTCTAATTTTTTCAACTCGTCTTCGGGGAAATTGGCACTTTTAGTCTCCGGTTTATCTTTTTTGTTATCCATACCTTGAAGGTTATTCTCCCCATTCCGGATCAATGATGTTAGCTACTTCTGTAATTCTGTTAGCAGGAAATCCAGCGATCCTTGCATGCTCGTAAAGGATCTCTTTGTCTTTTGCCATGTAGATACAATAGATCTTATCACCGGCAACATAGCTATGTATCCATTGGATATCTGTACCCAAAGTGCAAAGTACTTCTCTTGACTTTTTTGAGATTTCCTTCAAATGATTAATATCGAAATTTCCTGCTTGGGGAATCTCTCTTTCAATGATGAATTTTGGCATATATATTTTCGTTGGTTTGGTATCTAAAAATACTGAATTATACTGGCATGCTAACTTCTTCCGGGTTCCGGGTATTCATTTATTTGAAAGGACCGATAAACGCCATTCTTTTATTACCGTATCTCCTGCCGGAGCATTGAAAAAATCATTTTTCCCGTATAGGCAATTGAACCCTCTTAATCAAAACCATTTTATTATCAGATCAATTAACTTTTGTTTCCTGGGTGTATACGGTGGGGCTAATCCATCTAAACCGTTGATCGGCGCCCATTGCTTTAAAACAGCTCGTTCATTTGAAAAAGCTTTAAACCCAAAAAAACCATTTGATTTGCCAAACCCGCTGTTGTTAACTCCACCAAAAGGCAGGTTATCATTAAAAAAATGAAGACCGGCATGATTCACACAGGTTGCTCCTGCCCTGGTGTTCCTGATAATGCGATCTATATTTTTTTTGTTTTTACTGAAAATATACATTGCCAGTGGTTTCTCCCTGGCATTGATGCGGTCAATAGCTTCCTTCAGATCAGAATAGGTAATGAAGGGTAATATCGGGCCGAAAATCTCTTTTTCCCACAGGTCACAATTCCCGGGAATGTTGGTCATAATAGTCGGAGCAAAAAAATCCTGTTCACTTTTTGAATTACCACCAAATGCTACGGTGGCACCTTTTGACAAAGCATCTTTAAAATACCCTTCCACCCGTTGAAAGTGGCGATGATCCACCATCCGGTTATATGATTCAGACATTGAAGGATCATCACCGTAATACCGGGTAAGCATTGATTTCAACGCTTCCATAAATTTATCGGCAATAGATTCATGTACCAGCACATAATCCACTGCGATACAAACCTGCCCATTGTTAAACCATTTGTTGAAAGCAATACGTCGGGCAGCTGTTTTCAGATCGGCCGTCTCATCCACAATAGTGGGACACTTGCCGCCCAGTTCCAGCGTTACAGAAGTAAGATGTTCTGCGGCAGCTTTCATCACTACTTTACCAATGTCCGGTGAACCGGTAAAGAAAATATGATTAAAGGGAAGCTTCAATAATTCAGTGGCAACGGTAACGTCACCTTCTATCAATGCCACTTCAGATTCATCAAACAGCCCGTCGATTATTTTTTTCATTAAGGCAGATGAATGTGGTGTATACTCAGAGGGTTTGATCATAACACAATTTCCGGCAGCAATAGCAGATACAAGCGGGCCTAATGTAAGATTGAAAGGAAAATTCCATGGAGAAATGATCAGTGCGACCCCTTTGGGTTCGTAGTGTATATAAGAACTGGTGCCTGTTTGCGATATTGGTGTAGCTACTTTATGTGGCCGCATCCATTGTGATAAATGTGTTTTTGCATATTTTATATCTGAAATTATTTTATAGATCTCGGCAATGTCAACCTCGCTGGCAGGTTTCTTATAATCTTCATACAGTGCTTCCCTGATTTGCTGACGATTGTTCATTACTACCTGGCGCAAACGTTCGAGCTTTGCTTTACGCTGTTGCGAACTGGTATTCGCAATAGTTTGCTGATTTGCTTTTTGCAGATTAAAAATTCGCTCAAGCTCTGACCTCAGATCAATGTCAGCCGGTTTCTTATCAGGCCGGACAATAATCGTATCCATATAAATTTATTTAGAAATTATACAGGTAAGTTAATAATAAACTCCGTTCCTTCATTTTCTTTTGTATTCACTTTTATCTCGCCTCCATGTGCTTTCACAATATCATAACTCAAACTCAATCCCAGTCCTGTTCCCTGACCTGTCGGTTTAGTAGTAAAGAATGGTTGAAATATTTTTTCTTTAATGGAATCAGGGATTCCCGGACCATTATCTTTCACGCTAATAAGCACTTTATTCCCATTTTTCCTTGTACGCACCCACACTGTAGGAACCTTCCTGACATCGGAATTTGAAAGCCCTTCTTTGAAAGGTTGGGCAGCCGCATAAAAAGCATTATTGATCAAATTCAATATCACTCTTCCAATATCCTGCGGGATCACATTTATTTTTGGAAGAGATGTATCAAAATCTGTTTCAAAATGGCCTTGAAAGGATTTGTCTTTTGCCCGCAGGCCGTGATAACTCAGCCGAACATATTCATCGCATAAATCATTGATATCTGTTGGTTCTTTTGTTCCCGTGCTGCTCCTGGAGTGCTGCAACATGCCTTTTACGATTGCATCAGCCCTTTTACCATGATGAAGGATTTTTTCAAGATTAGCATCAATGTCGCTTAATAGTTCATCCTGTTCTTCACTTTTTAATTTTGTCTTTTGGCTTTTTAATTCATCAATGAGTTCCCTGCTTACTTCAGAAAAATTATTCACAAAGTTTAACGGGTTTTGTATCTCGTGGGCAATGCCGGCCGTCAATTCACCCAGCGATGCCATTTTTTCCGAATGAATTAGTTGTGTTTGTGCCGCTTTCAGTTCATCAAGTGCATGTTGCAGTTCTTCTTTTTGTTTCACCAGTTCTGCGGTTCGTTCCTGTACCTGCACTTCAAGCGTTGCTTTGAGTTTTTCGGTCAGTTTAATTTCTTTCTCTTTTTCCTCTACTTTGATCCGCTCTTTCTCCAGCGCTTTTCTTTGTTTGTTATAAATAATTACCATCGCCACTAACCAAACCACGGCAAATAATGCAGCCGTATCAAAATAATTTTCCCATTTATTGTAAAATGAATTGGCAACTACTTTAACGATGTCAGTAATGGTTGTAATAGCCAGCAAAGGCAGAAAAGCAAATAAAAACGGCCGGGCTTTACGCCATTCTTTTTTTGTAAAAATGAACCAAGCAAGAGACCACACCAGGGCATGACCGAGCCACTCAAAAAGCCAGTTTATATTTTTCGCCATCGACTCACTTAAAAAAAGTGCTACAGACAGAGCGATAGCGTAGGTAAAGATCCTCTTCCATTCAGGTGTTAGCTCCGAAGGGGATAAAATCTTTTTGAGATAACTGACAATGATTATTACCAGGATTAAATCAAATAGCATCTGTAAGTAGCAATTATATTAAACAGTCAAAGTAATGATAAATTCCGTTCCCACACCTTCTTCGCTTTCCGCCTTTAGCTCTCCTCCATGGGCTTTCACAATATCGTAACTCAGTGATAGACCTAATCCCGTTCCGCTTCCTGTAGGTTTCGTAGTGAAGAAGGGTTGGAATATTTTTTCTTTAATTGCTTTTGGAATACCGATACCGTTATCAGTCACACGGATCAAAACTTTATCTGCACTTTTCTTTGTACTAACGGTAACCAGCGGCGTATAGTTCTCAGGATTGCGGAGTTTCTTTTCATTAACGGCATAAAATGCATTATTGACCAGGTTGAGAACTACACGGCCAATGTCCTGCGGAATAATATTTATTTTTCCAATGCTTTCATCAAACGAAGTTTCAAAATGGGCGTGAAAGGATTTGTCTTTTGCTCTCATGCCATGATAGGCCAGCCGCAAATACTCATCACAAAGTGCGTTGATGTCGGTTGGCTCTTTTTTTCCCGCACTTGTCAGGGAGTGTTGAAGCATGTTCTTCACGATACCATCAGCTCTTTTTCCATGAAATAAAATTTTCTCAAGATTTTGTTTTACATCATCGGCAATTGTAGTTGCCTGTTCCCGGTTACCCATTGCCAGTTCCTGCTTCATCTCATCCAGCAGTTCATTACTTACTTCAGAAAAATTATTCACGAAGTTTAATGGATTCTGGATTTCATGGGCGATACCGGCCGCCATTTCACCTAAAGAAGCCATTTTTTCAGATTGAATAAGTTGAGATTGGGCAGAACGCAATTCTGCAAGCGTTGCTTCAACTTTAGCTTTCTGAAAATCTGTCTCCTGTTTTTGTTTAATGATCAAAGTATAGGCCCGTTGCTTGTGGCGATTATTTCTCCATAAAATAATTGCAACCAATAAAATTATTCCGAGGCCTGTCAGCAAACCATACATACGCAACCGGTAGCGATATGCTTTTTCCGAAGCTTCTTGTTCCAGTTCCCGCTGTTGCTGATCAAAGTCAATATTCTGAAATTGCTGCACCTGTTTTTTATTAAATAAGCTATCGTTAATCTTAATGATCAAAGATTGATATTTCACAGTACTGTCGCTGATGCCTTTTGTATAATAAAAATCTGCAAGAGCAGTATAAGAACGTAATAACAGGTCCGGGGCATTCAAAAAATCTGCGACGGATAATCCGCTTCGTATATAATACAGGCAGGAATCCGGTTGGCCTGATTGTTTACATATTTCAGCTAATGCCAGGTCAATGGCCACCACGCCTCTGAAGTAACCATGCTCTGCACTTTCCTTCAATCCCCTTCTGAAATATTCACGGGCAGAATCCACCTGGTTTTTTGCTTCATATACTCTTGCAATATTTAATAAAGTGCTGCCGAGGTAACGGTTGTAATTCACTGCCACTGCATGTTCATAAGCCAGTTGAAGGCAGATCAGTGCGGAATCTGGCTGCTTCAATACAAGATAGGTTCTGCCGAGCGTAGAATAAATAATACTTAACAACCGATGATTTTTGAATTGGGCTGCCAAAGGAATGGACAAATAATAATAATTCTTTGATTTATTATAATTTCCCGAATTGACATATAAAATGCCGAGGTACTGGTAAATTCTGCTTAGCGAAAGGATACGTTGCCCATTAGGCGTTAAAGTCCGGTCTGTAAACTCATCATTGGGAGCATAGGAAGCCGGTAAAACATTTTTCTCACTTCTTTTATCTTCCGCTAATGAAACAGCAGACAGCAGCAATTGTAGTGACCGTGGATAATTACCCAGGTTGAGTTGCGCATACCCCATCGTTCCTAATGCAAATACCTGGTCTAACTTGAGACTAAGTCGCTTTGTAATATCCAGCATTTTGTTGCCATAAACGTAAGAGCTATCCGGGTTGATCTCAGAATATTCATCAGCAAGCATTCCGGAAAGGATCATCCGTGTTGTATCGTTTACAGCATTGTTGAATTGGGATTTAATGCTATCAATGTGCGATTCCTGCCCAACAAGTGATGTTGCAGCTAACAGGTAAAAAAGAATAATACTAAAGATCCTTTTGACCATGGTTTTAAATTGTTTCTGCACACATCGATTTCTGCTTTGGGTCATTGGCTCATAACCTCTCTATGAAGATAGGCTAATAATGAATTCCGTGCCCTCGTTTTCCTTTGTATTTACTTTTATCTCACCACCATGTGCCTTTACAATATCATAACTCAAACTCAACCCCAATCCAGTTCCCTGTCCCGTAGGTTTTGTGGTAAAGAAAGGTTGAAAGATTTTTTCTTTGATCGAATCCGGAATACCTGGTCCGTTATCTCTTACACTAATTAGAATTTTATTCCCATCTTTCTTAGTGCTCACCCACACTGTAGGAGTCTTGTTGCTTTCTGAGTTAGAAAGCCCTCCTTTGGAAGGCAGGGAGGCCGCATAAAAAGCGTTATTAATTAAATTCAAGATCACTCTTCCAATATCCTGCGGCACGACATTTATTTTAGGAAGAGAAGAATCAAAATTGGTTTCAAATTTTGCATTAAATGATTTGTCCTTTGCCCGTAAACCATGATAACTCAATCTTAAATATTCATCACACAACGCATTGATATCTGTCGGTTCTTTTATTCCTGAACTGCTTCTGGAATGCTGCAACATTCCTTTTACGATGGCATCGGCTCTCTTACCATGCTGATTGATTTTTTGTTCATTTTCTTTTATATCGTTCAGTATTGTTTTCACTTCCCCGATGTTTCCATTATGGATTTCCTGGTTCGCTTCATCAATTAATTCTGTATTCACATCGGAAAAATTGTTTACAAAATTCAGCGGGTTTTGAATTTCATGAGCAATGCCTGCAGTTAATTCTCCCAATGAAGCCATTTTTTCAGATTGAATAAGTTGTGCCTGAGTGGCTTTAAGTTCATTATAGGCTTGCTCCACATTTTGTTTTTCCTTTTGCAACAGGTCATTTGATTTCTTTTTATGCTGAATATTTCTCCAGAATAGAAACAGCAGTAATAAAAAAACTCCCAGGCCCGATAAAAGCGCTGTATAACGAATCCTATTCCTGTATTGTTCCTGCTGTCTTTTCAATGTTGTTTGTTTTTGTTGTTCGTCCAGCATAAGCAATTGCATCTGTCTTATCTTTTCCGGACCATACAAACTATCCCTTATAGCTACTGTCATATTCAAATAATATAAAGCGCTGTCAGCATTTTTCTTTTCCTGGTATACTTTGGATAATAAAGTGCTTGCCATTAGTTCACGCAATTTTGAACCAATGCTTTTGGCATTATCAAGAGCTCTTTTGGCGTAAAGCACAGCAGAATCATATTGATGAACAGATGTATAAACTTCAGCTATTTTGTGTTGCGTCATGCTCATATTCATTTTGTCATTCATAGAAACTGAATAACGGATAGCATCATTGTAAAATTTCAAAGCTGAATCGTTCTTTCCGCTCAGTGCATATGCATTTCCCATATGATGAAGAATAAATGATTTCAGATGAACCCCTGTTGGATAGCTCATGTATGCTTCATACGCTTTGCGCTGATAATAAACGGATGAATCGGGCATGTTCAGAAAAAAATAAGAATCTCCAATGTTTGAAAGTTCAAAACCTCCCTGATACTTGCTGTGCATCTGATGAAAAATGGTAATCGCTTCCATCATAGATTGAATGCCCTGCCTGTATTGTCCCAGTTCATTATATACCATTCCGATATAACTAAGCGTTTCGGCTTCGGTTGCCGAATCTTTCATATCCCTATTGATCTGAAGCGATTGAAAAAACAGCTGGAGAGCCTGCGGATATTCACCCAGAAAATGATACACTTCCCCATAAGCATTCAAAGCGTCCGATTCTCCTTTTTTATAATGCAGGGCCTGAGCAATAGCAAGAGCTTTTTGGGCAAGCGCCTTTCCCGAATCCAGGTTCACAAATGAAACCTGGAATGCTGCATTAGTTAAAAAATTAACATCACTGGTGTCATGGGTTTCGCTTTTAAAAATAGCATTCAACCTGGCACTATCTATATTTTGTCCTTTGGCAAAGGGAATAATAAGTACAAAAAATATGATGAATAAAAAAGAGCATTTCATAAAATGTGCTTCTTTTGATTTTATATCAAGATACAAGCTTTTATAAAGTGTTCACCCAGATACTATGAATAATATTTTCAGCAAGTACTATAAGCTGGTTAAGGAAAAAATATTAAGCCCGTTCTTTCCAATTACCCGGAATTTATTTTTTACCGATAACCCCGATAGCTATTGGGATCAGTGACCTACCCTGTGCTTTTCTAAATTCATACATTACCTGCTTTACGAACCGGCACTGATTTTTGAATTTCATTGATTTCATTTTATAATTATTTAATAAAGAGTAATCATTTAATCCATGTTTCAGGCAACAGGCAATTGAATAACAAATTCAGTTCCTTCGCCTTCTTTCGACAGCACTTTGATTTCTCCGCCATGTGCCTTCACTATATCATAACTCAAACTCAATCCGAGTCCTGTTCCTTGCCCGGTTGGTTTGGTGGTGAAGAAAGGCTGGAATATTTTATCCAAAACTTTTTGCGGTATACCGGCACCATTATCCTTCACTCTTACTTCAACCCGATAGCTATCGGGTTTATCAACTAAATTTTTTGTAGTGACAATAACTGTCGGTTCGTAACCGGTATCAGCCTGTTTCTTTTTTTCGCTTACCGAGTAGAAAGCATTATTGATAACATTTAAGATCACTCTGCCGATATCCTGCCCTACAATATTTATTTTTCCAATAGTTGGATCAAGGTCTGTTTCAAATTTTGCATTGAATGATTTGTCTTTTGCCCTCAAACCATGATAGGATAATCTCAAGTATTCATCACACAAAGCATTGATATCTGTCAGTTCCTTTTGTCCTGAACTGCTTCGTGAATGTTGTAACATGCCTTTTACAATGGCATCAGCTCTTTTGCCGTGATGATTTATTTTCCCTTCGTTTTCTTTGATATCATTGGAAATCGCAATTGCATCATCAATTTTTCCTGATTTTAGTTCTTGCTGCAACTCATCAACTAATTCTTTATTCACTTCTGAAAAATTATTAACGAAGTTTAACGGATTTTGAATTTCGTGGGCAATGCCTGCAGTGAGTTCTCCCAAGGAAGCCATTTTTTCTGATTGGATGAGTTGCGACTGTGTAGATTTTAATTCTCTTAAGGTTCCTTCCAAAATTATTTTGGCTTTCTTTTCCTTTTTATTGTTGCGGTACAGAATAAGACCTATTAGAGAAAGAATAATAAGTCCTCCAATCAGACTATTGGTTCTGACTTTACTCTCTGTTTCAATTTTTTCTTTCTCAAGTTGTTCCAACTTTACCTGCTCATCTACAACAACATCCTGGAACGCAAGTAAATTTTTCCGTTCTTCCTGGTTAAGACTATCACTTAATGCTTTCGCCCATTTTAAATACACAATGGCACTATCGGATTGGCCCAGACGATCGAAAGCCGACGTAAGCAGATTAAACGCATCTTTTTTCCCAAACGGGTCATGGCGCTTTTCAAAAATTTTCAAACTTTCCCTTGCGTAATACAAGGCGGAATCATTTTTATTTAAACTCGTGTATACACGATTCAATGAAATATATGCAAGGGCCATATGAACATAATCATTTGTTTCTTTTAAATATGTAACTGACTGCAATATGGTTTTAACGGCTAAAACGAAATCACCCTTTTTCTCATAAGCGTCCCCCATGTATTTCATTGCCCGACCTAATCCGGTGTGGTCTTTCAAATCTGAAAAAGTGGATATTGCTTTTTTAAAAAGCGAGATTGCAGAATCCAATTTTCCTTCAGCCATATAAGAAATACCCATGTGAAAAGTTATATACGCAACCTGCCCTGTATCTCCTGCCTCTCTCGCATATTTCTCGGCTTCACTATAATTTTTCAATTGGTTTTTTGTATTAACGGTCCAGTTTCCCGTATAGGCATTCAGGATTCCGATCAGGTCATAAGCACTACTAACCAGGAGAAGCCGTGCAATCCTTGGACTTTGGTTGGGTGATAAATTCCAAATAGTTTTTTCAATAGCGGGATCCTTTGCAATATTTAACGCTTTTAGATAAAACTCTAATGACTTCGAAAACTTTTCCTGTTGCATCAGGATAATTCCAATATCGTTTGATATGGAGGCTTCATCAAATTTTAAATTTAATTTGACAGCAAAAGGCAAGGCCTTTTCAAGATAAAAACTTGCACTATCACGATCCTCAGAAATGTAATATAATCCGAGGTTTTTATAAGCCTCCATTCGGGCCGTATCACTTGCAGCATCGGACAGAGATCTGTGCAAATTTCTCAACTGTGGGTTTTCCTGCTGCCCGGCCATAAATGATGGTACCAAGAGTAGTGAAATAACTTTTAAAAATATTTTCATGCTTTTTTAATTAGTTCACAATTGAATAATAAACTCACTTCCTTCTCCTTCTTTCGTTTCTACTTTTATCCCGATAGCTACCGGGGCTCCACCATGTGCTTTTATAATATCATTCATTGTCAGAATCACAGATTCGCACTGATTTTTGGATTTCACTGATTTCAATTTATATTTTAGTTGACAAGTCATAATACTATTCTGTGTAATCCTTTAATCCCATTAATCTGTGATTCAGACAACTGGCAATTGAATAATAAACTCACTTCCCTCTCCTTCTTTCGTTTCAACTTTTATCCCGATGGCTATCGGGAAGGACTCCACCATGCGCTTTAATAGTATCATACATTGTCTCCATCACGGATATTCACGGGTTTTTTGATTACACTGATTTTTCTCTTTCTGTGAAATCTGTGTATTCGATATAATCAGTGGTTCAGACAGGCAATTGAATTATAAATTCTGTTCCTTCGCCCTCTTTTGTTTCCACTTTTAATTCTCCTCCATGTCCCTTGGTAATTATATCATAGCTCAATGATAATCCTAATCCCGTTCCTTGTCCTGTTGGTTTTGTTGTAAAGAAAGGCTGAAAAATTTTATCCAAGATCTTTTGCGGCATTCCGGCTCCATTATCTTTCACTCTTACTTCGATATTATTTCCTAAATTTTTTGTCGTTACAGTAACCGTTGGCTCATAACTCGCATCTGACTTCTTTTTCTTTTCACTTACTGCATAGAATGCGTTGTTGATAAGGTTCAATATCACTCTGCCGATATCCTGCCCCACAATATTTATTTTTCCAATGGTAGGATCCAGGTCCGTTTCAAACTTTGCATTGAATGTTTTGTCTTTTGCCCGGAGGCCATGAAAGGACAATCTCAGGTATTCATCGCACAAAGCATTAATATCTGTGGGTTCTTTTTTACCGGAACTTGCTCTTGAATGCTGCAACATACTTTTAACAATGCCATCTGCTCTTTTTCCGTGTAGCAGAATTTTCTCCAGGTTTTGTATCACATCATCAGCAAGCTCGGTTGCCTGTTGCAGATTACCGGTTGCCAGTTCTTGTTTCATCTCCTGCAGCAACTCTGTGCTCACATCAGAAAAATTGTTAACAAAATTTAGCGGGTTCTGTATCTCATGTGCAATACCGGCGGTGAGTTCACCCAGCGAAGCCATTTTTTCACTTTGAATAAGTTGCTTCTGAGTTGTCTGCAGATCGTTCAATGTACTATCCACCTGTTTCTTTGCGGCTTCCAGTTTATTGAAATCTTCGTAACGGGCATAAGCGGTAGAAAATGCATCCGACACTGATTGTATTAAGGTGAGATCATCTTCACTTAACTGTAATGTATTGCCTACATACATCATTCCCTGGAGAAAAGGAACAAAATGCAGATAAAATCCTCCATGAGGAATGCTTGAAAGATATTGGTCAGATGATTCTATAACGTGTTGTTTTACCAATGTATTGGCAAACTCAATAAAGTCGGAATCATTCCAATGATCGATATATCTTGTTTTATTTTTCCAGTTTTCCGGTATCAATCTTATTTTTCCCGGCGTATCGTAGGGAATATGAAATGCAGCAATGGCTTTTCCTTCCGGAGTGGAAAGAAAAGTATGAATGAGTTTTTGTGAATCATCCATGAGAAACACGCCGCAGCGGATAAATGGAAGACCAAGAATAGTGAGTTCATTCCAGATCAGCGGAATGATGCGGTTCAGGTCGCCAAGCGTTCGCATGGAAGCTATATCTGCCCGGATACGATCAAGCGCCGCTTGTTTCACAGCCTCTTTAGCATTAGCTTCCAATTGCTGTAATTCAAGATAACGCCTGAACGTAAGTTCAATGATAGTGGCAAATCTTCGAAGAATTTTTAACTCATCTTCAGTATACTTTACATCCGACCATGCATAAAGGCATCCTATGGAGAAGGAAATAAAACAACCAAATTGTTTTTGTTCATTGGAAAAATCAGGAACGGGAACTGATATGCCTGCCAGTAATAATTTGTAGTAAGATCTTAATTGCTCGCTTTGCAATTCGGGAAAATAATCTTTCTGCTGAAGCCATGTATCATAGATCTGTTCCAAGACCGGATGGTTTTCTAATTGTACCCAGCCTACCAATGAAAGGCTATCTCCGTTTGAAGAAGATGTTGCCGAATATAATTGTGCTTTTCTTGATTCTTTCGTCAACAATCCAACTCCGCATCGAATAGGGCTGATGCCTAATTTTCTCAATTCTGTAAAAACCGTGCTGGCAGTGGTTGAAAGATCACTGCTGTTATGCATGGCCATCGCTTTGCCACGAACTTTTTCCAATGCGGCTTCAATGGTTGCTTCTTTTGCTAATATTTCAGCTTTTTGCAAGTCCAAATACCGACGATACGTTTGACCGAACAATGTAGCAAAGCGCTTGAATATAGTAATAGCTTCGCCAGTCAACAACTCAGTTGTAAATGCAAACAAGGCTCCTTCGGAAAATAAAAAACAATTGATCACCTGTCGCGGCGGAAGTTTTGAGATATCATAACGAATCGGATAATCGGGTGCATTATTAATGGCAGTAAAATAATTTATCAAATCATCGCCTGACAAATCATAAACAAAATGCGACTCTTTATTTTTCCATGCATCAAATAATTCTTCCAGTGAAGGATAAATGGACATAGGCAATGTTCCAATAGTAAGACTGCTTTTTCCATCCGCATCTGGGTTAGCTGTCCACACATCCATTTCTTTTGTATCATGAATAATGGAAATACCGCAACGCAGTGTTTCTACATGCAGCTTGGTAAGTTCATGGAACAAGATATCTACGGTCTCTGCAATATCCTGGCTGCTGTGCATCGCCATGGATTTACTTCTCACTCTTTCCAATGCTGCTTCTATCTGAGCTTCTCTCGCTTGCGATTCTGCTTTAAGCAGATCCTGGTAACGACGGAATGTAAGAGAAAAGACTGAAGCAAATCTTTTCATGATCTGCTTAACCTCTTCCGGATGCGGTTGTAAAGACATTGCCCAAACCGATCCCTCTCCAAAAAAATAAACCTGGAAATAAATGTCAGGGAATTCTTTGATGGGCTGAGCAAGATAGTTAGGGGTAGCATTTAAAATACTGACGTAGTCCTCTTTTTCTTTTCCGGCAAGATGGTATTGAAGATATTCTTTTTTATCTATCCACTCTTTGTGCATCAGCTTCCAGAACGGATGAGCATCTACCTGAAATGAACCCGCTGCTATCAATGTTTTTCCACCATCCGAATTTGTAACCGACCATACTTCCTGCGTCCGGTCTGTTTTCAAATGATTAATTCCGCAACGAAAGTTTTCTACACCAAGTTTTTCCAGTTCTGTAAACATCGTCACCGTAGCAGAAGTAACGTCTTCGCTATTGTGCATGGCCATCGCCTTTGCCCGCACTCTTTCCAATGCTGCTTCAATCCGTGCTTCTCTCGCCTGAGCTTCCGCCTTTTGCAGATCAAGAAAACGGGTGTAGGTAAGATCAAAAACTTTTGCGAAGCGAAGCAATATATCGAAATGTTCATCGGACAGTGGTTCAAGACTTGCTACGTTGATGCCGCCAAAGTTGTTGAATGATGCTGATAACAATACTCTTTCCGGTGCCTGCATTCCGTTCTTTACGACATCAGGAAGATTTTTCAGTTCTGTTTCATTAAAAAGAATTTTATCCCATTTTATTTTATCTTTTCCTTTAAGGTCATACACAAATTTTACATTTTGATTCTTCCATTCCTTTACAAATGTGAGGTAAGCAGGGTGTTCATGATATTTTATAAAAAAGCTCATAGGATTGGATGGTTCTTCACTATTCGCCATCCACCATCTTGCCGCATTGGTTGCTGACTCAAAAACCCAGATGATACAACGGGTAAGTGCAAGATCAAGTTTTGTTAGTTCGGTAAATACCGTTCCGATTAGTGCATTTAATTCTTCGGAAGATTGCATCGCCATGGCACGACTTCTCACTCTTTCCAAACCTATTTCGATCTGCGCTTCTCTTGCCTGCGCTTCTGCTTTCTTCAGATCGAGAAAACGGGTGTAGGTAAGATCGAAGACATTGGCAAATCTTTCCAGTATTGCTATGCTTTCCTGCACCGGAGGCAATGGTGAAGAAAACGCAATCATTCCTTTGGAAAAAAATGCTACACTGATGATCCGTCGGCCAGCTGTATCGGTGCTCTTAACATTAACCCCGCTTACTTTATTTCTGTAAGAAAGCCACCCTTCCAATTCAGCTCCTGTCAATTCTATTACGATGGAACTTTCATTCTTTTTCCAGGCTTTAAATATTTTGTTGATCAGTGTGGGCTCGTCAATACTTACATCAAACCCTATATTTACTTTCGATCCACTGCCACCCCAATCAGTAACTCTGAATTCCATTATCCGTTCTTCCTCTTTTATGATACCGATCGTTATTTGAATCGGATCCTCTCCAAGCTGTACGAATTGCTGAAAAAGCACATAGGCTGTCTCGGATAATTCTTCGCTTCGCTGCATGGCCATGGTCCTTGCACGAACTCTTTCTAATGCTAATTGTATTTGCGCTTCTCTTGCCTGCGCTTCTGCCTTTTGAAGATCGAGAAAACGGGTGTAGGTCTGTTCAAAAACTTTAGCGAACCGTTTTAAAATCTCATTTTCCGCCTCTGTGAATTTTCTTCCCTGGTGGTTAATGATAAAAATGCTGGTATGTTTTGAAACAGCAACAGACCGGGTATATCCCCCCGGACTTGAAAGCGTTGCTTTCTTCTGTTCACTGCTAAGGTCAGACCAGGGCTTTTGTTTAAATAATTTTGTGAAGAATTCCTTCTTTTCTTTTTGAGAAAATTCTTCTGTAAAGAAACCAGGACCCTTTTTAATACCTATCATCAGGTTGGTGCAAAAAGGCATATTGAAATGTGGCACCAATACTTCTTCCGATGTATTAGCCGTACCGCCGGATCCCCAGCAGCGCAACTCGGGGTCAACATCTTTATTAATGACTACAAACGATCCTCCGTCAATCGACAGGTTCAGATTAAGCAACTCGTGATGAACTGTATGAATCACTTCCTGCAATTCGGAAGTTTTGTGCATAGCCATAGTGCGACTTCTTACTCTTTCGAGTGCTGCTTCTATCTGTGCTTCCCTTGCTTGCGCTTCGGCTTTTTGCAGATCAAGAAAACGGGTATATGTCTGCTCAAAGACTTTTCCGAAACGTTTAAAGATTTCTTCTTCCTCCTTTGTAAATTCTGTGAGATTGTAACGTTGAAATAGTAAAAATGAGTTTTTAGATACCACAATTGCCCGGGTCCACCCGGGAGTACTATAAATATATTGTTGTCTCTCTCCGGGAAGTTTCCTGAAATCGGAATGTTTAAATAGTAGCCTGAAATATTTATTCTTTTCTGATTTTGAAAGATTTTCTGAATAATAATCTACACCTTGTGTAATGGCATCATAAAATTTTGTAAATATGGAGTGATCTAAAAATGGTATATGAAATTTTTCCAGGAATCTCGCCCCTTTCCTGGCTAACCAATTATTCACTCCTCTTTCGGGTTCTGAAAAATCAGTTATAATGGACGAATTATCTACGACAATTCCCAATCCGGCAATTTCCTTATCAATTAATTCAACGACGTTAACTAACTCATCACTTTTATGCATCGCCATGGAAGCAGCACGAATCCTTTCCAGCGCCGCATCAATCTGCGATTCTCTAGCCTGCGCTTCTGCTTTTTTGAGATCGAGAAATCGGGTATAGGTGAGATCAAATACAGCGGCGAATCTTTCCAAAAGCTGAACTGTTTCTTTTGATATTTCTTTGTCCGATGAAAAGGACAACATCCCTTTTGAAAAAAAGATCACATTAACCACCCATTGTTTTTCCGGGAAAACTATTTTCTTTTTTAAAACAGTATTTCGCCATTTATTATAATCTTTTAATTCTTTACCCCTGATCACTATCCTCACTGATTTTCTTTTTTCTTTCCAGGCTTTTACTACTTTTTTCATCACATAGGGTTCCGTTGCGGGTACATAATAAGTCTGAGGCATTGGATCGCCGTGTACGGTTGCGGATAATTCAACGTATCCCGTCTGTTCATTTATTACGCCGATAGAAACCTGCGATGCGGTTTCTCCCAATTTTTTTAATTGCTGAAAAAGCAAATAGGTTGTTTCCCGTAACTCATCACTTTTCCGCATGGCCATAGTTCTTGCCCGCACTTTTTCCAATGCCGCTTCAATTTTCAATTCATGCATTTTACGGGCAAGCTGTTTTTTTAATTCAGCGTTTCGCTTTTTCAGTAGCTGCTCTTTATTTTTTTTCATCGTATCAAGCTATTGGAATGTGAATGGTGAAGTCCGTTCCTTCATTTTCCTTTGTATTTACTTTAATCTCTCCGCCATGCCCTTTGGTGATAATATCATAGCTTAGTGATAAACCTAATCCCGTTCCTTGTCCAGTCGGTTTCGTTGTAAAGAAGGGTTGAAATATTTTTTCCAAAATTTTTGGGGGCATACCTGCACCATTATCTTTCACCATTATTTCAACCTTATTGCCTAAATTTTTTGTACCGACAGTGACCGTAGGTTCGTAACCGGCATCAGTTTGTTTCTTCTTTTCACTTACTGCATAAAAAGCATTGTTGATCAAATTGACCAGCACTCTCCCAATATCCTGGGCTACAATATTTATTTGCCCGATACTTTTATCCAAATGCGTTTCAAATTTTGCATTGAAAGATTTGTCTTTGGCCCGCAAGCCATGATAGGCCAAACGCAGATACTCATCAGCCAAAGCGTTGATATTGGTAGGTTCTTTTACTCCTGTGCTGCTGCGGCTATGTTGCAACATGCCTTTTACAATAGCATCGGCCCGTTTGCCATGATGACTGATCTTCTCTTCATTCTTTTTTATATCATTTGAAATAGCTTTTACTTCATCAAAATTTCCTTTCGCTATTTCTTCCTTCATTTCGTCTATCAGTTCTTTGTTCACTTCTGAAAAATTATTGACGAAGTTTAAAGGATTTTGAATTTCATGTGCAATTCCGGCAGTCAATTCACCAAGGCTTGCCATTTTTTCTGATTGCACCAATTGTTCCTGTGTTTGCTTCAATGTATTCAAAGTGCTTTGCAATGATTCGTATGATGCAGCATTATATAAAGCGGCAGAAGTATAAGAAGCAAGTGTTTTAAGGATATTAAGATGATTCTGGGAATAGGCGTTCTTTTCATATGACTGCACGGATATGAGGCCGATAATCTTATCCTTTACCTGCAAAGGAAGATAAATTAGCGAGTTCGGATTTTTAGGAATACTTCCATCTTCAAGAACTACATAAGCAGGAACGGTATAATCAATATCCTTTAGATATTTTGAGTATTCTTTACTGATATCATTGATAAAAACCTCTTTGTTATTTTCAATACACCACACTGCCAATTGGGTCTTGTCACTCATGTTCCGCTGGTAAGGTTTGAACCGCTTCCCTTCTTCTATCGCAAGACGGTATTCAATAGAATTTTCTTCAGGTTTATAAATACCGATCCCGAATACAGTAGCATCCATCAATTGATTCACATTTTCATAAACCGTATTTAAAATAGTATCCAGGTCCAGTGTAGAAGTAATATCACGGCCAATCTTGCTTAAAACAGACACACTATTATAAGATTGTTCCAATTCTTCCGTTTTCTTTTGCAACTCATCATTCTTTTCCTTCATTACAACATTGGTCAGGCGGTTGATCTCAGCTTCTTTCTGTAGTTTCTCCATTTCATGCTGAATGTTCAAATATTTCTGTTTACTCTCCTGTTCATCTTTAAAAACATCAGATTTATATTTATGAAAAAGTTTATAGTGTTTTGCGAAGGACTGCATGTCCTTTTTCTTTTCATACAATTCAGCCAGCGCTTCGTGTACTTCATAAATCACAGCCTTTGCCTTTATTTCTTCTGCCACTTTAAGTGATTCAAGTAAATATTCATGGGCTTTTCCATCGTCATTTTGCTTCAGTAATAATTTTCCCAAATGCAACAATGAAGTTGCTTCGCCGACTTTGTAACCGATTTCGCTCCGGATCGTAAGACTTTTCAGGAAATATTTTTTTGCTTCATCCAGCTGATTTTGCCTTTCCATCAGGTCACCGATCCCAAAAAGCGCATAGCTCATATTTATTTTTTGTGAAGATTTTTCAGCGATGTCAAGGCATTCAAGATAGGCTTCATATGCTTTATCCAATTGACCATCGTCGACATAAGCAACAGCTATACTATCAAGAATAGAAGATTGGAGGTCATAGGAACCTTCCATCTCTTTGCTGATACTTAAAGCCTGCTGAAGAAATTCAAGTCCTTTTTTATGATCACCCAGTACGCCATAAATATATCCTGCTCCGTTGTATCCGTACGCAAGTGCCTGTTTATTTCCTGTTCCTTCATTGTACCGAATACCTTTTAAGAAATAATCGAGGCTTCTTTCATAGTCTCCCATATAATAATAAATGGCACCAATGGAAACATAGGCCTGTGCTTCTCCTGTTTTTTCACCAATTTGCACAAACATTTCAAGAGCCTGGAAAGAAAATGATAAAGCCTCTTCCAGGTTCGAAAGATAACGGTGACTGACACCAATATTGCGAATTGCATAAGCTAATCCTTTTTGATAAGAAATTTCTTCAGAAAGTTTTTTGGCCCTGGTACTCAACTCAAGTCCTAGTTTCGGATCAGTGATATGCACTTCCCATGCTTTTTTATTAAGCTGGTCAATCTTATCGACCAATTCTTTTGTTATGCTCGCAGCACTTACATCAGTAATATCCATAATTCAAATTTTATTTATTGTTCGCCTGGTAATACAATTATAAACTCTGTTCCTTCATTCGCTTTACTTTCCACTTTTATTGCTCCGCCATGCGCTTTTACAATATCATAACTCAAACTCAATCCCAGTCCCGTTCCTTGTCCTGTTGGCTTCGTTGTGAAGAATGGTTGAAATATTTTTTCTTTGATGGAAGCTGGGATTCCATTGCCGTTGTCTTTTACACTGATCAGAATCTCGCCCCCCCTGCCGCCCCGAGAGGGGTTCTTCGTTGTTTTAACTACGACAGTCGGTTCATATCCCGGGATATTTAATTTCTGCTTCTCGCTCACGGTGTAAAATGCGTTGTTGATCAGGTTTAGAATTACTCTTCCGATCTCCTGAGGCACAATATTTATTTTTTCAAGGCTATTATCAAAACCTGTTTCAAATTTTGCATTGAAAGATTTGTCTTTGGCCCTAAGGCCATGATATGCCAATCTTAAATACTCATCGGTTAATGCGTTTATATCTGTCAATTCCTTTTGACCGCTACTGGTTCTTGAATGTTGCAGCATTCCCTTTACAATTCCGTCAGCTCTTTTTCCATGATAAAGAATTTTTTCAAGATTTTGCCTGACATCTTCTGCAATGGCTAACGCATCTTCCGTATTCCCTTTTGCCAATTCAGTTTTCATTTCATCCAGCAACTCATTACTTACATCAGAAAAATTGTTGACGAAGTTTAACGGGTTTTGTATTTCGTGTGCAATACCTGCAGTGAGTTCGCCCAATGAAGCCATTTTCTCAGATTGTATCAATTGCTTTTGTGTGGCCTGTAATTCAGTGAATGCATCTTCCGCTTTTTTTCTTGCTGCTTTTATTTCAATCAAATCCTGTTCTGCCTGCAATGCATGTGCCTCTGCAACTTTTAAGTCGTTGAAACGGGTAAAAGTGAGATTGAATACAGCTGCAAACCGTTCGAGCAGTTGCATGGTTTCTCCCGGCTGCTCTTCCGGAGAAGCCATCCCGATAAATCCTTTGCCGAAATAGGCAATGTGCTGTACTCTTCTTGTCTGCGATAGGCCTCCTTTGAATGGAACGTTCAGACTATTGAGAAGATGAAAATAATCTTCCAGCTCTTTCCCATGCATATCTATTATCAAAGATTTTCTTTGTTCTTTCCAGCCATCATACATTTTTCTGAAAGAATAATTGCTATTCAGATTAGTGGTATACGCTGAACTTACTTTACTTCCGTCTTCATCGGTGATCCAGAATTCAGAATCGCCGGCATCGTTTTGAATAATGGAAATGTATAAACGATTCGGCTCAATGCCCAATTGAATGAGTTGCTGAAAAAGTACAGCAGAAGTTTCCGCCAATTCATCCGACTTCTGCATGGCCAGTGTCCTGCTCCGTACTTTTTCCAATGCAGCTTCAATTTTTGCTTCTCTTGCCTGCGCTTCTGCTTTTTGCAGATCGAGAAAACGGGTATAGGTTTGCTGGAATACTTTTCCAAAGCGCATCAACACAGCATTATCTTCTTCTGAATAAGGAGTGCCGGAAAAATTCTCGATGTACAAACCAATATTCTCTAATAATACACCCGATCCGGCAAGGCCGGGACAATTGAGATAATAGTTCAATGTTTCCTCCGGCACACCGGGAACGAATTTGAAAAGATCACGGTAAAATTTATTTTTTTCTTCAAAATCCAGGTGGTATGTAAAGAAATCCTGTCCCTTTTCTTTTGCCTCTTTAATACTATTATTCGGTGTAGAATCAAACCAGGGAATTGTTACCTCAGAGGGAACCAGGTGCTGGTCAGCTATCCAGAGATGCATATCATCCCGTGTTTTATAATCAATAAGAAACCCTGTATGTTCAATAAAAATATTTAAGTGAATGAATTGTTCATATACCAGCTGAATCACTTCTTTGAGCTCCTCACTTTTTTGCATGCCCATGCTGCGGCTTCTCACTCTTTCCAATGCCGCTTCGATCTGCGATTCCCTTGCCTGTGCTTCGGCTTTTTGCAGGTCGAGGAACCGGGTATAGGTCTGTTCGAAGACATTCACAAACCTTTTGAGTATCGCATTATCTTCGTCCGAAAAAGTTTTATCCGTATAGCGGGTCAGATGAATTCCTGTATTTTTTTCAACGGCTACAGACATGGTAGCCTCCTTACTTTCTAAAAGAAATTTTCTTTGCTTTTCCGGTACATATCTAAAATCTGTGTTGCTAAAAAGATGATGAAACAATTCATTTTTCACTTCGAAGGAATAAGTTTTTGAAAAATGATTACTGCCATTTTCTCTTGCATCAAACAGATCTCTCAGATAGGAGATATTGGCGTAGGGAACTATGATCTTCGAGTATTGTTGTTTTTCTTTATTTTCAAGCCACCAAACAATGTCTTTCGAATCTTCTGCAAAAAGAATGATGATCGCAGTATAAAATTCAACATTCAAATCCTTTAATCTTTCGAGCAATGTATGAACCACCTCCTGCAATTCTTCGCTCTTTTGCATAGCCATAGTTCTTGCACGAACTCTCTCTAACGCCAATTGAATTTGAGATTCTCTCGCCTGCGCTTCTGCCTTTTGCAAATCGAGAAAACGGGTATAGGTTTGTTCAAATACTTTTCCAAATCGAAGAAATATCTGCGTTTCATCGAATGGTTTTAAGGTAATGAAAAGCAAATACCCATGTTTAAAAGTAACGGCATGGTTCTTTTGCCATGTTGGCAATGGATAACCGCTATCAATAAATTTTTGAAGGCCTTCTCTAAATGAAGGGATCTGCATAAACGTTTCATAATATTTTTTTTGTCTTTCACCTTCATATACCTCCTCGTACATTCCGGCCTGGTTTTTCCAGGCTTCATACATGCGTTCTTCGCCCGGTTCAATATTATAGGGATGAAAAAAGACTCCGATGCTGGTCCATTTTTGAACCATCTTACTGTCCTTATCACATATGGCAAATGCCACTCCCTGTAATTCAGCACCCAGTTGTTTCAATTGGTCAAACAAGAGATCTGCAGTTTCAAGTAATTCGGAACTTTTATGCATGGCCATCGTTCTGCTTCTCACCCTTTCCAGCGCCGCTTCAATTTGCGCTTCTCTTGCCTGCGCTTCTGCTTTTTTCAGATCGAGAAAACGGGTATATGTTTGTTCGAATACTGCCGCAAATCGTTCCAGCAACTTTATACTTTCTTCTGAACGTTCTTCATTGGATTGAACAATTAGTAATCCTTTGGAAAAAAATGCGACATTAAATATTCTTCTCTTTTCATTGAGATTCACGGCAGCACCACCTTTACCGGCCCGGTAGGTCATGAACTCTAACAGATCTTTTCCACTCAGATCAATAACCAATGATTTTTTCCCCTCATTCCATGCATTATATATTTTGTTGGTGACATGTGGTTCGTCAATGGAGAATTTGAACACTTTGTTCATTTGATTCCCATACATCGTAACCCAATACTCAATTACATTTTCTTTCTCGTTGATTACCCCTATAGTAGCCTGGTCGGGATTCTCCCCCAATTCACTGAATTGTTGAAAAAGTATATACACCGTTTCTGACAGTTCATCACTCTTCTGCATCGCCATTGTTCTGGCTCTTACCCTTTCCAATGCCAATTGAATCTGCGCTTCCCTTGCCTGGGCTGCAGCTTTTTCAATATCAAGATATCTTCGATAAGCTAATTCGAATACGTTACGAAAGCGTTTGAATAATTCTATCTCTACATCTTTCAATGGAACATATGTGGACATGCCCAACGCAACCGGGCCAAGAGAATACCAGTAATAAGTGAGTGAAGATGCTGTTTCAAGATAATTGTCAATAAAAACATTCGTTCCTTTTTGATACTCGAGCCAGTCTTTTACTTCCTGCCCGGTAAATCCATGTATAAAGACCTCGTTAGGGCCTTTCATCATCTGGTTGGCAAATTTATCTGCCACCGGGTGATTTCTGAATTCTGTATCGGTAATCAAAAGTTTATCATGCTTTGCATAATATTCATAGTTCGTATAGACTCCTTTTTCATCATAGAAAATTGCTGTTTGCACATTGCGGATTTCATTTACTTTCAACAATGCTAATTGTTGTGCAATGGTTTTACAAACATCCAGCATGTCTTCCCGTTTTTTCATTCCCATAGCAACAGATCGCACCCTTTCCAATGCAGATTCAATTTCCAATTCATGATTCTGTTCTTCGACAGCTTTTCTTTTTAATTCCAATTCTGCAATGGTCTCTTCCAGCAAGATGGCAGTTGTCCGTTTTACTTTTTCAGTCCTCTCTAATTTGAATTCTGAGATGGCGAGGTCATTCTCCACTTTTTTTAAGGCCTTTACCAGGACATCTTTTTCCTCAGCAGATAAATTTTTGTTTTGCTGGATTTGATCAAGTATGGTTTGAAGCTGTTGATTCATTTATTTTTCTTTTAAAGCAACACAGCAAGTAGTGAGATTATGCATTTCTAAATTTCCGCCGGTAGCTCTGCCTAATTCTCCATTGGAAAACATGCCCGCCATTGGTACATTCCAGACATTTTTAATGCCTTCCAGTTCCATGTTCATCATCGGCCCGAATGAAAGAATTCTTCCGGCGCAACTGAATACAACCAATGCATCAGCTTCGGGCATCTCTGTTGCTTTTAAATTTTCAACTCCTTTGATCACTTTTTCCATCACATCCAAATCAGGCTGCACAGAAAATTTAACTTTAGATCCCTGCGGCACTGTGCCACTGGTATAAAATGAATGATCGCTCCAATCTATTTTAAGTCCGGGCCGCATAATAGGGTCTCCTTTTTCTCTTTGCAATTGCAAAGGAAGATTAGCAGCTATTTCCAATAATAAACCCTGGTTGTCCTCCGACACATTTTGAATGCCTCCGTATTTGGCAGTGATATCAAGCACCGGTAAATTATCCACAGTATATACATGGTTCCCTTCACTCTTTGTTACGGTTTTTTCTGTACCTATTGCTTTCCATCCACAGGTTGCAATGCCCTTTACATTTATTTTCGCTTCATCTACTGCAATGCACACAATAGCCTGGCCACTATCTTTTCCATTGGTAAAAACGAATTGTCCAGAAAAAGTAAAGTCGTCACCCGCACATCCGCCAAAAACATTTACTGCTGCGCCGATCACATCTTCAAACCCATGTAAAATTTCCTCACCATCCACTGCCTGGTAACTGAGACCTATTAAAAAAGCAGGAGTTTGAAATTTTTCATTTGCTTTTCTGGCAATGTCTCTTGCTACTTCCCTGTAATTTCCTTCGGGGTATTCTTCAAAATAAATTTGAAAATGATCTTTATTAATATCAAGTAACAGAATTGCGGCAGAGCCTTTTTCTGTTATTTCATCAATGAACTCGCCATTGGTAGTGCAGCCAAACACGCATATATTTTTTTCATCCAATAAACTAGTGATTGCATTCCTGTCCAGGCTTTTTGAAATAAAGCAAATGGCTAATGTTGGTTTAAAACCATCGGACATGCTTTGTTCCAATGCCGATTTTATTTCTTCTTTTGATCTTCCTTTGATTGATTTTGCTTTCATGTTTATTTATTTGTTATCCTAAACTTGGTGATGGATTATTTTTCTTTTAATGCCACCCAGCAGCAAGCGCCGGAGTGAAACTCTTGTTTTCCTTTTTTAGTTCTGCCGTATTCACCATAGGTAAAAAAACCAGCCATCGGCGTTTCCCAGAGATCTGCTAATCCATCATTTTCTGCAGTAACAAGCGGACCCAACACCGGGTGCCTGCCGGCACAGGAAAATATCAGCAAAGCATCTGCATGGGAGTTATTGGCGTTCTTCAGCTGAGTAGCTTCATTCAGTATTTCATCCACTATATCAAAATCAGGCGGCATGGAAAACCAGAATTTAGATCCTTCCGGCATCTCTATGTCCATCACCAATGCATTTTCTTCATGATCAATTTTCATAGGTGTTTTTAACATCATATCACCACCCGGTTCTCTTTCGGTAATAAATGGATAAGTAAATCCCAACTCTTCAAAAACTTTAAACTCATGGTCAGTTCTCTTTTCTTCTTTTCCAAGATATTTAAAATACATTTCAACAGCTGAAATGTTATCAATGGTAAATACTTTGTTGCCGTTACTTTTAGTTACTGTCCGGGCAATTCCCATCGGCTTCCAGCCGGTAATTGCCATTCCGTGCATACTTATTTTAGCTGCATCAAAAACAATGGCCGCAACGCCACAATCAGTTTCTTTTTCTTTCGTGAACAGGTAGCTGCCGGTAAACGTCATATCGTCGCCGGCCATTCCGCCAAAAAAAGAACGGTTATAGCCCAATGTTTCCTTAACAGTTTGGACCAGTGTGCTTCCATCAAATAATTCTCCTTTGACATTCAAGCCTGTGCTGCACAATATCAACGAAGGATCCGTGAATTTTTCCAATGCTGTCTGCGAGAGCTGTTGCCCAACTTCCCTGAGATCCCTGTTGCCAACTTCTTCAAATAAAATAGTGTAGTAGTCTTTTGGTATTTCAAGAAGTAGCATAGCAATAGATCCCTCCCCCTGGTAGCCATCAGTAAACTCTCCGCATGATGTGGCGCCAAAAACATCTATTCCTTCCTTACTCAATATTTCACAAACAGCTTTTCTGTCCTGTTTGATAGAAATAAAAACAATGGCCAGTGTTGGTTTGAAATTGTCATTTATGGTTTGTTGAACTACCGATTGAATTTCTTCAGGTGTTTTTCCTTTGATTGATTTTGCTTTCATGTTTATTTATTTGACCTCACCCCAACCCCTCTCCAAAGGAGAGGGGCAGGATTATTTTTCTTTCAATGTTACCACGCAACAGGTATTATTATGAAATTCATGCTTGCCTCTTGTTGATTTTCCGAATTCACCATAACTGAAAAAACCAATGAAAGGTGCATTCCATACTTTTTCTACTCTTTCAATTTCTTCGGCGGTCAATACGCCAAAAGATAAATACCGGCTGATGCAGGAGAACATGATCACCGCATCGGCATCATGCTGTTGTTCATTTTTAAGATCAGTGCATTCTCCAACCACTGTATCAATTGCATCAAAATCCGGAGGTAAAGAGAATCGAACCTTTGCTCCCTGAGGAACATTGCCTGCACATATTAATGAGTGATCTTCTTTATTACCCAGCTGAACTGTTCTCATAACGGGCGGAGCATTATCTCTTTCCAGTTGCAATGGATAATAAGCGCCAAGATTCACTACTGAATCAGTAATTACAGGCAGGTCATCAATATTTAAACCAAGGTACCTCGTCACAACATCCAGTGCAGGCTGATCATCTATAGTATAAACAATTTGCCCCTGGCTCTTTGTTACCGTTTTTGCAATACCGATCGGTTTCCAACCACAAGTAGCTATACCTGCTACATCCATCTTATCTGCATCAATGATGATCGCCACCAATCCGCTAATACTGCTTTTGCTATCAGTAAAAACTATCGGCCCGGTCAGCGTTACGTCATCTCCTGCCATTCCTCCGAATATTGTTGTTTCACTTCCGAAACCATCTTCAATTCCTTTTATGATCTGTTCACCATCTATATTCATCCAACCCGAAGCAATTATGAATGCCGGGTTATCAAACAATTTTTTTCCTTCTGATCCAAGTTGTTTTGCTGTTTCATAAACAGAACTGTCAGTAGTTTCCAGGAATAGTATTTTAAAATAGCGGGGATCCAAATCTAAGAGCATGATAACAATACCGCCTTCGCTGATTTCGCTGCTGATAAATTCTCCGGCAGTAGTAGCACCAAAGATTTGAATTCTTTCTTTGCTCAGAACATCACAGATCGCTTCACGATCCTGCTTAATGGAAATGAAAACAATCGCCAGTGTAGGTTTAAAGCCATCTGCCAGGCTTTGTTGTAAAGCTGATTGAATTTCTCCCGGCGATTTTCCTATAATAGATTTCGCTTTCACATTTTATGATTCAACATCTCCCAAAATGATCGTAAAACCTCCGGTTGCAAAATTGGACAGATCGGCTGCCATATCTTTTCCTTCGGGAGAACTTAAGGCTGCCTGCATTTCCGCAGGTCCCGCAAAATAAAGTTCTGCCATCCTGTAAAAAGCAGAGGGAGAACCATCGGGGTTGGTCAAAAATTTTGTGTACTCCGCTTTTATTATTCCCGGTGTCCTTGATACCAGGAGTAAATGTGTTTTGATATAATGGTTTTCAAATGCATCCACATCCTTTGGATGCCCATACAGTACAGTTCCTTTGATCATAGTGTTGTTTTAATGTTATGTAAATGATTAAATCTGCCAGTTGTTTTAAAATCAGGTTAAATACCAGTTTCAGGTATCGGGAAAAAAATAAAAGAATTCGAAGGGATACGAAATACAATACTTATAAATTGAATTCAAACACTCAGGTTTAAATCTACTTATTTTTTGGGGAGTTCAGATACTTATATTCTATTAGTACCCAAAGAAAATTTTCTGAGACTTGTCAGCATTCTTTTTCCAGTACCGTAACGATCTGTGCATAGAATTCCCGGGCCCGTTGCGGGGTACTGCCAATGCACACCACACCCAATTTACCAAATTGAGATAAAGCGCCGATCAGGTGAAACATCACACCTTCCTGCGATGTGCCGTCATAATGCAGATCGTTGATCATGGCGATATCTATGAGGTCATGCGGAGTCAGGCCAATATATTTTTCGCTCTTAAGATTGTCGGAACAGAAATAATACCGGATCAGGTGACCTTTGGATGTATAATAGACGCCTTCCTCAGGATTGTAATGGCCGTCTGTTAAAAATTGCAGCATCATATATGGATGCGTGGTACCTCCTTTACGCAAATTGATCTCAATGGCATAATGTTTCCATCCGTCTTTTTCCAACACGGATATAAAATCAATTGCAAATCGTCCCAAAACTCCTTTTCCGGATAAAGATGCTGCTACCTTTTTACCCATTTCACCTAATTCAATCGCATAATCTTTAGACGCTGGAAACTGAGCGCCGATGTAAACCTGCCCGCTTTCACCTCCCAACTCCTGGTCATGCGTTGAGATTATCTGGAATTCTCCATTGGGTGCAATGCGGCATTGTACTGATGGCGATTCTTTGCGGACCCCTTCGATAAAAGCTTCAGCGATGCCGCCCATTTGCTGAAACTTGTGAAGAAAGGTTTCATAATTAAGATCTTCGGAAACCATTTTCAATCGTTTCGGAAGCTGATCTTTGATCCATTTCTTCTGATCGCCGGATTCTTCTATACCCTGGTATGAAAAAAGAGCGTTTCCATCACCAGAAAAACCATCGTTGACTTTTAGCACCGCTTTTCGTAATGCAGGATTTTGTTTTTTTAGTTCCACTAAAGCATTGATAATTTCATCTTCAGATTTCAGATCTTCAAGGCCCGGAGGCACCAATAACCCGCATTCTCTAAAAATTTTCCGGCTGTTGGATTTACTTCCTAATTCATACAGATCCGGGTCACAACCATAAATTGGTATTTGCAATCTCACAGCCAATGTTCTTTCCAATGGCGTAACATTGAAACAAGACATGTGTGCTTCATGATCCGGCGGAATGAAATCACGGATTCGTTGAATGAGACGTGGCCGTTCAAGAATTTTTTGTGTCAGTGGTTTGGAAGAAGAATCATGACAACTTAGTAGGGTCAGCCTGCGCAAGGCATGATAACCGGTGATGCCGGGCAGCATGTGCAAATAATAATCGATGATCACGGGATCGATGGTCTCACTGGTTACATAAATTACGTTGGTGCGGGGCATACGCAACAACATCAGCATACAAAGTAATCGTTCTTCATAATGATTGATACCGCTGATCTTGGAAAGAATTTCCTGGTCCATGGTCAATGAAGGAATGATCACAACAGTACGGGGCGCCAGCTTGTCCGGGAAAATATTCTGGTATTGCGGAGGAAATCGTTCCTGGAGTTTTTTAAACAGCAACACCTCGGCAACAGAACCCGGCTCGGGTATTCCGGAAAATCCATTGCCTGCCGATACTACATTTTTCAGTTCGCTCATTTGAGTTTGCATAAATAATTTTTAATGCTATGCCTTGCATATGGTATCGGAGAAATCTATTCGTGAAAATCAGACTAAACGGAATGCTAAAATCAAGTCGTCGTTTACGTTTCAGCCGTCTATAAAATTAAAAAGCTTTTTTCTTTTATCAGCTAAAAAATCGTTTAAAAAACCTCCCGGTATCTATTTTAAATAAATATTGAAGTTTTCCGCTTTGGATCTTAATGCAACTCCCGTATCTCTGTGCGGTATTAATTTGATATTAATTACTAAAAATAAATAGCGCAGCTCAAAAATATTATGCTTCCTGCCCTGTCCACAAAGCCCCGCTGATACTGTCACGAACTGCACCAGTAACAGATGACACTATATTATATTCCTGCCGCCAGCGAAGTACCCCGATAAATGCCATGATCATTGCTTCTTTATAATTTACCAGCATTTTTCCGGGAACTACAACTTCAATATTCAGCGTTTGCAATTCCTGTTTCAAACGTTCAATAAGGAACGTATTGAATGCGCCGCCCCCGGTAACCAAAAGTTTTTTGTTTCCCTGCTTCATTTCTTTAATTCCATGAAGAGCATTTTTTATTTGTAAAACGATATGCTCTGTGTAAGTTCTCAAAGCATCCGCTGACGATAAACCTGAATGCTGAAGCATCGGAAACACCGTGTCTGTACCAAAATCATTCGCCAGCGATTTTGGATAAGATTGCTTGTAATAATCCAATCCGTTTAACGTGTTTAGAATCGTTGAATCAATTTTTCCACTTGCTGCTACTTTTCCATCTTCATCAAATTCTTTTCCCATTTTGTTAGCAAGTATGTTCAATACTCTGTTAGCTGCGCAAACATCGAAGGCAATATATTTTTCAGCATTTATGGAAATATTGGCAATGCCTCCAAGATTCAGGAAATAATCATAGTCACTCATCAACAATTTTTCACCGATGGGAACGATCGGGGCTCCTTCTCCACCCAACGCCACATCCAGTGCCCGAAGGTCTGTTACTACGGGTAACTGAGTTTCCGAAGCAATAGCTGCACCATCGCCTAATTGTGCTGTCATTTTTTTTGAAGGTAAATGAAATGTAGTATGTCCATGCGAGGCTATCAATGCCACCTGGTACTGCAAGCCGTTTTCTTCAATGAATCGATTCACCTGTTTCCCGATATAATGTCCATATTCTACATGCAATAAAAGATAATCCAATGCCGACAAGGCGGTTGCATTTTGCAATCGTTGTATCCAATCTGCGGAATAAGAATAGCAATCTGCTTTTATGATCTCATAATTCCACTTACCACCGTTCTCATGAAATTCTGTGAATGCGATATCCAGTCCGTCCAGCGAACTGCCACTCATTAGGCCGATTACTTTGTAAACCATCCCGATTAATATTTTAAAGATTAGATTTGCCGGGCAAATTACGAATAACGGTTTACGAATGAAGATTTGTAATTTTTAAAATACCGATCTATTGTAAACCGCACTTATCAAAACCGAAGATCATGATCAATAATCTCAGTGAACGTCACAGTTTGATCAGCAACTGGGTCAGCGAACTGCGTGATGTGGAAGTGCAGAAAGACCGGATGCGTTTTCGCCGCAACCTGGAACGAATCGGCGAAGCTATGGCTTATGAGATCAGCAAAACACTCCCTTTTGAAGAGAAAGAAGTTACTACTCCATTAGGAATTTCTGTCAGTAAGATGTTGAAAGAACAGCCGGTTCTGGCCACCATATTAAGAGCAGGATTGCCGCTGCACCAGGGATTATTAAATTATTTTGATAAAGCCGACAATGCATTTATCTCTGCATACCGCAAACATCATAAAGACGGTTCTTTTGAGATCAATCTCGAATATATTTCATGTCCTGACCTTGAAGACAGGATACTCATCATTTCCGACCCGATGCTGGCTACCGGATCTTCATTGGTCAAAACCATACATTATCTAAGAGAAGAAGGCCCCCCCAAAGAAATTCATATCGTTGCTGCCATTGCCTGTACGGTAGGGATAGAGTATGTAAAAAGAGAACAACCCACCGTGACGATCTGGTGCGGTGATATTGATGATGAATTGACAGCCAAGGGGTATATCGTTCCCGGCCTCGGCGATGCCGGCGATCTTGCTTTTGGTGTTAAAACTCAGAACTGAAGCAGCATTTAAGCCCCCGAATTAATCATTGTTATTATTTCCATGGGTGTCCTTTTTTTTGTATTTTTCCAATTCACATCCTGTCAATTTGAAAATGAAAAAACTGATTGTAACCCTTATTCTTTGTGAGGCTTTGGTGAGTGCGTCAAATGCCCAGGATCCTAATTTTTCCCAATTCTTCGCTTCACCGCTTACATTGAATCCTGCATTGACAGGAAAATTTGATGGTGTGTACCGTGTTGCCGGAAATTACCGCAATCAATGGCCTACGATCAATAATGCATTCACTACTGCCACTGCTTCAATTGATTTTGGTATTTTAAAAAATCGAATCCCAGATTATGATCAATTTGGC
>DASZPW010000333.1:0-1861 GCA_035550155.1 Chitinophagaceae bacterium | reverse complement strand
TTTTCCTGGTCAATATTTTGCAGGCTTACATACCCGTTTACTTTGTCACCTACCTTCAAGGGCATAAATAAGAGTGATTTTGGAACTTCAGTGCCCGGGATCACTTTCATTCCAAATTCAGCAGCTGCTTTAGCAAAACTTTCATTGATCAGGATATTCTGGCCTGTTTCGATCAGGTGCTGGCGTACTTTATCAAAAGGCCGGGGTTTAGGAAAAGATCTTTCGCCTTTTTCTATTGCATAATTAAAATACTCTATCTTTTTTTCATGATCAAAACTGGCGATGATCACTACCTGCGCATTGAATAATTTTTGTACCCGGCTCCCAATGAGATCATAAATTCCCTGCATGTCCAGTTCTTTTGCCAGGCCATCCTGCACACTGTTGATCACTCCTAATTCTGCTGTTCTTTGTTCGGTTTCTTTCAGCAGGCGGGAGGTTTCATCAAAGAGCCTTGCACTTTCCAATGCCACACTCATACTGTTAACTAATGTGGTCAGCAAGTTTATATCAGACTCAGAGAATGCATGTTCATGATCCAGGTTTTGCAAACTGATGATCCCGGCAACCTGCTCGCCGGACATCATCGGAACATAGATCTGCGATTTGGGCATTTCTCCAATCAAAATCGGGTTATTGAATTCCCTTGTCGCTTTTTCTACATTTGCATTATGAAGTAAAAGTTGTTTGGTTTGTATAACATGTTTTCTGAAGCCGGCTACTTCCCGCTTTCCTAATAAGGTCCGGTCTCCTTTTTCATAAGCATATCGGTCTTCTATCTCCTTAGTTTCGGGATTGTATGTGACTATATCAATTACCTGCGCATCAAAAATTTCTCGGATCTTTTCTCCCACCAGTTCATAAATGCCCTGCATGTCCAGTCGTGCGACCAAACTTTCCTGCACACTATTGATTACCGCTAATTGGGCATTACGTTGTTCTGTTTCTTTCAGCAGGCGGTTGGTAGTATCAAAGCGGCGGGCACTTTCCAATGCCACACTCATACTGTTAGCAAGAGTGGTTAATAAATTAACTGATGCTTCAGGAAAAGCATTTTCTTTATCCAGGTCCTGCAGGCTGATCATTCCGGTTACATTTCCGCCTGATATTAACGGGACAAATACTGCTGACTTTGGTTGTTCGCCCATTAATACTTTGCTATTGACTTCCTGGCTTCTTTTATCAAGGTCCTTGTTAATGATTAATGGTTGTTTTGAATCAATTACCATTTTCCGGAATCCGCTGGGTTCCCATTTACCCGCCAATGTCCGGTCTCCTTTTTCAAAAGAATAATGATCTTCCAATAAATTCGTAGCATTGTCGTATGTGACGATATCAAATATCTGGGCATTGAAAATTTCACGAATTTTTTCTCCCACTAATTCATAGATTCCATCCATGCCCATTTCTTTTACCAAACCTTCCTGTACGCTGTTGATCACAGCTAATTCTTCCACACGGTGACTGAGTTCTTTAGTGCGTTCCGCAACTGTTTTTTCAAGCTCCCTGTGTTTTTCATGAAGCTGACGGGTGCGCCAGCGGATCAGTATATAGACAATTGCAATCGCAATAAGCGCATACAATAAATAAGCCCACCAGGTGCCATACCACGGTGGTAAGATCTCAAATGAATAAGTGGCTTCATCACTTTGTTTGTTGTAAATATTCACAGCTCTTACATGAAATGTGTATTTGCCGGGAGAGAGGTTGGTATATTCTTTATAATAATTATTACCAAGGTCGGACCAGCTATTTTCAAATCCATCCAGCCATGTTTGATATTGTGTTTTGTCTTCCTGTTCAAAGAATGGGGCTGCATAATCAAAACGAAGCGTATTGTTTTTATGAGAAATAGAAAATG
>DASZPW010000332.1:0-3862 GCA_035550155.1 Chitinophagaceae bacterium | reverse complement strand
ATTTGCAGAAGTGCAGAAGATGATGCTATTGTTTTTTCTTATATAAAAGGAACGGATGGAGCAGATGCGGGAGCGATCAATCACGCATTTAATTACAATCAAAAACCTGATCTGAAAAAAATACGGATCGCTTATGCTGAGAATTATTTCAAACGACTGAACAAAGATGCTCCCGAATGGAAAGTAATTGATTTTTACAAATCGCAGGGAGTGAATGTACAGGCGGTCAATTTCCCGGACAGTTCAATGTATCCTGTAAATTTTGTGAACATCATTTTAAATGCAGAAAGCGCCGCTGCATTTGATGAATTGACAAGAACCAATCGGGATGACCTGATCGAACGGCAGGACAAAGATTTTTGGCCCAATTCATTTCGTACGGCACGATTAACTCCAGCAGTGGAATACATCAATGCGAACCGCTACCGCTATAATCTATGCAAGAGCATGTATGAATTCATGAAGAATTATGATGTGCTCATTGTTCCTACATTTGCCGGCAGGCAATTATCAATGACCAATCTTACAGGGAATCCTGTTGTGTGCATGCCGATCGGTTTTAATAAAAATGATTTGCCGGTAAGTATAACATTAATTGGAAAATTATATGACGAAGCTTCTATTCTGGAAGCTGCCAAAGCATATCAGGATGCAACGGATCATAATAAAAAGCATCCGGAATTATTTTTAAATTAAGAATTCGTGCAATGATTCTTTTACTATATGTTGTTTCAGGCTTATTTTTCTTATTTGGTTTATTATCTTTTACAACCGCATTTAAAAAGCAAAATATGGAGACCAAAATGAAGATGATGAATTATGTACCTATCAGGAATTATGGGAAAACATTTTATTTATTTTTTGGAGTCTTATGCATTTTTTTAAGCGTGGCTCTTCTTTTTTGTACAAAAAAAACTAAAGTTGATCTGCTTGTTTACAATGCCACGATCTATACCGTTGATTCATCTTTTTCCACTGTGGAAGCAATGGCGGTGAAAGATGGGAAAATTGTGGAAACGGGCACAACGGCTGACCTTGAAAAAAAATATAATGCCAAAGAAAAATTAGATGCTCAGGGAAAATTTATCTATCCCGGCTTCATTGATGCACATTCTCATTTCACCAGTTATGGATTTAGCCTGAACCGTGTTGATCTCGTCGGCACTCAAAGTTGGGATGAAGTAATTGAAAGAGTAAAAGCATTTGCCAAAGAAAATCCCAATGGCTGGCTGCTCGGCAGAGGATGGGATCAAAATGATTGGGATGTAAAACAATTCCCGACCAATCAAAAATTAAATGAACTATTTCCGGATCGTCCCGTTTTTTTGACAAGAGTGGATGGACATGCAGCCATTGCTAATCAAAAAGCTTTGGAACTTTCCGGTGTAAAGGCAGGTGATAAATTAACCGGCGGCGAAGTAGAAGTAAGAAATGGAAAACTGACAGGCATTCTTGTTGACAATGCAACAGGCTTGGTTGCTTCTAAAATTCCCGATCCTGATGCAGCACAAACAAAAGAAGCGTTGCTGGAAGGACAAAATAATTGTTTTGCAGCTGGATTGACGACCGTAGAAGATTGCGGTTTGCCTTATGAAACTATTTTGTTCATGGACAGTTTGCAAAAGACCGGTGACTTGAAAATGCGGATCTATGCGATGCTGAGCGATAGCAAAAGAAATATGGACTATGCATTTACCAATGGAAAAATAAAAACAGATCATTTAACCGTATGTGCTTTTAAATTTTATGCTGACGGAGCGTTAGGATCAAGAGGCGCTTGTTTGTTACAGCCTTATTCCGACAGGCCGGGATGGTATGGATTCCTCTTAAGCCCTCAGCAACATTTTGATTCAGCAGCAAAAATAATTTCTGAAAAAGGCTGGCAAATGTGTACGCATGCAATCGGTGACAGCGGCAACCGGATGATCTTAAATGTATATGCCAAATATCTGAAAGGGAAAAATGATCTGCGCTGGAGAGTAGAACATGCACAGGTGATCAATGAAAATGATTTTCATTTATTCGGTGATTACAGCATCATTCCATCTATTCAACCTACACATGCTACCAGCGATATGTACTGGGCGGGTGATCGCCTGGGAAAAGAAAGATTGAAAGGCGCTTATGCGTATAAACAATTATTAGTTCAAAACGGGTGGGAACCATTGGGCACAGATTTTCCCGTGGAAGATATTGCTCCGCTCAAAACTTTTTATGCAGCCGTAGTACGAAAGGATGCCAAAGGCTGGCCGGATGGAGGTTTCCAGATGGAAAACGCATTATCAAGAGAAGAAGCTTTAAGGGGCATGACGATCTGGGCAGCAAAAGCTCAATTTGAAGAAAATGAAAAAGGGTCTTTGGAGAAAGGAAAATTTGCCGACTTTGTCATCCTGGATAATGACCTGATGAAAGAAGCGCCGGAAAAATTATTGGCTGTAAAAGTGCTGAAGACTTTTGTAGGCGGCGAAAAAGTGTATGAGAGAAAATAAGTAGCGGATAGATTTTTTTTCATATGCTGATTTCAAAGTCGTGGGTTGTTTTGCATATATAGAATCATTTGTAATTCTATTGTCGGTTAAATACTACATGGCCGTTAAATTCACAAAACAAGCCAACAAAATCCCCCATTTGTGTGTAAAATCACAGTACAGTTGTTACTGTCATACATTAAAAATATTATGTTTGCCGGATGAACTGGACTGATAATCGACAAATTCGAATAGCGATCCTCGACCTTTATGAAGGCCAGCCCAACCAGGGTATGCGCTGCATCCGTGAGATCATTCAGAATTGGGCCAGCAGCAACGAACTGAATATAGTAAAAGATGAGTTTGATGTTCGTTTAAAAAATGAATTACCGGACACTTCTTATGACATTTATATTTCTTCCGGCGGACCCGGCAGTCCTTTGGAAACACGGTTTGAAGATTGGGATATCGCCTGGTGTCATTGGGCAGATTCCATTCAACGCTGGAATGAAAATCCGGATACGGTTCACAAAAAATATGTGCTGTTCATCTGTCACTCGTTTCAATTAGCAAGCCGTTATTTCAACGCAGGAATTGTTTGCAAAAGAAGATCAGAAGCATTTGGTGTATTTCCCGTTCACATGCTGGAAGCCGGAAGAAACGAACCGGTTTTTGAAGGACTAAAAGATCCTTTTTATGCCGTTGATAGCAGGGAATTCCAGGTGGTGCAACCAAACCATGAAGTGCTGAAAACAATGGGCGGTAAAATACTCTGCATTGAAAAAGAACGTCCGCATGTTCCGTATGAAAGAGCGATGATGGGCATTCGATTTAACGAATACATGATCGGCACACAATTTCATCCCGAAGCAGACCCGATTGGTATGCGGGTCCGGCTGGAAAGCGAAGAAAAAAAGAAAGTTGTTATAGAAAATTATGGCATCGATAAATGGAACAGCATGATCGAGCAATTGAATGATCCCGATAAGATCATGTGGACCCAGGCTCACGTATTGCCTAACTTTCTCAACCAGGCAGTAGAACATTTACATGCGGAACCGGTTTAAGAATCAGGGTTATTTTTTTCTACATAACTACACATCCTGCCATTCGCTACTTACTTCTTTTCCTTATCTTTCATTTAAAATCAGGATATGATCCCGTCCATTCGTAAAAAGTACAATGAATCTTTTACGCAAGAAAAATACCAGGCCTTCCTGCAGGAATTGAATAATGTTCATCCCGGAGCTATTGAGTTCAGAGTAGCAGAAACGCCGGTCTTTGTTCCGAGAGATTTCAAAGAAAAAATGTTACACGCCTGCGAAAGCATTGTGGATATTATCGCTGCTAAAAATTTCAAGCAGCTAACTGAAAAATCAATTCCTCAAAACCTG
>DASZPW010000331.1:0-3905 GCA_035550155.1 Chitinophagaceae bacterium | reverse complement strand
TAAAAATTTTTCTTTCTCCTTTTTCAATGTCCATTTTATAAAGTGATATGTTATTGGTGGGATCCATCATGCCTCCGAAGTTCAGCATTTTGGGATCCACACCGTTTGCTTTCATCATTGAATCCGATCCACTATTTGACGAAGATGAGGACGACGATCCTGTTGAAAAAATGAAAGAAAGATTATTTCCGCCCTGAATTCTTACATCAGATTTGGTTCCCTCTAATGAATAACCTTGCTCAGAGCCGCTGATCATGTTCGTCTTTGTTTCCATTTTGGAAGCGCCTTTTTCAAGACGCATCAGCGAATACGGGTTATCCTTTTTTAAAAGATAGATTTCATTTGCAAATTCCGGATCAGGATACGTTTGCGCATGGAGCATATTCATCCATGCAACCAGCACCGGTAAAAAAAATATCTTTTTCATTATTTTTTCTTTTTTGATGAGTTATTACCAAAAGTCCAGCCGGCAAAAATTTGCACAACATTGTTTTTGGCATCAGCAGCTGTGAATGAGGGCATTTGACCGGACTGGAGATCTTTATATAATTTTCCGAGGCTGATATTATACCTTGCTCCAATCAGTAATCCCATGACCGGATGAATTTCTGCTCCCGCTGCAAATCCATAATCAAATTTGTTATAATAATTCATGATAGAACTGTAAGGGCCGGAAGATCCACCGCTGTTGGTACTATCAGCTTTTGCGTTTATAAGAAATGCCATCTGGGCGCCAAGTTGAATTTGCACAAATTTTGTAATGTTAATGCCCATCAGTTGTGGTAATAAAATATAATCCAGGTTTACGTTACCCGTATTAGTACCTGATTGAAAGCTGTAACCTTGCCTTGAGTATTCCAGTTCTGTACGGGAACTGATAATGCCACTTGTAGAAGGCGCCAGGAAAACCCCGAATAAAAATCCCGAGCGATTACTGCTGTTGATAGAAGATGCACTGCTGACATTGGCAAAATTGAGTCCCCCTTTCAAGCCAATTCCCAATTGGGCAAAAGCACATAGTGGCACCAAAGCAATAAAGAGGAGATAGGTTTTTTTCATATATTTTTTTTTGAAAGTTCGGATTATCAAAAAATGCTGACAATAGAACAAAAGTTATTTTGTTACCTTTATAATAAAACCATCTCCATTGACAACACTGTTCAGTACATTGGTTCCGCTTTTGCTACCGTAATGAATAACTACATTTTCGGAACTTATAATGTCGAATAAAATATAGTTTGGCATTGCCGGCATGGGCATGCTTGGTATCGTTCTCGGGTCGCCATTAGGGCAGGTAACTTTTGCTGAAGGCGTATTTCCATTGGCTGGGATAAGTGCAATATTAATCCTGGCGGGACTATTTTCTGAAGCGCCGATGTATTGGGAACTTGCCGCTCCCCATATCTCAACTAACCCTTTCCATGTTTCCATATTTGTCCAATCCCAATTGCAACCATCACAACTGGGAGGCCAATCACTCCATGATTTATAGTTAATAATATTTGAAACTTCTACTTGATTATTTTGAATCCTGATATCACAACTGGATGAATCAATCATTCTGAAACATCCTTTAGAACTGTAACCGATGAATGTATAATGCCAACCATCAAATACATCAATATGGCTGGTCAGTAATAATTTCCTTGATTCATTGTTTGAATAGATTTGTACAGATACGGCAACGGGATTGTTTTGCGGGGTGGCACCGGGAGCTTTATAAATTGCATGACGGTTATCTTGTTTCGTTACTGTTCCGACAGTATTATCTCCGTTAACAACTCCATTTACTGTCCATTCCCTGCTATAGTAATGAGGATAGTGTGGTGCTGCTAACAGTGCATCATCTTCGCTGCTGTTATCATCCGAAGATGCAGAAAGTTCATCGCCCAGTCGGTCCCTGATATTATCAAGGCTGATAATTGTAAGTGAAACGGTTTTATTCACTTTAACCCTTGCTTTGTTAGGGCTTAAATAAATTTTATCAAACCTTGACCAGCGGCTGAAATGAGAGGCAAAGCATGAAATAGTATTTTGCATAGTATCGATGATCGCATCTTTTACACGATGCCAGATACCTTGTGTGTCCTGCCATGCAATACTTTTAAGTTCAGCGTTGGGATTTTTAAAATGAAAAATTAACTGCAAAGGTTTTTTAAACTGTATTCCTGATGGCTCCAGTTGATATGCTCCTTCATCATTTTCATTCAACTCATTGTGGACTGATTGTATTGCAATAGTTGTTCCGGTATCCATTGTACCTTCCGGAATGATCACTACAAGCCCGCCATCTTCCGATCTTAGCTTACCACCCCGGCTGTCAATTTTTGCGCTGATAATTTTCCCAAATGGAGTTCCAAAGGGAGTACTATATGGTTTGCTTTGGTTGTCATTCTGGGCATATAAACATATTCCATAAAGTGATAAAAAAACCAGTAAGAAAATTTGTTTCATTTGGATTTTAATTTGAGTAAAAGCTAACGGAATTGATTCTTACCCGCAATAGAACAAAAGTTAGCTACAGCTTAATGGATGAATTAGTTTTTTCCCCGCATTTTATTGATCGCTTCAGTTCTGTTCTGAACATGCAGCTTTTCGTAGATTTTATGAATATGCTGACGAACGGTGGCAGTAGCGATATGAAGTTGCTCAGCGATTTCTTTGTAAAGCAATCCTTTTGCAAGTAATTGAAGGATTTCATTTTCTCTTTGACTGAGTGTCTCAATATTTTCAGTTTTGTTTTGCTCTCTGAAAACAGTCACCAGTTTACGGGCAATATTGGCGCTCATTGGGCTACCGCCATTGTGCAATTCTTTCAATGCCTCAATCAATTGCACCAAGCCTGTATTTTTTAATAAGTAACCCGATGCCCCTGCTTTTAATGCATCAAAGACCTTTTCATCATTTTCATAAACAGTGAACATCATGAACTGGGTAGAAGGAATTTTATTTTTCACCTGGCTGATGCATTCAATACCGCTCATGCCCGGCAAATTGATATCCATTATGACAATGTCCGGTTTTAGCTGAGGTATCCCGATCAATGCTTCTTCCGCCGTTTTAAACGTATCCAAAACATTAAAATCACTGCTGAGACCAATAAAATTTTTTAGCCCGTCTCTTACTTCTTCCAGGTCTTCAACAATTATAATTGTTATACTCATGTAGTCCGAAAGTATTTTTTTGATAGCAGCCTGACAATAGAACAAAAGTTAGGTCTTCAAAGGAACGGATATATGCACAATAGTTCCTTTTTCACTGGTAATGGATATTTGCCCGCCGATCTCCTTCACTCTTTTCTCCATATTAAATAAACCGTTGCTGTAAGGTCGAATATTTTTTTTATCAAAACCGATCCCATCATCCTGAATCAATATTTCCAGCATTGTATCTGTTTTTATTTTTAAAGTAACATGATTTGCCTGTGAATGTTTCACTATATTATGCAACGCTTCTTTTACTGTTAGAAAGATATTCTGCCGGAATTCACCGCTGACAAAATCCTGTGAAAGCTGATCGGGAGCTTCAACTGTGCAACTGATCCCGTTTTGTGACAAATAGCCCACAGCGTAAGATCTTGTATATGCGAGCAAGTCGCTGAGCGAATCGTTCTTTTCGTTTAATGCCCATACGATCTCTCCCATTTTCTCGATCATTTCATGAGAATAATCCCGGATCTTGCTGATATCTTCTTCAATCGGCTCATCTTTTTGTTTTTTGATACCGATGGTTTCGCTCAAAAATTTTATTCTTGAAAGACCGGCTCCCAGGTCATCATGCATGTCGGTAGCAATTCTTGTTCTTTCTTTTTCAATAGCCTGTTGTTTTTCCAATATGGCTTTTGTTTTTTCTAATTTTCTTTTGTAGTAGAATCTCACTGCGGCAATGAGGACGCCACTGATGAA
>DASZPW010000330.1:0-2581 GCA_035550155.1 Chitinophagaceae bacterium | reverse complement strand
ATGATCTGCTGTACTTCTTCTTTCTTCACGCAGATTGAGATCTGCAGCATTTTCATAATACTTTAAAAAACGGTCAAACTCCAGCGCTGCTACTTTCTGTAATATTTCTTCTTTTTCAACATGGGCAAATTTTTCCCTCAGCACCGGCAGATAGGTTTCATATTCACCATGGCTGATATCTGCGCCAAGCATTTTATCTATAAAATAAAAAAATTGTTTACGGCAAACATCTTTGCCTGTCGGAATATCCATTTTATGAAAACGGGTATTCACTAATTTTTCTATTTGCCGCAGGCGATACACTTCTTTCGGAGTCACGATTGAAATAGAAATACCGCTTTTACCGGCCCTTCCTGTTCTCCCACTTCGGTGAGTATATACTTCGGTGTCATCAGGCAATTCGTAATTAATGACATGAGTGATGCCTTGCACATCAATTCCTCTCGCTGCAACATCAGTAGCAATGAGCAATTGCAAATTTTTTTCTCTGAAACGGCCCATCACTTTATCCCGTTGCTGTTGGGTGAGATCTCCGTGCAGTGCTTCAATATCATATCCTTCACGGATCAGCGATTCAGTAATTTCTTGTGCATCTGCTTTGGTCCGGGTAAAAATAATTCCATACAAACCCGGATTGAAATCAATGATCCGCTTCAATGTTTCATAGCGGTTCACATGCGATGTGAGGTAATACTGGTGATCAATATTTACATTGGCTGCATTTATCTTCCCAATAGTAATCTCAAAAGGGTTTTGCATGTACCGCTTGCTCACCTGCCTGATCTCTGGTGGCATTGTTGCACTGAACAGCCAGGTGCTTTGACGGTTCGGGGTATTTTTTAAAATAAATTCAATGTCGTCTTTAAAACCCATGTTCAACATCTCGTCGGCTTCATCCAAAACAACATAATGGATCTTTTCAAGGTTAATTGCTTTTCTTTCGATGAGATCGATCAACCGGCCGGGAGTGGCCACGATAATATGTGTTCCTTTCTTTAAATCACGAATCTGCAATCCGATTGAAGCGCCCCCATATACTGCTGTCACAACAATTGAATCTGATTTTTTTCTGAAAGTGTTCAGGTCTTTTGTTATTTGCAAACAAAGTTCACGGGTGGGACAAATGATCAATGCCTGTGGAAAACGATTGGCTTTTTGGATCAGTTGCAGGAGCGGTAATCCAAAAGCAGCCGTTTTTCCGGTGCCCGTTTGAGCCAGCCCGATAAAATCTTTAGTGCCGCTTAATAATACAGGAATTGCTTTTTCCTGGATAGGTGTAGGCTGCGTAAAACCCAATGTCTTGATGGATTCTAATAAACTTTGTTCTAAGCCTAACGCTTCAAATGTTGCCATAAAAAATTTGCGCAAAGGTAATTGTATTATTCCCGGAACGGAAATAAAGAAAGGCCCCCCTGGGAACAAGGCGGCCTCTAACGATTGCTTGCCATATGAAAATCTTACTTCTTCGTAGTATCAGCACTCATTTTAGCAGTTGTATCTGCAGCATGAGTAGTAGTGTCTGTTGCAGGAGCAGTAGACATTGTCTGAGTAGCAGAAGTGTCTTTCTTATCACCTTCGCCACCAGATTTGTTGTTGCAAGCTGCAAAAGCACCAGCAACTGCGAGAACGATTAAAAGCTTTTTCATGTTCTGTTTTTTTAGTGTTTGTTTAAAAAGATTTGACCTTTATACCAAAAACAGGAAAAGGTAACCCTGCCCGGTAAATATTTTTTTCAGCTTAGGGGCATGTCCTTCCGCTTTAATATTATTTTTTATAGTCGGGCAGGGTTACTATTTTTAAAATCCAGTATTAAATTAACGGAATAGTGAAATCAGAGAATAACGAAAAAGCGTTGTTACAAGGATTGGCCCGCAGCGATAAAAAGGCAGTTGAGACTATTTACAGAGAGAATTTCAACATGATCCAGAGCCTGATCATCAACAACAGTGGCTCTGCTGACGATGCAAAAGATATATTCCAGGAAGCAATGATCGTGTTGTATGAAAAAGTGAGATCGGGAACTTTTGAACTCAATTGTCAAATTCGAACCTACGTATATTCAGTATGCCGTAGACTGTGGCTCAAACAATTACAGCAATCAACTCGTTATTCACCTGAGATAGCAGATATAGAATCAACGGTTCCGGTGGAAGACGAGATCGAGGATCATGAAAAACGGAACGCTGAATTTGAAATGATGGATAAGGCAATTGATAGTCTGGGCGAACCCTGCAGAAGCCTTTTGGAAGCTTATTATTTACAGAAAAAAAGCATGCAGGAAATAGCAGCCGGATTTGGTTATACCAACGCCGATAACGCCAAGACCCAGAAATACAAATGCCTGATGAGATTGAAAAAAATATTTTTTTCACAGTATAAAAATGGTACACAGTGATGGATGATATCCAGATATTAGATGCGGTGGAGCGCTACATAAAAGGAGAAATGAATCCTGACGAAAGGCTTCATTTTGAAAACTTGCGTAAGGCAAGCCCTGAAGTGGACCAGATGGTGGTGGAGCATACATTGTTCTTACAACAGATGAACCGTTTTGCTGAATGGAAAAAATTCAGATCTGTTT
>DASZPW010000329.1:0-1889 GCA_035550155.1 Chitinophagaceae bacterium | reverse complement strand
TGGTAATAATCTGCCTGCATGTTCAGCTCAAAGGTAAATGAGTTATGTTTGCCGTATGACGACCGGTGAAGCAACCTATTTTATTTTGAACCAGCTACGTAAAATATATACTGAAGGAGAAGCATCATCAATCACTGACTGGCTGATGGAGCATATAACAGGATCAAAAAAGGTTGAAAGAATGGTCTATAAAAATGCGGTCATTAGTGAAAAAGAAGAAATGCAATTAAAAGAAAATGTCAGACGGTTGTTGCAACATGAACCGATACAATATATCCTCAACGAAGCATGGTTTGGCGGAATGAAATTTTATGTGGATCAAAACGTTTTAATTCCACGACCCGAAACGGAAGAACTCGTGCATTGGATCATTTCCGATTGCAAATTTCCAATCCGGCAACTCAGCTTACTCGACATTGGTTGCGGCAGCGGTTGTATATCAATTTTTTTAAAAAGAAAATTGCGTAAGGCTGATGTATGGGCATGCGACATCAGTGAAGCAGCACTAAACGTAGCAAAAAAAAATGCAGAAAATTTAGGAGCTGACATACATTTTCAACAGCTGAATTTTTTGAATGAAGATGAAAGAAATAAACTTCCTTCATTTGACATAATCGTTAGCAATCCTCCCTATGTGCCGGAAAAAGATCAGGCCCAAATGCAGACGAATGTATTGCAGTACGAACCTGCTACAGCATTATTTGTTCCGGATAATGATGCGCTCATATTTTATAAAGCCATTGCAGATTTTGGGAAAGAGAAATTGAATCCTAATGGAGCTATTTATGTAGAAATTCATGAAGATTTGGGTGAATCAGTAATTCAACTTTTCCAATCGAAAGGCTATTCAACCGAACTGAAAAAAGATATGCAAGGGAAAGATCGGATGATAAAGGCGATTAACAGATAGCAGTCATCTAAAACTAGGAACCTTCAACCGGCAACTTCTTACTTCACATTCGCCACCACTTTAGCAGTGTCTCTTTTGGCAATGCGCATAATGCGGAAAACTTCGCCATAAAATGCGGTAGTATCAGCGTTGATCACCACCGTCGGTGTATCAACGACCAATTTCATTTTTCTGATCTCGGCGGTAAGGAAAGAATCAATGCTGTTCTTATCGATCAGTTTCTGCCCGAGAAAATAATTCTGATCTTTATCTATACTCACCACGATATTCTGTTTTGCCTTAGTGTCTTTGGTGCCTTTTGGCAAACCCACTTTCACCACATTGGGATTAGCCATGGTGGTGGTGATGAGAAAGAACATCAGCAGAATAAATAAAATATCATTCAGCGAGTCGGTAAAAACTTCCCCTTGTTCATTATGTTTTTTTCTAAACTTCATTCACCTGCCTGTTTATAGTTTTATCGGGTTGGTTCCTGTAATACATCGAGGAAGTCAGCGGAAGCAGCTTCCATTTTATTAGCAGCTTTATCAATTTGAGTATTGAGATAGCTGTATGCCAGGTAAGCGATCAAACCGATGACCAAACCTGAAATAGAAGTGATCAATTTAGTATAAATACCCTGCGAGATCACACCGATCTCCACTTCATTAGCACGATGGATATTGGAAAATAATTGCATCAAACCGATCAGGGTACCTACGAATCCAAAAATGGGTGCCGCTTTTGAAATAAAAGATAATACTGCAAGGTTTTTTTCCAAATTATACATTTCAAGCTGACCGACATTGTCCATGCTTTTTTCAATGCTGTCAATTGGTTTGCCGATGCGCTGAATTCCTTTATCAATGATATGTGCGACGGGATTGTTGGTATTCTTGGCAAAACTTTTTGCTGCCACCACGTTGCCGCTCACAATATGATCACGAATGATATTCATAAAATTGCTGTCGATCCGTGCAGCATGGCGGATGGCGATGTA
>DASZPW010000328.1:0-11070 GCA_035550155.1 Chitinophagaceae bacterium | reverse complement strand
GTCAAACTCCACCGTAAGCGAGCCACCAAGAGTTTTTACTTCCACATCATTAAAGCCGGCTTCATTATGAAAGCAAACAAGCGCCGAAGCCGTCACTCCGGTACCGCAGGAATATGTTTCATTTTCCACACCACGCTCATAAGTGCGGACAATGATCTTGCTCGGGTCGGCGGATAATTCAACAAAATTTACATTGATGCCTTCTTTATCAAACTCTTCACTGTGGCGGATATCCCGGCCTTTTTTAGTTACATCAATGTTCATTACATCAGTAACCACTTTTACATAATGCGGAGAACCGGTGTTTAGCACCGAATCGTTATGAAACTTTTTTATTTCTTTTACGTTTTTCATTTTTAAAGAAATGATGCCATCGGTATCCATTTCGGCTATGTGTTCACCATCTGTTGCAAGAAATTTATACATGTCTTTGTGAATGCCGAGATGGTAAGCAAATTTCACCATACATCTGCCGCCATTTCCACACATACTGCCTTCGCCACCATCAGAATTATAATATTTCATTTCAAAATCATACCCATCCTTTTCATTAAATATCATTAGTCCATCGGCGCCAATACCAAACCTGCGGTCGCATAAACGTCGGATCTGGTCTGCAGTCAGGGACGTATATTCTTTTTTCCGGTTATCCAGGATTATGAAATCATTCCCTGTTCCCTGGTATTTGTAAAATTTTACTTGCATAAGGTGCGTATCAGGATTTTAAAATTGTTCTGAAAAAATTTCCAGTGTACGTACGATCAATTTTTCGATTGCTGCTTTTGGATCTTTGGAAAATTGTTTATTCACCCTGTCAGCAATGATCGCATTCAACGCAAGGCAATTATGGTTCAACAATTTTCCCAACCCGTAAATGGCAGACGTTTCCATTTCAAAATTAGTGATGCGGTGCTGGCCAAATCGAAAGTCAGTTAACCGATCTACCAATTGCGGATAGCGGATCCCAAGCCGCAACACTCTTCCCTGAGGGCCATAGAAACCGGGGCAGGTGACCGTGATGCCCTGGAAAAACCCTTTTACAAAATGCTTGAGCAATGATGCCGCAGCGCTGCTGATATATGGAAAGATCATCTGCCCGTGCATCTGCGTATGTGTAACAAATGAATGCAAGAGTTGTTTTTCTTCTTCATTTTGCTCCAGCCGATAATAATTCAGTAGGTTGTCCAATCCAAGGCCGTGTGTAGATGCGACCAGGCTATCCGGAATAATATCGCCTTGCAAAGAACCGGAAGTTCCGACCCGGATAATGTTTAGTGAAGTGAGTTTCGACTTTATCTGTCTTATATTAAGATCAATATTTGCAAGAGCATCCAGTTCGTTGATCACAATATCAATATTGTCGGGACCAATACCTGTGGAAAGAACGGTAAGCCTTTTTTTTCCGATATAACCGGTATGTGTTATGAACTCCCGGTGATGTGCTTTTACCTCAATGGAATCAAAATGTTTACTTACCTCTTTTACCCGATCCGGATCACCAACTGTGATAACGGTCCCTGCGATCTCTTCCGGGCGCAGATCGAGATGATACACGGCGCCACGGGGATTAATGATTAATTCGGATTCTGCAATACGATTCATGCGCAAATAACGTTTATAAACAATGAGCCAAATGATGTATCTTTGGCCGCTTTCAGATTCAAATCTAACTGTAAAATCTGAAATCAGAAATATCTTAGAGTACATGTCCGCTACAAGTGGATATGCAGCGATCGAAAGTTCTTTTTAAATATATCAAGGTACCGTGGCCGAGTGGCTAGGCTGAGGTCTGCAAAACCTCCTACAGCAGTTCGAATCTGCTCGGTACCTCAGTAAAGAAATTGTTATTGTCAACAGTTTCTTTTTTTATTTTATAAAATTGGAGGTCTGCAATCCCGACAAAGTCGGGACGAATCTGCTCGGTACCTCCAAAAGTGAAAACAGAAAACGCAAAATCCTGCTAGTTCATATTAGCAGGATTTTGTGTTTTATATACCATGGTTATTTGTGCTGTACATTTGACCCAATTATAGTTAGACATCCGAATCAATAAATTGGTATTTCATTTTTAATTTTTCTATTGGAGGGGTTATGGTACACAAACTGGTAATAGCTTTTTTTTGTTCCTGTTGTTTTCTTTTTAAAAATAAATCGGGTATAAATTTTTCTGGGATTAATGCTCTCACATCCCAAACTGATACAACAAAACAAGTCGTTCCATTAGGTGGTAATTCCTGGGTTACTGAAAAAACACCTGGAGGCAATGAAGAGGTTACCAACGATGGATGGAGCAACTGGAAAAACCCTGACGCTGTATTCAGTACTTATATTAAACTGGCAAAGCCGGGAACTTTGAATGTATATACTTTATTGAATGTTCCTGATGGTGAAAGTATCGTTGAATGCAGTATTAACAAGATTTCAAAGAAAGTAAAACTGGGCGGAAAACAAAATCAGGAGCATTTTTTGGGAACCTGGACTATTTCATCACCCGGTTATGTCAAGATAGATATGAAAGGAATAAAAAGAACCGGGCAACTGTTTGCCATGGTGAGTGAGTTGCATATTTCCGGTTCCGCTGTTGATTCCAATACAGCTTATGTGAAAAATAATAATGACAATTATTTCTATTGGGGCAGGCGAGGACCTTCTGTTCATATTAACTATGATACAACAGAAACAGGCAAAGATGCCGAATGGTTTTATAACGAAATAACTGTTCCCGCCGGCAATGATGTGATCGGTTCCTATTTTATGGCAGATGGTTTCAAAGAAGGATATTTTGGAATGCAGGTCAATTCTCCAACAGAAAGGCATATTCTGTTTTCTGTTTGGAGTCCGTTTCAGACAGATGATCCTGCCGCTATTCCTGAAGACAAAAAAATTATCCTGGTAAAAAAAGGAATGAATGTTCATGCCGGTGAATTTGGAAATGAAGGTTCTGGTGGTCAGAGCTATCTGAATTATGATTGGAAGGCAGGAGTTACTTATGGTTTTTTGTTGCATGCACAGCCTGCCGAAAATGATTATACGATCTTCACTGCTTATTTTTTTACACCAGAATCAGGAAAGTGGAACCTGGTCGCAAGTTTCAGTCGCCCGGCCACGCATACTTATTTAAAACATCTTCATTCTTTTCTTGAAAATTTTGAACCTTTAACAGGTTATATTACAAGGAAAGCCTATTACGGTAATCAATGGGTGGTTAATAAAGATGGGCAATGGAAACCGCTCACCAAAATGATATTTACAGGTGATGCTACTGCACAAAAAGGATATAGATTAGATTACAGTGGTGGCGAAGAAAATAATTTATTCTATTTGCGTAATTGTGGTTTTTTTGATGACAATACAATTTTGAGATCCCAGTTCGTACATGAACCAGCAAAAACACATCCTGCTATTGACCTCAAATCGCTTGAATAAAGTAATTATTGAAAAAATAAATTCATGACGTTTAAATTAAATCACACAAAGTATTTTTTGGTGACGGTTTGTTTGCTGACTATCACATCAGGTATTTATGGTCAGCAATTAAAATATTCCGATGGCAACAATTCATGGGACCCCGATTCATTGGGAAATCATCGATTCATCATACAACTTTCACAATCGGAAATTCAAAAAAATAAAACTGTAGCTCATGTCATCATTCCCTGGTGCAGAAGAGATTTTCATCCTGAAGCAAAAAGGATCATTGTTGTGGATGCTGCTACCAACCATCGTATATTGAATGTTCTTCCGGGAGACATCAGGAGAGAATACGGAGAAATTTTCTTCGAGCCGATTTCGGGAGCCGGTACTTACTATGTGTACTACATGCCTTACAAAAATGAAGGAAGGTCTAATTATCCTAAAGGCATTTATCTCAAACCCGATTCGACTGCTTCAAAAGAATGGTTGAAAAATGTTCATTATTCAGGTAACTATCCGGAAGCTCATGCTACGGAATACCAGGCGATCAATGCATTCAATAGTTTTTACCCAATGGAATTCATTGCAACTGCGGATGAAACTAAAAAACTTATTCAGAAAAATAGTGGAGCTGCTTTCCTTGTATTTCCCGAAGATCGCCTGCATTCCATTCGAATGAAGTATGATCTGCCTGAGAGATGGATCCAGAGGGGACTAAAAAATAGGTTTACGGATACAGTGAAGCGAGGGGAGAATTTTACTTTTCAATTAGGCGTTTATGCTTTACAGAACCTCGAAGATGTTTCTATCAAATTTTCTGATCTGAAAAATGCTGCTGGGAAAATTCTTTCATCAAAAAATTTGTATTGTTTTAATACCGACGGAATAAACTATGATGGATCTGTTTTGCATAAAACAGTTGATGTTAATAAAGATGAAGTCCAACCAATGTGGTGTGAAGTAGATATTCCTGAAAATTTAACTCCGGGCCGTTATACCGGTAAAGCATTTGTACAAGCAAAAGGAACTACTTCAAAAGAAGTTGCAGTTGATCTTATAGTCAAGAATGAAATTGCAAAAAATGGTGGTATCAGTGAGCCTCGGAAAATGACAAGACTGAAATGGCTCAATTCAACAATGGCACAAGAGAATACGGTAATTCCGCCATATACTCCTTTGAAAGTTGATGATTCAACGATCTCATTGCTGGGAAGAAAAGTTTCATTAAAAAGTGATGGCCTTCCTGCTCAGATACAGACATTTTTTACTCCTGAGATGACTTCCATTTCTTTTCAGCCGAATGATTTGTTTACAGAACCATTGCATTTCCATTTTTATGATGCAGCAGGAAAGCAATCATTGCATTGGAAGAGCGAAGGTCTTGTTTTCAACAAAAAAGAACCCGGCACTGTAACATGGAAAGCGATCAACAATTCCGAATCATTGCAAATGGAAGTGGACGGCTCGTTGGAATTTGATGGCTTTATGGCTTATCAAATTAAACTTACTGCATTGCAGGATATAGAATTTAGTGCGATTGATTTCCATTTGCCGATGCAACCGGAAGCAGCAAAATATTTAATGGGACTTGGATTAAAAGGAGGCATCCGGCCTGATACTGTTCGTTGGAAATGGGATGTGGCAAATAAAAACCAGGATGGCGCCTGGATCGGAAATGTAAATGCCGGGCTTCAGTTTTCTTTAAGAGATGAGCATTATGTCCGTCCGCTTAATACTAATTTCTATTTGCAAAAGCCTTTATTGCTACCAACATCATGGGGAAATGATAATAAAGGTGGCATTGATATTTTTAAAAAGGGAAAAGCAATTTTGGTAAATGCATATAGCGGAAGTCGCACCATGAAGAAAGGAGAAACGCTTTATTATAATTTCAATTTATTGATAACTCCTTTTCATGTTATCAATACCGATTTTCAATGGAACACCCGTTTTTATCATAAATACAATGATCTTGATACAGTAAAAGCAACAGGTGCTACGGTGATCAATATTCATCATGCTACTCCGATCAATCCCTGGATCAATTATCCTTTTATCGAGTGGAAGAAGATGAAAGATTACATTGATAAAGCTCATCAGCTTGGTTTGAAAGTGAAAATTTACAATACGATTCGGGAGCTTTCTGATAGGGCATATGAATTATTTGCGATCAGAAGTTTGGGCCATGAGATCTATTCTCCGGGCAAAGGTGGCGGCTTCAGTTGGTTGCAGGAACATGTAGGTGATTATTACCTGCCGGGATGGTTTGTTCCTGAATTGAAAGATGCTGCATTAGTGAACAGCGGCGAGAATCGCTGGCATAATTATTATGTGGAAGGAATGAATTGGCTGGTGAATCATGTCGGTATTGATGGAATTTATCTCGATGATGTAGCATTTGACCGGGTGACGATGAAACGCATTAAAAGAGTGCTGACACAAAACGGCCATCCCGGAATTATTGATCTGCATTCGGCGAATCAGTATGATAAGAATGATGGATTTAATAACAGCGCCAATTTGTACATGGAGCATTTTCCTTACCTCAATCGTTTGTGGTTCGGCGAATATTTCGATTATGAACATAACGGGCCGGATTATTTTCTCACTGAGGTCAGCGGCATTCCTTTTGGACTGATGGGAGAGATGTTGCAGAATGGCGGCAATCCCTGGAGAGGAATGATTTATGGAATGACCAATCGTTATCCATGGACAGAAGATGCTGATCCTCGACCGATCTGGAAATCATGGGATGATTTTGGAATGAAAGGAACGGAAATGATCGGTTATTGGAGTGACAACTGCCCGGTGAAAACCGGTAATAAAAATGTATTGGCAACAGTGTATAAGAAAAAAGGATCAGCATTAATTTCTATTGCGAGTTGGGCCGATACAACAGTCAATATTCATTTAGTGATTGATTGGAAGAAATTAGGAATTGATAATTCGAAAGCATCAATAACAGCGCCTGCAATAAAGAATTTTCAACCTGCCAGAACTTTTGGATTAAATGATCCGATAGAAGTGCCAAAAGGAAAAGGATGGCTTTTGGTGATAAAAGAGAATAAATTGTGATACTTCAAATAATGTAACATCTCTGTAAAATTCCTTGAAAGAATAGCGACAAGAGCTTCATTTTTTACGCTTATATCGTTTATTCGATTTTCTTTGCAGCAAATTTTGCCTTAATGAAGACATTGCTTCTTTGCTTTATTCTTATTCTTACCGGGTTTTATAGTTTAGCCCAACAAAAAGAACTGGAATTAGATCCAGTTACGATGGTTTCTTCCTTGCATGCAGAAAAAATTTCTCAAACAGGAAGAAACATCATCAGCATTCCCGGCGATCAATTTAATAAACTGCCCATTCATTCGGTAGATGAGTTATTGCGGTATGTTCCCGGAATAGAAATTCAGACCAGAGGGCCGGAAGGCTCACAAAGCGATATTGTTCTACGAGGTGGAACTTTTGAACAAGTGTTGGTCATCCTCGATGGCATTCGCCTGAATGATCCTAACACCGGACATTTTTCCAGTTATATTCCGATCGCTCCTTCTGAAATCGATCATATCGAAATATTGAAAGGAGCTTCTTCTGCTATTTATGGTTCAGAAGCAGTAGGAGGTGTGATCAATATTGTGACCAAAACATTTGCAGCAAAAAAGAATCAATCCGACAAACAACTCAGCGCTGAAGGAACTGTAGGCGAATATTCATTGGTAAATGGAAGTCTTGGAGGCTTTTATCAAAAAAATAATACTGCTGTTGCAGGAGGATGGTTAAGTGATAATAGTAACGGGCAATTGCAAAGAGGAACAAGAGGATTTTTTCATAATAACACGGCATCAGTTTCATTGAAGCAATGGCTCAACGATCGTTGGAATATTGCTTTTCGATCCGCTTTTGATTCCCGTGATTTTGGAGCGCAGAATTTTTATACTACATTTTCTTTTGATACCGCTTCAGAAAAAGTGACCACTTCCTGGAATCAATTGCAGGCACAATACCAGGCCAACAAGCATATTGTTGTGATTGATGCAGGATATAAAGCCGTGAAAGATCACTATGCATTCAGTCCATCTACACCTGCCAATGAGAATCATTCGTATTTATTTCAAACGTTAGTCACCGATAATTATCACTTGGCTGCAAATACGAATCTTGTCAGTGGAGTGCAGTATCAGCAAAAATGGATCCATTCCAATGACAGAGGTAATCATAATATCAACCAGCTCGCCGGATTTTTGATATGGAACCAAAACATTGATCGGTTTACTTTCAGTCCTTCTTTGCGATTGGATTATACGCAAAACAGTGGAACGGAATTAGTGCCACAAGTGAATTTCTCTTACCATCTGAATAAGCTACAGCTAAGAGCCAGCGCAGGGAAAACAATAAGGGAGGCTGATTTTACCGAGGGATATAATAATTACAATAAAACATTTGTATCAGGTGGAAGTATTGGTAATCCAGATCTGGAAGCGGAACGATCTTTTAGCTATGAAGCTGGGATGGATTATATTTTATCTAATCAGTTTAAATTTTCTGCAACCCTTTTCAGAAGAGATCAAAGTAATGTGATCGATTGGGTGACGACTCCTTATGCCAATATGCCGCGAAAGGACAATTTATCTCCGACAGGAATTTATGCACTGGCCAGCAATATTGCTAAGCTGAACACGACTGGCTTCGAAACAGATATCCAGTATTCAAAGCATTGGACCAATCAGCAACAATTTTGGGCAACTATGGGACTCACCTGGCTGGATGATGAAACTAATGAAGCGACACCGTCCTTTTATATTTCATCTCATGCAAAATTCCTGACAAATTTTAATTTAGAATATTCTAATAAATTATTTTCAGTAAGTGTGAATGGAGTGTATATACACCGCACTCCACAACAAGCTTCATCAATCAATGCAACAATAAACGCTGATTGTTTTACCATGAATGCAAAAGCATCGATCTGGTTAATGAAAGACCGATTAAGCGTTTTTACAGAATTGGATAATGTCTTCAATGCAAAGGCAAGCGACCTGCTGGGTTCTCAATTGCCTGGTAGTTGGTGGATGGGCGGACTTAAAATGATTTTTTAGTATTATAAAAATTTACAGTAAAAAATTTATAGGGCTTATATTGTCATTGCTGTGTAATAAATGATTTTATCCATTTTCGAAAATCGATTCCTGTAAAACCCGTTTTCTTTGCAAGATGATGCATTTGAGCGGCACTCCCGGTTTTTTTTCTTTCTCAATCCTCGTCTTTTACTCCCATTGCAAAAAATATTGTGGACCGGTTTCACGCAACCAATCAGTTTTGTTTTCCGTTTCTAACCATGTTTTCAAACATTCTTAATGACCGTTATACTGCTATGAAACAATTTTTATTCTGTATTTCCATCCTGGCAAATGGCTTCTTTTCGTTTGCACAACAGGAGCAACGAAGCGACACTGCATCGAAAGAATTAAAAACAGTGGTCATTTTTGCTTCGCCTTATGAAGTCAAAAAACAAATGCCGGTCAGTTATTCACAGGTGGATTCTTCTCTCATTCGTTTGCTGGATTATGGCGCCGAACCATCAATACTATTGCAACGTTTTCCAGGCATTACATATGAAACGGATAACGGCACAGGGTTAGGATATTCTTATTTTCGTTTTCGTGGCTTGGATCAGAGCAGGATCAATATCACTGTGAACGGAATGCCCTTGAATGAACCGGAAGATGCAGGAACTTATTTTTCAAATTTCCCTTCATTACTATCCAACTCCGCTTCCGTCCAATTGCAAAGAGGAATTGGGTTAAGTAAAAATGGGGCTCCGGCATTTGCAGGCAGCCTTGATTTTGAAACTAAACAGTTACCCGATCATCATACCGAAGCAGGAGTGGAGGCGGGTTCTTTTTCATCTGGAAGATTGTATGCAGAAAAACAAAGCGGCAATGAGAAAAATTTATTTTTTTATAAACTGAACCTGTTGTCAACTGATGGATATAAAAACCATTCCGGAAATAACTCAGGAAGCGGGATATTTCAATGGCAACATCGGTCAGGGAAAACTTACATTCAATCGCTAACGCTAATAGGGAATAATCAAAATGGCCTCGGATGGCTGGGTGTAAGTGATAGTGCGGCTAAAGCAGATTTTCGAAGCAATGGAAATGCTGAACGGGAAAAAGGAAATTTTTCCCAATGGTTACAGCAGTTGCATCTTTCTACAAGTACCAGAAAGAACCAGTTTTTTCATGCAGGAATATTTTATAATTATACAAAAGGCGATTATGGATTTGACCTGAACAATTTTTTAGGTATATCAGCAACAGGGCCATTGATCCATTATCGTACACATTCTTCCTGGGGTGGAATTTCACTGGATTATCAATTCACCGGAAGAAATTACAGTTTCACAACAGGTATTTACGGATCGCTGTACCGGAAAGTACATAACGGTGTGCAAGACCCGAATGATCTTTTGCTATATCATAATTATGGAGATAAAAACGAGCTCAGCCCTTTTGCAAAATTTATTTTTCGTAAAAACAAATTTTATTTCTTCACCGACCTGCAATACCGCTATGCGACTTTTTCGTATCATGGAGATGTGACATTGAAAAATTTTCAATGGAATTTTTTTAATCCCCTCGCAGGCATCGGCTATCATTTGAACGATCATATTTATATTTATGCCAATACCGGCCATATCAAAAGAGAGCCCGGCCGCAACGATATTTTTTTAGGAAATGACAACCTGCAAAAAGATAGCAACGGCCAGGCAATTTATGCAGATCTGTTATCGGAAGATAATTTCAGTGTTGAAACTGGAATTCGTATTGATGAGAAAAAACTTCAGGGTTCACTGAATTTGTACAGGATGAAGATACGAAATTCAGTAGACCTTAATGGGCAAATAGGTCCGACGGGACTGCCGTTGCATAGTAATGTAGCCAAAGCCATTCGTGAAGGAATGGAAATAGAATTGGGATATCACCTTACTAAAAACGTGCAGTTTTATCAAAGTCTATCCTGGGAACCACATTATATTGTAGAGGATGGCAAACATTCCAGCCCTGTGCTGACTCCTAAGCTGATCTCATATACAGAAGCCCGGTATTCAGTTGTTCATTGGGACATTGTACTGAGTGGACATTATCAGTCGAAAAGTTATATTGATTTTGGAAATCATTATCAATTGCCTGCTGCCACAACGATCAACTTGATGGCTAAATACAATATCAATGAATTTTTTTTCACAATTCGGCTCATGAATCTTTTGAATCAAAAGATCTATTCTTCCGGTCAATTGAATGTGTATGGACAACCGATCTACGAAGTTCAGGCACCGTTTAATTTTATGACAGGAGTGGGGATAAGATTTTAAAAGTTGCCGGAAGAGCTGCTGTAATGATTTGCCTTAGTGTTCTACGTAAGACTTACTCCAAACGGGTGTATATAAAATTCGCAAAGAATCCATTGTTTTCGCCGTATCAGTTATTGACGAGGGAAGCATGAAATAAATTTTAAAATTTACGGAATCGGTAGTTTCCATTTGTACCGGCAATCCCCAGCTTTTTAAACTGTTGTAACGCAACAAAGCTCTTTCATTATTGGCTTCTTCTACAACAAATTTGTATGTACCTTTTTTAAGAACCGGTTCCC
>DASZPW010000327.1:0-20449 GCA_035550155.1 Chitinophagaceae bacterium | reverse complement strand
AGCTACCGTTTAATTGAACGCTTACCTGTATGACTCACAGGTCTCCCGAAAATCATTTTTCCAACGAACTGCTCAATTTTCAAACGAAATGCATTCATTCCCCTATCAGGTAGTATGTAGCTAAAAGTTAGTGTAAGAAGATTTCTGATGGCAGCGACTGTCTAATTAAGGTAACATTGTAGGCTGCTGCTTATTCAGTATTATAAAAAACGGAATCTGTTCTAATTAATAAACCTTAAAAATTTTTTTATGAAATCAAAACATCTGCTTCGCTTATGGATGATTGCAGCCGGAGTGATTTTCTTATCCTCCTGCAAAAAAAATCTTCCCCCTGGTTGTCCCTGCGATTGCAACCCGGATGACATGGTAGCTACTGTTTCTGTTTATGCAGATGGATTAAATCTGCCACGTGGATTAAAATTTGGTCCTGATGGAAACTTATATGTTGCCGAAGCCGGCATTGGCGGCACTAACCCAAGCACGAATTCTTCATGTGCACAGGTACCTGCTCCGGTGGGGCCGTACCTGGGAAGTGCTACCGGTTCACGTATTTCCAAAATATGGAAAGGACAAAGGATAACTGTTGCCGACGGCTTGCCTTCTTCTATTAATGCTATGGGAGATATTATGGGTGTAGGTGATATAGCATTTCTGGGAAATACACTTTACGGTGTGCTTGCTGGTGCAGGTTGTTCTCATGGTGTTCCAGACATACCCAATGGCGTTGTAAAAGTTCTGCCAAACAAACAATGGAGCTTGTTTGCGGATTTAAGCACATTCATTCAAAACAATCCAGCTGCCAATACTGAACCGGACGATTTCGAACCTGATGGAACATGGTACAGCATGCAGGCTGTAGGGAATTATTTATATGCTGTGGAACCCAATCACGGAGAGATAGATAAAATTGATCATGCCGGTCATGTTTCCCGGTTTGTAGACATTTCGGCAACGCTGGGCCATATTGTTCCCACTTCCGTCGTATTTCATAATGGAAGTTTTTACATGGTAAATCTCAGTTCATTCCCGATCACCGGTAATTCTAATGTTTATAAAATCACACTCGACGGAAAAATCAGTACCGTAGCCAGCGGCTTCAGCATGGCACAGGGTATTACTTTTGATGAAGCAGGAGGAATCTATGTACTCGAAGGAACCACCAATAATCCGTTCCCAACCCCCGGCACCGGCGATGTGGTACGCATTGACCCATCCGGATCGAGAAGAACTATTGTAAGCGGACTTAATTTTCCAACAGCGATCACCATGGGGCCAGACAACAAATTATATATTTCCTCTGGCGGGTTTGGCCCACCAATAGTTGGCGGCGGACAAATATTGCAAGTTGCCATCACTTGTGCCAAAGAAACATCACATAAATAATCCTGATAACTTAGAATTTTCTCATTGAAGTTTCATACAAAGACAAAGGCTGTCTCTTCTGAGACAGCCTATTTTAATTTAATAATTTGTCACTTATACTGATACTGTCGTATCAGCGCCATTATGTATTCTTCGTTCTTGTATTTCATAGTGTTCCACAAAACTCAAATAAAATTGCCCTGTCATGCGGACATAGTTTTTGAAAACAAAAACCTCCACAAAATGCTGAGCATAGCATTTTCGTATATTACAAGACTTTTCTGAAATCTTCAACCTGATAATCTCAAAATGAAAAATCTATTTCTCTTACTCTTATTTCCATCTGTTCTGTTTGCACAGAATTTTTCCAAAACAGAAATTACCCGCTGGGAAAATGAAGCCAAGCAAGTAACGATCATCCGTGACAACTGGGGTATTCCGCATGTATATGGAAATACAGATGCTGACGCTGTGTTTGGTTTAATGTATGCGCAATGTGAAGACGATTTCAAACGAATGGAGATGAATTATATTGAGAAACTGGGAAGAATGGCGGAAGTGAAAGGTGAGAGTTCACTGTATGACGATCTGTTGATCCGGATGGTGATCGATTCTGCAGATGCCATCAGCGATTATAACAAAGCGCCGATGTGGTTAAAGAAACTTTGCATTGCCTTTGCAGATGGCATGAACTATTATTTATACAAACATCCGGAAGTTCACCCGTCTTTGCTGAATCGTTTTCAGCCCTGGTATCCTTTGCTCTGGACGGATGGAAGCATTGGCGCCATCAATACAGCCGGCGTTTCTGCCAATGAATTGAAAAATTTTTATTCCGGCAGTGATGCCCCCGTATCAATTAACGAAAATCAAAATAATGAGGTGTACCAGGAAGAAAAACTGACCGGCTCCAATGGTTTTGCTTTTGCCCCTTCAATTACCGAATCACACAACGCCATATTATATATCAATCCGCATGTCACATTGTATTTCCGTCCGGAAGTGCACATGGTGAGCAATGAAGGATTGAATGCATACGGCGCTGTCACCTGGGGACAATTTTTCGTGTACCAGGGCTTCAATGAACATTGCGGTTGGATGCACACCAGTAGTGCCGTGGATGCTGCCGACCTGTATATTGAAAAAATAGAAAAGAAAGGTGATAATTATTTTTACCTGTACAACAACAAAGAAAGAGAAGTAAAACAGAAAAAAATTTATCTGAAGTATAAATCAGGTTTATCATTTGCGACTAAAGTGATCACAGCGCTTTATACGGAGCATGGGCCCATCATGACAATAAGAAATGGACAATACCTGAGCGTAAAAGCCGATAACCGTTTATTGAATGGATTGATCCAGTGCTGGCAACGCATCAAAGCAAAAAGTTTTTCCGATTTCAAAAAAACGCTGGACCTGAAAGGAAATATTTCCAACAACACGGTGTACGCCGATGCCGAAGGAAATATTGCATACTGGCATGGGAACCGTATCCCAATTCGTGATACAAAATATGACTGGAGCAAACCTGTTGACGGAACCACTTCTGCAACAGAATGGAAAGGTTATCACAGCATGGATGAAATTATCCATCTCATCAATCCGCAAAATGGTTGGTTGCAAAATTGTAACTCCACTCCATTTTCTGTAGCAGGACCAAATAGTCCGAAGAGAGAAAATTATCCTGCATACATGGCACCGGATGGAGAAAATTTTCGTGCTATCAATGCCGTAAGAATTTTACCGGGAGAAAAAGCCTATACAATAGACAAAGTAATTACCACTGGCTATAATACCTATCTCGCAGGATTTGAAAAATTAGTGCCGGCACTGGTAAATGCTTTTGAAAAAAATATTTCAAAGACAGATTCATTGTATGCGCAATTAAATGACGCTATAAAAATTTTAAAAAACTGGGATCTGCATTCCGGAGAAAATTCTGTTGCTACAACTTTAGCAGTAGAATGGGGGCAAAAAATATTCCGCAGCATTATGAGATCAGAAGGAGCAGATCAGGTAGAAAAAACAAATCATTTTGCCGCTACTGCTGCTGCACAAGATCTGCTTCCCCCGTTACTGGCAACAATCAATGAACTGAAACAAAAGTTCGGAAAATGGCAAATGCCCTGGGGAGAAATTAATCGTTACCAAAGACTAACCGGAAACATCAATGAAGTTTATGATGATAACAAACCAAGTATTCCCGTTGGTTTTGCATCATCACAATGGGGTATGATCCCTTCTTATGCCAGTCATACCTATCTGGGCACAAAAAAAAGATATGGCGATAACGGGAACAGTTTTATCTGCGCCGTTGAGTTCGGAAAAAAGATAAAAGCAAAATCATTATTGGCAGGTGGTGAAAGCGGCGATCCCAATTCAAAACATTTCAACGACCAGGCATTGATGTACAGCAAAGGGCAATTCAAAGATGTATTGTTTTACAAAGAAGATGTGCTGAAACACGCCGAGCGAACGTATCATCCGGGAGAGTGAATGAGTCGTCAGTCGTGAGCCGTGAGTCAAAAGTCGGGAGTCGGAAACAATAACCAACAAACAATATGGAAGTCCTTCACCACACCCACTCCGCCCACGGAAAGAAAACCTGGAAAGAATATTTCTGGGAATTTCTCATGTTGTTTCTTGCTGTGTTCTGTGGATTTTTAGCAGAATATCAATTGGAACACAAAATTGAAAAAGAACGAACCAGGCAATTAGCCCGGAACTTATACGCTGAATTGTACAGCGATTCAATTAATGTGCAACAGGCAAATGAATTCAGGCTGACCAAAGAAAAAAGCATTGCAATACTCCGCCACTTTATTTCGGATAGTAATCTCAGCAGGCCATCTAAAGGTTTTTTCCTTGCTTTTCACCGCGGATTATATATGCGGCTTCCCTCCGTATTTGAACCCATCGATATTGTGCTCGAACAAATGAAGAGCTCCGGGGCTCTCCGTTATTTCAATGACGATTCGCTTCAAAAAAAGATTGGTGAACTATCAGTAGCTATTGCCAATGTAAAAAGACGGAATGACCGTGAAGATGTTTATTTCAACCAGAATCTTGTTCCTTTTGTATTAAAGCATTATGACCAGGACTGGCACGATAGCATGACTCATAACGGAACATTGAATTATGCAGAAGGAGCTCTTTTGTATGAACAATCAACGCATCCTTATATCGGCAGTTTCAAAAATCCGGGTCTTCTGAACAAAGAAGAAGCTAAAAACATGCTGATGCTTTACAGGGAGATATTGCAAAATACAAGACAAATCGTTTACGATTCTTATAGCAATTTGAACAAACAGGTATTGGCGCTTTTAAGGAAAAAATTCAAAATAAAATAATGGAAGTCCATCACCATCCACATGTAGAAAAGAAAAAATTCAAAGAATATTTTTTTGAGTTCTTAATGATCTTCCTTGCGGTGACGCTTGGTTTTTTTGCCGAAAATATACGAGAAAGAATTACCGAGCATGAACGGGCGAAAGAATATGCAAAAAGCTTTGTTGGAGACATCGAAATTGATACCGGTGAACTCAACCGCGGGTTACAACAAACCAGGTTTCTTATTGAATCGATTGACAGCATTACATCAATTTCTTCCAGGTGGGATAAGCGGCCGGTTGTTCCGGGTGATTTTTACTTTTATAGCAGGTTTGTTTCCTATACATACACAATAGACTGGAGCCGGTCTACCATTGACCAATTAATTCAGTCCGGGAATCTTCGGTATTTTAAAAACAAAGATTTGGTTAGCGAGATAAATTATTATTACTATTCCGGGGGGTTTATGCAAACAGAATACCAAAGAGATTTTCAGTTAATGGGCAAGGTTACTGAATGTCGCAATAAGATCTTGCTTGGCCGTTACTATTCAGTTTTTTCAGATATGAGTTTGCGGGAGGAATCCCAATCACATATCCCTTCAGCGAAAATCGATTCCCTGAGAAAATTAATGTTACCACTTCAACCGGATGCAGCAGATCAAATGGACGAATACATAAACTATTTGAGTGAGCGAAAGCAAAAGCTACTGGTGAATTTTGACTATTACAGCAATGCGTTGAAACTGGCGACAGACCTGATGGAAACGCTTAAAAAAGAATATCACCTGAAATAAAATATTTATGGAAGTACATGCACATTCCCATACACCAAGAAAAAAATTCACCCACTATCTCTGGGAATTTTTAATGTTATTTCTTGCCGTGTTCTGTGGTTTCCTGGCAGAGAATTGGAGGGAACACATTTTAGAACACCGGCAGGAGGTTCAATACATCAGGTCATTTATTGAAGACCTCAGGTCTGATACAACAGAAATAACCAAAAATCTAAAATTGAAATTGCAAAAAAAACACGGCAATGATTCCCTGATATGGTATCTGAATACTCCCAACCCCAACCAATATGGTCAAAGGATCTATTTTTTTGCCCGTCAACTGACCCGGACCTTTAATTTTTTTCAGGCGGATAGAACGATCAAACAATTAAAAAATTCCGGCGGGTTACGGTTGATCAGAAATCAACAAGCTTCCGACAGTATTCTTTCTTATGATCAGGCCATAGAAAAAGTTCAGCTTACTCAAAATCGTCAGGATGATGAGATCAACGACATCCGGCCTATGATGGGAAGACTGATGGATCCCAATGTGCTGGAAACAATGATCGATGGAGAAGATATCCATCCACCTGCCGGCAACCCGTCTTTGCGGAACGTAAATAGAGAATTCATTCTCGATTTTATTTATGCGGTACATCAAATCAAAGGAAGCGATGCAGTAAGCAGTGCCCGTTTGCAACTGGTAAAAGACAAAGCAACCGGGATCATTCGGTTTTTAAAAAAAGAATATCATTTAAAATAAATTTCTGATGGAAGTACATGCACATACTCATTCCCCAGACCCCGAAAGTCACCGGGGCAAGAAAAAATTCAGTCATTATCTCTGGGAATTTTTGATGTTATTCCTCGCTGTGTTTTGCGGATTCCTGGCAGAGAATCAGCGGGAACATATTGTAGAACACCAACGAGAGTCAAAATACATGGCCTCACTTTATGAGGATTTAAAAAATGATACAGTCAATCTGAAAGATTGTATCCGATGGTGGGATAACACACTGGAGCGGATAGATACCATAAGGATGGAAATTGAAAAACCTCCGGAAAAAAGAAATACAATCCTGTTATACCAGAATGTCGCAAATATGCGCAACTACAATAGCTTTATATATCATAACCGAACTATCGAGCAGTTAAAAAATGCCGGTAACTTCCGGTTAATAAGAAGCTCTTCTATCTCAGACTCCCTGATAGATTACGATGCAATCATTCACACTGTTCTGATGGATCAGCAAGTTCAGTCCAACGCAATTTACCAGCAAATAAATTTTTTACAGGATAAAATTTTTAATTCAAGGTATTTTTATTTACGATCGAATCAAAAGAAAAGTCAGATGGATTCTGTTTATAAACTTCATCCGGAAGTTTTCATTATACCAGTAGCGGCTGGCCCTGATTTATTACAATATTATAATGATCTGGAATATTATTACAGAATGAATTTTTACAGGCTCCATGCAATGGAAAATCTTCTGCAAAGAGCCAACAATTTGATTGAACAGATAAAAAAACAATATCAACTGAAATAATTTTTATGGAAGTACATACACATGCACCTGCCGAAGGAAAAAGATTAAAACATTATTTGTTCGAATTTTTTATGCTATTCCTCGCTGTGTTCTGTGGTTTCCTGGCTGAGAATTATCGTGAGCACATGATAGAACATCAGCGGGAAAAACAATTTGTCCGTTCTCTTTTCAACGATGTTGTCGCGGATACTGTAAGACTTAATAATCTCGTAAGCATAAGAAATCAGCGGGAAATATTATTAGATTCTCTTGTGCTGATAATAAATAGTGCCGCCCGGCAAAATTTTTCTGTAAACGATATTTATTATTATGCAGCTTTTGTACCAAGAAGTATTTCCTTACGGTTTATTCCTAATGATGGTACCATTCAACAATTAAAAAACGCCGGGGGGTTGAGGCTTATTGGAAAGACAGACGTGAGGGACAGTATTATACGTTACGATATTGGAGGAAGAAATTTGATCAGGGTTAACGAAGTCGAAGAAACGCTTATTAATGATTACAGAAACATTGCTCATTATTTTTTCGATGGAATGGTTTTTAATTCGATGTTTGATGTCGCCAATATGCCGCATCGACCAATAAAAGCTCCCCCTTTATTTCCTTTTAGCGTTGATCAACTCAGGGAATTCAATTATAAATTGTTTTCAATAATGGCATACAATCGTGCAAGTAGAAGAGAAGCCATCAGGCTTTTACAACAAGCTAAAAATTTATTAGAACTGATAGAAAAAGAATACCATCTCCAATAAAATATTTATGGAAGTACATGCACATACCCACACTGAAAGAAAAAAATTTACTCATTATCTCTGGGAATTTTTGATGTTGTTCCTTGCTGTGTTCTGCGGCTTTTTAGCTGAAAACTTCAGAGAACATCTGCTAGAGCATCGGCAGGAAAAGGAATACATGCATTCACTGGTCGAGGATCTGCAATCAGATACAATGAAGTTAAATCATGAAATTTCTTTTGGCCGGAGAATAAGTGACCGGATTGAAAAACTGGTATCGTTTCTTGATAACGATCCATTGCCCAAAGACAGTATTGGAAAATTATACCTGCTAAACCAACAGGCCGGGCGGGTGGTAAGACTTGACTTTGAAGACAGAACCTCTTCACAACTGAAAAATTCGGGCACCATGCGGTTAATAAGAAATAAACAGGTAGTAGATTCTATCAGGAATTATTGGGGCATTATTAAAGTGGCAGAAGATATCAACGACCGGTTAGAAATGCTGAGAGGCAAAGCAGGAGATGTGGGAGTGCAATTGTTTTATGACAAATATGTAAAGTTTTCGAATATGCAGGACCCTTTACAATCTGATTTTTCAGTTTCTCAGGGAGCAAAACTGATCAACGACGATCCCAGGTTATTGGCAGAATATGCTAACAGGCGTACCAGTACTTTGTTTGTTCTAAATAACTACATCGTGTATATGAAGGCTTCCCGGGAAGCGGCAGAAAATTTAATAAAGCTGATAAAACAGGAATATCATTTTCAATAAAACAATATGGAAGTACATTCACATACACACACGGAGAGAAAAAGATTAAAACATTATTTGTTTGAATTCTTCATGTTATTCCTTGCTGTGTTCTGCGGTTTTTTGGCTGAAAACATAAGGGAACACAACATCGAAAAAGAAAAGGAAAAAGAATTCATCGGTTCTCTGGTTTCGGATCTTAAGGATGATACAACCATTATAGCCGACCATATTAATACTATGGAGAAAAGTATTTTGTTGTTCGATACCTTAAGCAATTTGCTGGGATCCCCGGATAGCGCTAAAAAATACGGAGCCGATATTTATTATACATCAAGAATGGGTATCCGTCAATCTCCGCTTGCCAACAACAGCCGGACATTCGATCAGCTAACAAATTCTGGCGGGTTCCGGCTTATCCGTAAGCAGGAAACCTCCGGCCGCATCATGAAATATTATTCCATGTTTCCTGAATTGCGAATGATGGAGGGAATATTTAATACTGAAAACACCGCTTTTAAAGGAGTAGCTTCCCAAATCATGGATCATACCATTTATCAACGACAGGTAAACCCGGACGGATCAGTAAAAAGAATTCCCGGCAATCTTGCATTGCTTACGTACAATCCGTCATTGCTCAGGCAACTTGGTTTTTATGCTGTGGAAATGAATGGCAGCCGACAAGGCATGATACCGTTGTTGAAAAAAATGAAACATTCCGCTGAGGAATTGTTGCAATATCTTCAGCAGGAATATCACCTGAAATAATATTTTGAAGTAAACCACAGTCATGACAAAAAAAAGATCACTGCCCGGACCGATACCTATTTTAATGGTCGTAATCATCCTTGCGGCTATCTGCACATGGATATTACCGGCAGGTCAATATGCAAAACTTTCAACAGATGGAAGATCATTTTTAGTAACCACCGATGCCGGCAATACTTCTTTACCTCTCACGCAAAAAACATTGGATAGTTTAGGCATTCATATCAAAATTCAAAAATTCGTTGATGGTGATATCCGGAAACCGGTTTCCATTCCGGGAACATTCACTCCATTAAAAAGAAATCCACAGGGATTCATTGCCGTGCTGGAAGCACCGATAAAAGGAATTTATGACAGCATTGATATTATTTTATTCGTTCTCATCATTGGTGGATTCATGTATATATTCAATGAGACTGGCGCCATGACAAAAGGGATCTCCTGGCTGGGTTATACCATGAAAGGCCGTGAACCTTTATTGATCGGGCTTCTTACGGGAATATTTTCATTCCTCGCAGGCAGTTATGGAATGGCGGAGGAGTCATTGGTGTTTTACCCGATCCTTGTCCCATTATTTTTAAGTGCAGGATATGATCTGCTCATTCCATTTGCGATCATTTTTGGTGGTACTTCACTCGGAACTATTTCAGGATTTACCAATCCATTCCAGGTGATCATTGCTTCCAATGCATCCGGCATCAACTGGATGGACGGTTTGGTGGAGCGTTTGATTCTGTGGGGCGTTATTACTGCTGTATTGATCGTATATATATTAAGGTATGCTTCAAAAATAAAAAGAGACCCTGCCGCTTCATTAGTACTGAAGTATGACGGAACAGTGGTTCCTCCATATAATGTAAAAATGGATGAAACCACAGAAAGCCCGAAACTGGATCTGAAAACAAAACTGCTCTTATTTATTTATATCGCAACGTTTCTGAGCATGATCGGAGGCGTAGTATTCCTGGATTGGTGGATGACGGAAATGTCTGCTTTGTTCCTTGGCTCATCAATTTTAATTGGATTTATTGCACGAATCAATGAAAGAACATTCATAAGAGAATTTGTAAAGGGAGCCGAAAATTTGCTTTCCGTTGCTTTTATCATTGGCGTTGCAAGGGGCGTTACCATTGTATTGAACGAAGGCCATATCAGCGACTCTATTCTTTTCAACGCTGCTCATCTTGTAGGTGGAATGAGTCCCGTAATTTTTATCCTGGCGCTGCTGCTTTTTTATATGATCTTTTCTATTTTCATACAATCTTCATCCGGCATGGCAGTGCTGACGATGCCGATCATCGGCGCATTGGCAATACTGGTAAATATTCCCGGTAGAGAAATTGTGAACTCCTATATGTCCGGTATGAGCATCATGTCTTTTTTAGTGCCTACCGGTTTGGTGCTTCCTTCCCTCGCTATGGTGAATATCAGTTTGAAAACATGGTTCAAATTCATTATGCCTTTACTCATCATCATCACAATACTCTGCGCTATAGAGCTGATCATTGGAATAAATATCTGAGCAGGGAAAATAATTCATATCTTAAATGCATGGAAGTACATCATCATGCTCATACGGAACCTAAAAAATTCAAACATTATCTCTGGGAGTTTTTGATGTTATTTTTTGCTGTCACTTTAGGTTTTTTTGTAGAGAACCTCCGTGAAAAAACCATAGAACATCACCGGGGAAGACAATACATCTTATCCATCACAGAGGACATTAAGTTTGACATTCACAACTTAGATAGTATAACCCTGAAAAGACAACAGAGAGGTGTTATAATTGATTCGCTGATACAAATGTTGAACAGCCCCGATCCGGACCAATATGGAAAAGAAATATATTATTATGCCCGGTGGCTTACATACTATGTTCAATTCATCAATGATGATCGCACCATTCAGCAATTAAAAAATTCAGGCAATTTCCGCCTCATTGAAAACCAGGAAGTGTCGAACAGGATCATGAGTTATTTTGATGAGGAAATACGGTGGATAGATCCTACCAATAAACGGGAGGAGTTATTTATAGAAAATTATATCCTCACCCTGCAGGAGTTGTTTGACAATAATGTGTTTGACAAAATGCTGGACCCGAAATACGGGTTTCATATGCCTGATGGCAACCCTCATTTGCTCAGTAAAGAAAAAAATAAATTACAAAAGCTTTTGGGTTCTATCCATTTTCTTAAATCCATAAATATTTTTTTAATGAATTGGCAGAATAATTATAAAACCAAAGCACAATCTCTTTTAGAGTTTATTAAAAAAGAATATCACCTGGAATGAAAAAAATTATGAATTATGAATGCAGAATTAAAAATGACTTCTCAAAACATCAAACACCAATTCATAATTCTAAATCCTGAATTCTAAATTAATAACATGGAAGTCCATCATCATCCACATGTAGAAAAAAAAGGATTCAAAGAATATTTCCTGGAATTTTTAATGATATTCTTAGCAGTAACTCTTGGTTTTTTTGCTGAGAGCCTGAGGGAACACCTGGCTGACAAAAAAAAGGAGAAGCAAATTATTTTTGCTTTAAAAAAAGACCTTGAAAAAGATACGGTTCGTTTATATCACCTGATCAACATGTATATTCCCGAATATCATTCCTGGATTGATTCTTCTCATAATGAAATAGATTCTTTGCCCCTGAAAGGAAATGAAAGAAGAATCACGAAAGCCTTGTTTAATTCAACCTATTGGGAGATCTATACGCCTCCTGCCATTGCTCAATCCTTATTGAAAGATCCCTCCACATTTAATTTGATAAAAAATGAACGGGTAAAAACAGAGATCCTGAATTACAACGCTAACATTAATGACTATACCCGGTACAGCGAATTTCTGTCCGGGTTGCAACATTTTATTGATACCAGTTTTGTGACATTAGTGAACAGGCAGGATGCACGAAAGTTACTGGATGGGCTTACCATTCATAATTATTTTCTCGGTGACAGTGATATTCCCAAATCGATACAATTCAAAACGTATGACAAAGCTGTGTTTAAAAATTATTTAAACAGGTTAGACCAGATCGATTTTAAAATACATGACATAATGGGTTTTTATATGACCCTTTTAGAAGCAGACATCCGGTTGTTGAAATTATTTGAGGATCAGTATCGCCTGGAAAAATAAAAAAGAAATTATAAACATGGAAGTCCATCATCATCCACACGTAGAAAAGAAACGTTTCAAAGAGTATTTTCTGGAATTCTTAATGATATTCCTGGCTGTAACACTGGGTTTTTTTGCAGAGAGCCTTAGAGAAAATATGGCTGATCATATAAAAGAAAAAGAATTTATGCGCAGCATGACACAAGATCTGAAAGATGATACAACAACGATTGCCCAAACAATAAAGTCCTATACCAACATTTATAAAGAAGCAGATACTATGTTGATATGCTTAAAGTCCGGGAAACCAGACCCATCCATCATCAACCAGCTACTGTCACATGGTTTCTGGCTCTATACAGGGTATAGCTACAACAATCGAACGATACAACAATTAAAAAATGCAGGTAATTTCCGCCTGATTAAAAATACTGCGGTTGCTGACAGTATATTGTATTATGATAATATAATAAACTCCTTTGTACTCAACCAATACAATGATCTAAAAAGCACACTGCTGTCATACAAAGATGTAGAAGCAAGGGTCGTCCCATACAAAGAACTAAGTCAACCCCCTGATTACTATTTATTAAGCCAGTTTGATTCATCGGATTTTATGACTACTAATACCCATAACTTCATTTCCGATAATAAAGAATTGCTCTCGCTTTACTATAACCGGGTTTTTATCCACGAAGCATTGTGTCATACATTTATTCTTTCACTACAATCCGCAAAACAATATGCCAGCAGGTTATTAAATCTAATTCAACAAGAATATCATTTAAATTAAAAACATGGAAGTTCATCACCATCCCCACGTAGAAAAGAAAGGCTTCAAAGAATATTTCCTGGAATTCTTAATGATATTTCTTGCTGTAACACTTGGTTTTTTTGCAGAACAAATTCGTGAAAGTTTTAAAGAACATAGCCTGCAAAAAGAATATGTGCGTTCATTTTATGAAGATCTAAAAACAGATACGGGAAAAATTTCTTCTGTTATTGCTTTCGATCAAACTAAGAACGATGCGTTCAACACAATCGCAGCATGTTATGACAGCGTTTCAAAAGGAATGACAAATTCATGCGAGTTAAATCTTTTATTCAACTCAATTAGTGACCGGCCTTTTCAAATGACGGACAGAACCATAAAGCAACTTGCCAATGCAGGCGGCTTCAGGTTATTGGAAAAAGAAGACGCAGATAGTATCATAGTTTATCAAAATGCTTTTGCTTTATTACAGGATTTCCAGTCAACCATTTTTCAGGAAGCCCAGGATAATGTGCGAAATACATATAACCGGATCGCAAATTTTAAAGCAAATGTTTCAGTCAAATTATCAAATACAGGGACTAGTTTGTATCTACCCGGCAATGACCTTACAACTACGCAACTTTTTTCAGGAGACAAACCTTTATTGAACGAATATTTTAATGATTTGCTGGTATATAGCCGGATCATACTATCCCAACAAGATCAATTGGTGAAATTAAAACAAGAACAAATGATATTGCTTGAATATTTTAAAAAGAAATATCATTTTGAATAGCATAAGCAAAAAAAATCAATCATAGTGGAAGGTTAGAAAGACAGGAAGAACTAAAAACTGAAAACCTGCCTGCCGGACAGGCGGGCTCAAAACTATAAACTGAAACATGGAAGTCCATCATCACCCACATGTAGAAAAAAAAGGATTCAAAGAATATTTCCTGGAATTCTTAATGATATTTCTGGCCGTGACATTGGGATTCCTGGCGGAAAGTTTGCGGGAACATATAGCAGACACATCAAAAGAAAAAGAATATCTATCCTCTTTGTTTGACGAACTTAAATATGATACTACTCAATATCATTTATTGTTAAAACAAATAAATATTTTAGATCCGGTACTTGACTCTTGCTATGTGAATGTAAAAAAAGCCCCTCAGTATAATTATACATTGCTGGCAAAGTGGAATACGCCGGTAAATGAATTAGGACCTCGTTATAAACCCACACTCCCTACTATTGAACAATTAAAAAGTTCTGGCAATTTGCGGTTGCTGCAAAGCAAAGAGATCGTAAAAAAAATCATGGAGTATGAAAGCTTCATTTTTGGTACTTATATGGATCTCTATAACGATGTTCAAAATGCTGCCACGCAAGTGTACAGGTTAGAAGACCAGTTATGTGATTATACTGACTTTATATCAAAGTTGGATAGCAATATGCGACATGTGTCAGGAAAACTTAGTACCGAGTCGAGTGAATTGTACGCTATGCCAATTGTGATCAAAGACCCTGAAAAGCTAAATGAACTTGCTAACAGTTTTGTAAATTTTAAGGCAAATAATTATGGGTACACCACCGCCCTGAATAGGGCTGTAAAGATCTCTTCCGAGTTGTTAAAACTGATTGACGCAAAATATCATTTTGATAAAATAGTCAAGTAATGACCGTTATTGAAAATAAATCAGCATATATTTTATGGAAGTACATCATCACCCGCATGTAGAAAAGAAACATTTCAAAGAATATTTTTTAGAATTCTTAATGATATTTCTTGCGGTAACGCTGGGTTTTTTTGCAGAAAGCTTAAGAGAACATATTAACGACAATGAAAAAAGAGAGCAATACATTCAATCGCTTGTGGAAGACCTTGAGTCGGATACGGCGAGGTTGAATGACATCATTGGCTTTGATGCAGGAAAAATAGCTGCATTGAACAATATGTACCAATGCTATGATACAGTTATTAATAATCTGAAAGCAACATCCTGTATGGGCGAATTGATCAAATTTTCAAAAGTTAACAGGCCTTTCCTGTCAGATGATCGTACCGTAACTCAGCTTGCCAATGCCGGCGGTTTCAGGTTGTTGGCAAAAGAGGATGCCGATAGTATTCTTGCCTACGAAAAATTATACAGAGAAGTTCATGATTTTGAAACTACCATTTACCAGGAAGCACAGGATAATGTACGGAATACGCTGAATGAATTGGCCAACTTTAAAGTGCTATCGCCACTTGAAAATGTTTCTTCTCTTTCAGGCGCTGATAAAGGCACCAGCACTTTGAATGGGCCGTTACTGTTTACAAATGACCGGGTATTATTAAATAAATGGTTTAACCAATTACAATTGTATTTAAGAGTTACAAAAGCGCAAAGCATAGAGTTAAATAGTTTAGGGGGAAAAGCAACGACCCTAATAAAATTCTACCAACGCAACCATCATCTCAAATAAATATGGAAGTTCATCATCATCCACACATTGATTCCGATAGCCATCGGAACAAACGTTTCAAAGAATATTTTTTGGAATTCCTAATGATATTTCTTGCAGTAACACTTGGTTTTATTGCAGAGAATATCCGCGAATCTTTTGTAAATAAAGAAAAGGAACGCCATTATATTCAAAACATAAGTTCAGACTTACATAATGACATCATTCAACTTGATACAACTATTGCTATACAAATCTTATGGCAGCATCATCTTGATAGTGCGTTAAATATACCAATTGAATCTTTAACAGAAGTAAGTAAGCAAGACAGCTTTTTATATCATTTCTTTCCTTTTTATTCCCTGGTACCAACTTTTAATCAAAACGACAACACCATTAACCAGTTAAGATCAGGCGGCTTTAATGTTTTCAGGAGCGAAGCGACTATTGACTCAATAAGTAAGGTATATAACAACCTGGTAAAATACAATATCGATTTTTGGCTAAGTACCTATTGGGATGCTGCACACCAGGCGCAGGCAATAATGCGATTGCCGCCACCAGCTATTTCTACTGCAGACCCGAACTTATTTAAGCTCAGGGAAAATTACCCGGTTTTTAGCCGGTTCGACAAAGAACAGATCATTCAGTTGTATAATAAAATTGGAAATGCGGACGGAACATTGGTCACTTTGATAGGAAATGAACAATCGTATAGGGAGAGCATCGTTACTCTTTTAAAATTTTTAAATAGCCGGTATTCATCTTATTAATATGGAAGTACATCACCACCCACATGTAGAAAAAAAGGGACTAAAAGAATATTTTTTGGAGTTCGCCATGATATTCCTTGCAGTGACATTGGGCTTTTTTGCAGAAAATATAAGGGAGCATTTCGCTAATAGTGAAAAAGAAAAAGGATATATGGAAAGCATGGTGCAGGATCTCAAAAGAGATACTGCTGCTTTAAATTCTACAATTTCTTTTCAGAAAACGATCTACAATAAAATAGACAGTGCGTTGAAAATTCCAGTTGAAGAGCTGTCACACATAGAAGCACAGGACAGTTTTTATCATTTTTTTGTTTACTTCTATTCATGGGTTGCTGCATTCACCCGAATTGATAATACCGTTACGCAATTAAAAAATGCAGGCGGCTTCAGCTTATTGCAAAATAAACAGGTAAAAGATTCAATAACCGAACTTAATTCATTTTACGAAAGGGAGCTTGAGCTAGATAAAAATATTTATACTGGTCGCTGGCAAAGGATAGACGAGTTTGCCATGCAATTGATCATTCTTCCCAAAGCGCCTTCGGATATCAATGACCCCCTTTATTCTGTGCATCCGCACCACGTGGAACTGTTCACACGCTATGATAAGCCTTTGCTTCAGCAGTTATATTCTTTTATCAGGTTTGAGCAAAGTGACATTGAAATTAATTTATACGATGAGAATAGATATAATAAAATGGCGACAAATCTTATTAAGCTCATAAAACAGAATTATAATATCGAAAATGAATAAATCGACTCATTATGGAAGTACATCACCACCCACATGTTGAAAAAAAAGGAGTCAAAGAATATTTTTTTGAATTTTTAATGATATTTCTTGCTGTAACGCTTGGCTTTATTGCAGAAAATATCAGGGAGAAGATCAGCGAGCATAAAAGAGCTAAAATATATGCGGGTACCCTGGTCAACGATTTGCAGGCAGATACAAGCGCCCTGACGTATTACATAAATTATTGGAATTATGCTTCCAATAATGTAGACACACTTTTCCAGTTGCTATCAAAAGCGGACCCGGCTCAAATTCCTTCCGGGAAACTTTATTGGTATGGATTATTTGGCGGAGCCCCGATTATTTTTATACCTAATGACGCCACTTTCCAGGAGATGAAGAGCGCAGGAGCATTGAGCTATTTCAATACCAACCTCGCTCAAAAGATCACACAATATGACCAATTGACCCGGAGGATGAGGGTTTATGATGACCAGGATGCAAGAATATTCAGTGAAGTAAGAAAATTACGTTCGGAGTTATTCTATGTTCAATTTAATGACCGGGCCAATGATATTTATCAATCGTACAGGGCTCATCCTGACAGGCAAAAAATTGACTCGTTCCTGCAAAGCAATCCTCCTTTATTAAGCACTGACAAAACCATTTTTAATCAATACCTGGAGATGGTGCGGTCAAGATTTATTCCTTCAAAACTACGGAGCGCTGATACATTGCTGGAGCATGCTAACGGGATAATTGAGGAACTGCAAAAAGAGTATCATTTGCAAAAATGAATAAACAATGGAAGTACATCACCACCCGAATGTAGAAAAAAAGAGATTCAAAGAATATTTTTTGGAATTCTTGATGATATTTCTTGCAGTAACGCTGGGTTTTATTGCGGAAAATATAAGAGAAAAAATTACGGAGGAGCGCAATGCAAAGGAATATGCAAAATTGCTGGTCAATGATCTTACCACCGACCTTACTGAATTCAACAGAACAGACCATGTTTTAAAAAGGATCATTGATTGCGGGGACAGCTTATCTGAACTTATCCGTTCCAGCGACATAAAAAAAATTCCTTCGGGTAAGTTGTATTATTATGAATACTGGTCCGGGTGGCAATGGAAAGTAACTACAAGAGATGCGACATTGAAGCAATTAGAAAATTCGGGGGCTTTGCGCTATTTAGGCAATGTCTATTTAATAAAAAAGATCCTTGACTACGAGGAAACATTAAAGATCATCGCTGTGCTGGAAGACGGTATCGATCTGCAAAAAAATGACAACTGGAACCTGGTACAGAAAATTTTTGATGCCTCGCATTTCAATACAATTCAAACGATCGGCGCCGCGGCAAGAGATTCTGCCTCACAGACCTCGCATGCAGATGAAGGCCTTTTCAAATCATTCCTGAATACTAATTATCCTTTGCTTACCTATGATAAAAATATATGGATGGAACTTAGCAACCGGGCATTAACATCTTCCGGTGGATACCGAACGCTGTTGAAAACAGTAAATATGGCAAAGAAACAAGCAGAAGAAGCCTTAGAAGCTCTGAAAGAAGAATATCATTTCAAATAAATAGTATGGAAGTACATCACCACCCCCATGTAGAAAAGAAAAGTTTCAAAGAATATTTCCTGGAATTCTTAATGATATTTCTTGCAGTAGCACTGGGGTTTTTTGCGGAAAGTTTACGGGAACATTTCGTGACAAAAAACATTGAAAAAGAGTATATCCATTCTTTGTTACAGGATTTAAAAAGCGATTCATCCCGCTTTGACAATATCATTGCTCATAATGACACCGTTTTAAAAAATATTGATGTTTCTATTCATCTTCTCAATGCCCCTGCAATTACGGACAGTATAAGTAAAATGCTGTATTATTCACACAGAAGCAACCCATATTTCGCTACGTTGCGTTTTAATCTTCGTACAATTGCACAACTGAAATCTGCAGGCGGGTTTCGGTTAATATCTAATCAGCAGGTTTCAGACAGTATCGTTATATACAATGATGGAGTAGAATGGGCAGCATGGCTAAGAGAAGAATTGCTTAATGCGCTTAAGAATGACAGGGAAAGCGGGTTCCATATCTTCAACGACTTCCTGGTAAATGATTACAATTCTGATTCGGCTTTATTAAGTTCGTCTAAACAATTCAGACTGTTAACTACTGACAAGAACATTTTAATCACATACGCAAATAAGCTGAAGATGCGATATGATTGGCTTGCTTCTTATAGAGGTCAACTGGCAAAAATGCAGGAGCAGTGTAATAACTTAATACAATTAATCAAAGAAAAATATATTGTACGTAATAAATAAAAAACTACTGCTATGCAACTAAAACAAACTTCGATCTTCACTGCTATTGCATTTCTTGTGCAACTGGCAGCGATGGGCCAGGGAAATAGTGACTCTGCCACCATAGTGCAATTGTTGAAAGACGATTATAAAACCATGCAGAACTGGGATACGCAAAAACATATTGCCAATTGCACCAAAGATTATTTGCTGATTGAAAATGGTGAGATCTGGGATCTGCAAAAAGAAATAGAATCCTATAAAGCCAACGCCAACCGTATCATTAAAAGAACAGACAGCTTCAATATTCTCAGTTTAAAAATATTCGGAAATGTAGCATATGACGTTCATCATTTACAGTCAGTGATAACTGAAAATAATACTTCAATAATCAAAATGTGGAATGAAAGCGTTGTTTTTCGAAAAGAAGGAGGTAGGTGGAAAATTGCGCTCATTCATTCTTCGCTGCTGAGCAGCTCGAATGCTGCAGCTTCTTTTGATCATGTAGCTTTATATGTAAGAAATATGGAAAAGAGCGTAGCTTTTTACAAACAGTTTTTTCAATTAGATTCCATGCCGGTTCCCGCCCATGGAAATACGATCGTTACCTGGTTTAAGCTGGGTGATCGTCTTCAGCTGCATTTGGTGGAAGGATTGAAGGATTCCATGCAAATTCCCTTTAACCATATTGCATTTAGTGTTTCTTCAATCAGCGATTTTACAGATAAATTGAAACGGGCAAACATTGTATGGTTCGGTGCAAAAGGAAATTTCACGACAGATTACAGAGCTGATGGCGTTCACCAGGTATATTTCAGGGACCCTGACGGATATGAGATCGAAGTAAATGACAGGAAGCAGTGATAGAATTCTTTCTGATGTTTTTTTACTGATGATAGTACCTGAATTTTAAAAACAAACTTTCAAACACAGATACAATAATTATGGAAGTACATCACCACCCGAATGTAGAGAAGAAAAGCTTCAAAGAATATTTCCTGGAATTCTTAATGATATTCCTTGC
>DASZPW010000326.1:0-8701 GCA_035550155.1 Chitinophagaceae bacterium | reverse complement strand
TGAAAAGAGACGACTCTATGCGGACACATGTATACCAGGCAGCCGTAAACAAAGAAAAGACCCAAAGACACTTGTTAAGCAAAATGATCGATAGTTTGTTTGGGGGGTCACCCACACAATTGGTGATACAAGCGTTGGGTGATGATAATCATAAAGCGAGTCCGGAAGAAATTGAGAAGATACAGGCATTACTGAACGACCTTAAAAAACAGTAGTCATGACTGCAATCAGTCAATCGGAGTTCATGCAGGCGTTGGGCTGGGCTATTTTGAATAGCCTTTGGCAAATGGCGCTGCTATGGATTTTATTCCAGGGAATAACGGCATTATTCAAGATAGAAAAGCCTTCGCATAAAACTGCATTGGCCACCACACTCCTGCTTACCGGTTTTGCCTGGTTCATCTTTACATTTGTTTCCATTTGGACCAAAACCTATGAAGGCACTATCACCGCAACAGTTATTTCAGGTATTGCATCAGATGAAAGATTATATAACTGGTTGCATACAACATTACCTATCGCATCTGTTGTATACCTCGTTCTGCTCATCTTACCCACACTTCAATTTATAAGGAATTATCGTTTTGTACAGGTCATCCGTACACAAGGATTGAAAAAAATAGAAGTGGACTGGAGAATATTTGTGAAAAAAGTTGCTGCTCGGATGGGGATTAAAAAACCTGTTCACATTTGGATTTCCGACATGATCAGCTCGCCGGTTACTGTTGGTTACTTAAAACCAGTCATCCTCGTTCCGATTGCTGCCATCAATCATTTGACGCCACAACAACTGGAAGCGGTGTTGCTCCATGAATTATCGCATATCCGCCGCTATGATTACCTGATCAATCTTCTGATAAATTTTATTCAAACTATACTTTATTTCAATCCTTTTGTAAAATCATTTGTAAAAATCATTGAGCGGGAAAGAGAAAAAAGCTGTGATGAGATGGTGGTGCAGTTCCAATATGATCCTCATGGGTATGCGTCCGCTCTTCTCATTTTGGAAAAAGAAAATCATTCCAGTCGCCCACTGGCTGTAGCTGCATCCGGCAAAAAGAATGACCTGGTTCAACGCATAGAATTAATTTTGGGCATTCATAAAAAATCGGTTCTTTCATTTAACAGGTTAGCAGGCTTGATGGCAGGTTTACTTTGCATCATCGGCTTAAACGCTGTATTGATCTTTGCAAAACCTTCTGCTGTTGATCACCCCAAAAATTCACTGGCTTTTAATAATTTCTCTTCTCCTTTCTTTTACCTCACGGGGAATGAATTGAATAGGGAACAAGAGTTGCCAAAACAAAACACTATTAATCAGATCGCTGATCGTACCCAACAGCAGGAGAAAAAAATTTCTGAAAATAAAATCAAAACAGTTGTTCAAAATAATGATCCGCTGTTTGTGGTTGCTCCGGATGAATCCAAAAAAGCGGCTCCTTTATTTCTCAACGTGAATTATCATCCTGCAATAGAAATACCTAAGTTAAAAGCATACCAGCAGGCCCAGATCAATGATGCATTGGCAAAATCAAAAGAAGTATTGCAGGAAGGTCAATGGAAAGCCCTCGAAAAAAATATTGCTGACGCGTTGACCAGCGATGAAAAAGGCCAGTTGAAAAAAGTATACGTAAAAGAATTTTCTAAACTGAATCTTGAAAAATGGAAAGATAAACTCACATTGGCATATGACAAGATTGATTGGGAACGAATCAACGAACAATTAGGCAAAGCGGTGTATGATATCAAATTAGACAGTCTTCAAATGCTGTATTCAGATGCTGCAATAAATCTTGAAAACCTGGAACAGCAACTTCATGAAACGAATCAAAAAGGGATTCCGGACAGCGATATTACTCTTAAACTGATTGAAGAACATAAGGCCGAGGTTCAGAAAATGCTGAATACGATCAAAGCTATACGGAATAAAAAGATCATTCACCTCTGATCGTAACAGTATCCATTTACCAGTTACAGCGGGGGCATTTATCACTGTATTTATTTCCCAGCAAAAATCCGAGTACAATTTCATGAGTTCCGCTACTCACAGTTCGTAATGCGGTTTGTGTGAAATCATAAGAATACCCAACATTAAAGGTATTGCCAACATTGACCCCAAGCATTGCAGCATATCCATCCTGGTACCTGTAACTTCCGCCCACCCAAAAAATATCACGGTATTGTAGTTTGAGATTGGTCTCCACCTGGAAATCGTTCGTAGAAGAACCTTTAATATATTTAAACATGATGGAGGGTATCGCATTGATATCATCATTCAATAAAAACCGATAGCCGGCAGTGAGAAAAGTATGCGGGATCAACCGTCCTTTGTTTATGATGGCTGCATCGTCAACAAAGGATAATTTTTGCGGTACGATCTGCTGCGCAGATAACCCTATAAAATAATCACGGGAATACAACCACAGCCCGGCACCGATATCAGGACGAACTTTATTCAATTCACCGTTTATTGCAGTACCGGTGGCCGGATCGCTTGGATCGCCATCACCAAAATCATTTTTTGATTTATCGATACTCACGACAGTAATTCCGGCAGAAAAACCTGCTGCAAGATTAGTAGTCGGACTTAACCCTATATGATACGCATAAGTACCGGCAGCACTGAACCGGTTAAAACTTCCTGTGCGATCATTTACCACAACGAGTCCAATACCATGATGCGGCGCTGCTGCAGTATAATTTTCCCAATAAGCCTGCCCTCTTGGGTTTTCGCCCGGTATATCATAAGATGTTGCTGTAGTACGGTAATCTTTTTTCCCGATAGGTCCTTGTATAGTCAGGTAGGCTGTTTGCGGTGCACCATTCAAACCTACCCACTGATCCCTGGCACTTAACTTAACATCCGTGTAATTTTCAATTCCGCTCAATGCAGGATTCAGAATATAATTGTTGAGGATGTATTGGGTATATTGAGGCCGCTGTTGTGCCATTGCATTCAACACAACACAGATCACTGACAGCGTAAGAAGATTTTTTTTCATCATTATCGTATTACATCAACATAACCGCTCATCTTGCCGCGGCCATTCTTTGGATCAACAATGTAATAATAAGTTCCAACAGGAACAGGTTTTCCGTTCACAGTTCCATCCCATGGCGTTCCATATCCAACCGAATGAAAAATCAATTGACCATAGCGATTATATACATCAACTGTACATCCTGGATAGCTATTTAAGTACTGAATTTCCCAATGATCATGCACTCCATCACCATTCGGGCTAAATATGTTCGGAATGCTGGGCTTCTTCAATACCTTAACAAAAACCTGGTCAGAAGTCGAACATCCTTTGTCTGAAGTTACAGTTAAGGTATAAGTAATATCATCAGGGGGTGAAGCTACAGCGCCGGCAATATTGGGATCATTTAGGCCAAGAACCGGTGTCCACGAATAAGTGACCGGTATTCCATTTATAATATCGGGAGTCAGCGTTACCACTCCGCCTTCTAAAACTACTTTATCGGGACCCGCATTAGCAATTGGTGTGGGATTCACCAGGATGCTTTGTTCAATGTAATTACTGCACCCGTTCGTTCCAGTATAAGTATAGCGTATCGTTTGTAACCCCGCCCCTGCTATAGAAGGATCGAAAACACCTGTTGTAGAAACGCCGGAGCCACTGAATGTACCCGCCCCCGGTAAACCATTCAATAATTGCACTTGAGAAATTTGAAATGACGGGTCGTTAGAGCAAACTTCATTGATCGGATCAAATTGTAATTGCGGCGTTGCTAATAATGTTATAGTTTGTGTTATAGTGCTGACGCAGGTAATTCCCGAATATGCCACATACTGAATGGTATAAGTTTTTGATGCTGGCGTATTGAATTCAGGATAAGTATGCGAATAAATTCTTCCCTTCAGTGGATTGTCATCAATAGTTTTGATTGTTGGATCATTATTGTAATCCCAATAAATTTCCAATCGAATAAGATTCCCGAAATCTACAGAGGAGGCATCGCTGAGATTTACAATTTGGTTACTGCAAAGAGAACTTGAATTTTGAACCGTAAAGGATGCTTGCGGCAAAGAACCATTTACAGTAAACGATTGTGCGATGGTGTCTTTACATCCCTGGTCGGATGTAACAATTAAAGTCCCGGTATAGCTGCCAACAGCAGGATACGTATGACTCGGATTTTGTACTGTTGATACAGCACCATCACCAAAGTCCCAATTCCATGCTGCGATAGCTCCAGATGCAACATTGCTGGTATCAGTGAATGGAGCCGCGGGGTCATTCAAACAAACCTGCGGAGAAATGAAACCTGCCGTTGGCTTTGGATAAATTACCAGTTGCCTGGTGAATGACGTACTTGCACAACCTTTGTCTGTTTGCACTTGTAGCTTTACATTATATATTCCTGCCGTCGAATAAAAATGCGTGACTGGATTTGCGGAATTAAGTACTACTGTATTCCCATCTCCAAAATCCCAATTCCATTGGTTCAAATTACCGGCATTTGCTAAAGAAGCATCTGTGATAGTTACAGTGCCATTCTCACACGCAGGTGTGGAGAAATTGAAATTTGCATTTGGCAATGGATCAACAATAATGTTTTTTGTTGCAATTGTATTAACCGACTGGCATCCGATCGCTGAGGTAACTGATAACTTCACCGTATAGGTTCCGGGACTTGAATAATTCTTTACCGGGTTTTGAGCAACCGAAGTGGTACCATCACCAAAGTCCCAGTTCCATTGAGCAATAGTACTACTGCCGGCAGTGCTCATATCATTAAAATTTGCAGGAGCGCCAAAACAAATTTCTGCCGGCGCATTAAATACAGCAATCGGTTCCGGGTAAATGGTATTTACTGACCGAACTGTATCATCAATACAGCCGTTATTTGATGTAACTGTCAACTTTACATTGTATGGCCCGGTTCCCGAAAAATTATGTAATGGATTTTTTACAGTAGCATTCCCACCATCACCAAAATCCCATGTATAAGTAAATAAGCTTTGTGATCCATCTGATATTGTTGACAGATCAGCAAACTGTGCAGTGCCCGCAGGTAAGCAAATATTCGGGAAACTAAAATTAGCTACAGGATTTGCATGAATGGATACCGGGGAAACAAAAGGTAAACTCTGACATCCGGTGGTAGTTTCAACTTTTAAAGTAACATTGTATGAACCTGTGTTTGAATAAGCATGGTTCTGTGATGCATTGCTCGTAACAACAACTTGTGGAGAGCCATCCCCAAAATCCCAATACCATTTTGCCAATGTTCCTCCTGTGTTTGCAATAGAGCTATCAGAAAAATTTATGGTTTTACCAACGCAATAAGGAACAGCTACACCAAATTTCGCCACAGGCGGGTCACTGATTGTTACAGCTTTTGTAGCCGTATCAGAAATACATCCTACATCAGTGATAACAGAATATTTTACATTGTATGTCCCCTGGGTAAGATATTTATGTTTCGTGTTTTTAATACTATCAATCCCGGCGTCTCCAAAATTCCAGTTCCATTTGATCACGGTTCGGCCGTTTGGATTTGTTGCATCGGTAAAGAAAACTGTATCAGTCGCACATCCATTTGTTGTAAAACTGAAATCTGCCTTTGGTGGATCGTAGACCTGTAGATCATAATCAATTTCCTGTTCGCCACTGCATCCTTCCGGCGTTGGATTTTCTGCAAATACTTTGATCGGAAATGTGCCGGAACTGCCTATCGAATATGGCGAACTAAGCTTATAAAGATAAAGTTGCTTTCCATTGATCACCCATGTCGAATCATACACAGGATTATTGATGGTGTCATTTGGAAATAATCCTCCAAAATCCCAACGGATCTGAATAGGTTGATACGGGAAAGTCATGGACAAATAGAAAGGAGCATTCCGGCAGGTAGCGGGATAATTTACCGTTGCATATTGATTTGCGATTGAAACAAATTGGTATAGATCTTTTACATTAGTACCTGCATTGTATCCATATGATTCAGTTTGGCCAAATCCATAAGCAATAGCATTAAAACCGGAATCGGAAGCAATAGTATGTTGCCCGACTGTCACTAAAAATGTTGCAAATGAATATCCCGGCGACTGCGGATGAACAGCGAAAGAAGATGCAGGAACCGGTACGCCGTCTAAAGTAAATGAACTGATAGCTGTTCCGGTGTTTGGGATGATCACATTGATGTAATGCTGAAGTATGTTGTAATTCATCGGGGCATTCCATAAAACCCGGTTGATGTTTTGTTCAATCGGGCTCAGGTAAATCACTTCAGGATCTCCGGGGCTCCCATTTCCGCAGGCGGTTTGTGATGTAATATATTGCGCCACTAAAATTGGTTTATCAGCCTGAATCAGTTGTGGCGATGAGGTTAGCGGCAGATCATAATAAAAATTTCCCTGCAAAGGCGATGCAATGGGGATCCCATTCACATTGACAACCGTGGTAGGATCTGACACGCAAATTCTGAAAAAATTCCTCGTCATATTTCCCCCTGTAGGTGATGTGAGATAATTTTTTCCCCAGGCAGATTTGGGAAAAGCCTGGACCATATAATTGTCCGATGAAGATGCAGCCCCGTTACAGGTAATACTGATCCTTCCGCTACCGGAAAAAACAGCAATTCTTTTACAGGTGCCATTCCCCGTGCTTATACTTTTAATGGTAGAACCCGTAAGATCCACTCCTGTATATGTCGGGCCCGTATTATTTATTAATTGTCCCATTATATTATAAACCTGCCCTTGTGTTAAATTAACTGTAAATGGAACTCCTGCAGGATGATTGATAGTTGCAGCGCTTGGAGTGATCTGAACCGTTGTTGTTCCGGTATCGCAAGCCACTACATAAAACCAACAATTCGCATTGGGTGTGTTTGAAACATTCGAGTAGTTCACGGAATAATATTCCTTGCCAAGTGTATTAACAGGAAAAAGTATTGTTGCTCCGGAAACACTTTGGTTATAAATATGAGCATATGCCACGATCGGATGATCGGCCTCGATATGAATTCCTTTATTTTCAGGTGTTGTTGATTCCGAAAGTAATCTTGCATCCTGCACACCGGTTTTGGGAATTGGATTCGAAGTGAAAACAGTATTGGCTGGAATGTTTGAATACGTAACTGTATACCCAAGACCGGGAATGGTTACTTTAACAGTGGTCACCGCTTCTGTTGCAAAATAAAGAACCATTTCCTGCAAATTGCCGCCGTCTGTCATCACTTCATGATAGCCATACGCTACCCAAAAGTCTTTTCCTTTATTGGAAAAATCCTGAGCAACAACCCTACCTCCCACCAGTATTGTAAATACCAGGGTACCTATTAAATAAATTTGTTTCATTGAGTTAAATCCCTGAACCCGGAATGAGCATTGCAATTTATAAAAAAGAGGCAAGAATATTAAGGCTTTCAGGCAATTATCTGGATTTGTTCCGTTTACTTCCAAGCAATCCAAACAAAGATTGTATTAAAAAAAACAAAATAGTAAACTTACTATTTGAGATCTTATACTTTTTAAATGAAAAAAGATCGGCGATTCCCGATCTCATTATTTATTGCAGGAAATTAAATCGCAGCAAGTTTCAAATATAGCTTAGAAATTTAAAAGCCGGATTGTGATCAAGCTCTAAGATAAGTTCTTAATATGTCTATATTGGGCAACGTTTTTAAACGGGTGATCGCTTTTTCTTTTATCTGACGTACCCGTTCGGTAGTAATATGAAATTTACGGCTGATCTCATCTAACGACATTGGGTGATCTATTCCAATCCCAAAAAAATAACATAGTGTTTCTTTCTGACGTTCTGTTAACTTGTTCATGCTTCTTTTCAGTTCCAGGCTCAAAGATTCAGAATGATACACTTTTGAATCTGCATTATCTGCATTGGGATCTTCAACTATATCGATCATACTACTGTCTTCTTCTTCGGTGAATGGAGCATCCAAACTCATATGATGTTCTTTGTACTCAAGAACGTCATCAATATCCTTCGTTTCCATATTCAATGCCTCGGCCAGTTCTTCATCAGTTGGCATGCGTTCCAGTTCCTGTTCTAAATGCGATTGGGCATTTTGAATTCGTTTACCCAAAGCTACCCGATGCATCGGCAGCCGGATCAATCTTGCCTGCGATGCTAATGCTTGTATGATGTATTGACGAATCCACCATACTGCAAATGAAATAAAACGAAATCCCCGGCTTGCATCAAAATGATGTGCGGCTTTGATAAGGCCCATATTTCCTTCATTGATCAGGTCCTGTAAAGACAGTCCTTGCCCCTGATATTGTTTGGCTACAGAAACTACGAAACGTAGATTAGCTTTTGTAAGGCGATCGAGCGCATCTTTATCGCCATCTTTGATCTGTTGTGCCAGTTGCACTTCTTCTTCTGGTGAAAGCAGGCTCACCTTATCAATTTCCCTTAGGTACTTTTCGAGTCCCGGAGATTCACGAACTGTAATTGATTTCGTGATCTTCAGCTGACGCATACTCATAAAAAATGTTTTTATAAAAAAATCGGTTGCGTTTCAGCGGGTCGGATTAAGGACACAAAGGAATTACCATTGAGTATAAAAGAAAATAGAAAATGAGATCATTCAGCTGTAATTACTGCAAAACAGGCATTGTAGCTGTTTTTCGATACCCGATAAGTAAAAACATATAATAGGGTCTTTTGGAATTGATTTTATGAAATCGGAATTATACTATTTC
>DASZPW010000325.1:0-4324 GCA_035550155.1 Chitinophagaceae bacterium | reverse complement strand
TGAAAGCTGGAAACAGGCAAATTCATTTGGAGCGACATACAAACGAAACGCAAATCACAATAGATCTTGATTTGGATGGTTCCGGCAAAACGGAGATCAGTACGGGATTGAACTTCTTTGATCATATGCTGGATCAGTTAGGACGTCATAGCGGCATTGATCTGAAAATAAAAGTCAACGGCGATCTGCAGGTGGATGAACATCACACAATAGAAGATACCGCAATTGCATTGGGAGAAGCGTTTGCAAAAGCATTGGGAAATAAAGCCGGCATTGAACGTTATGGTTTTGTTGTACCAATGGATGATTCACTGGCGCAGGTAGCTATTGACTTCGGTGGAAGAAGCTGGCTGGTTTGGGACGCTTCATTCAAAAGAGAAAAGATCGGTGATATGCCTACAGAAATGTTTTATCATTTCTTCAAATCTTTCAGTGATGCCGCTAAATGCAATCTCAACATCAAAGTGGAAGGCGATAACGAGCATCACAAGATCGAATCAATTTTCAAAGCCCTGGCGAGAGCAATTAAAATGGCGGTAAAAAGAGATACCAATAATATGCAATTGCCCAGCACCAAAGGAATAATATAAAATGAGTTCAGTTAAATTCAATTCATATAATGAAGACGCTCCTTCCCTTCCTCTTTCGGAGGAAGGGGCTGGGGGAAGGAGGCCAACAATCGCAATCATAAAATATAATGCAGGCAATATACGCTCCGTATTGTATGCATTGGAGCGGCTTGGGTACACAGCAGTGGTAACAGATGATCCCGATGAAATCAGGGCTGCAGACAAAGTAATATTTCCCGGTGTAGGCGAAGCCAGCTCCGCTATGAAGTATTTAAAAGAAAGACAACTGGATAAACTGATCGTTTCATTAACGCAATCTGTATTAGGCATTTGTTTAGGCATGCAACTGATGTGTGATTATTCGGAAGAGAACAATACTCCCTGCCTGGGAATTTTTAATGAGACAGTAAAAAAATTTGTTGCGGAGAATAATAATTTCAAAATACCGCAGATCGGGTGGAATACTATTTATGATCTGCAAACAGCACTGTTCAAAAATGTAAAAGAAAACAGCTATTGCTATTTTGTACATGGCTATTATGCCTCCAGGGGTGAGCATACCATTTCGACAACAAATTACATTCAACCCTATAGTAGTGGTTTGCATAAAAATAATTTTTATGGCGTGCAATTTCACCCGGAAAAAAGTGCTTCCACGGGAGAATTAATTTTAAAAAACTTTCTGACTTTGTAAAATGACCATCATACCTGCCATAGATATTATCGAAGGGAATTGCGTCCGGCTGGAACAGGGCGATTATAAAAAGATCACGGTGTACGATAAAAACCCGTTGGATGTTGCCCGGCAATTTGAAGACGCCGGTTTGAAAAGATTGCACCTCGTTGACCTGGACGGAGCAAAAGCAGGCGCAGTGAAAAACTGGAAAGTATTAGAAACCATCGCAGGCAAAACAAATCTTTTTATAGATTTCGGCGGAGGCATCAAAACAGAAAAGGATGTGCAAATTGTTTTTGATTCCGGCGCTGCTCTTACAACAATTGGAAGTATTGCCACAGAAAACGAGAACGAATTCCGGAGCTGGATACAAAAATTCGGTGCGGCAAAATTCTTTTTAGGCGCTGATGTAAAGAATGAAAAGATCGCCATTCATGGATGGCAAAAGATCACGGATATTGATATATATGATTTCATCAAAAAATATCTTGACAAAAAGGTAACGCAGATATTTTGTACTGATGTCAATAAAGATGGCAAGCTACAGGGACCATCTCTCGATCTGTACAAAAACATCCTCGAAAGATTTCCTGATCTGTATTTCGTTGCCAGCGGTGGTATCAGTTCTCTAAAAGATTTAGAAGAATTAAAAAATATCGGTTGCAGCGCCTCTATTGTCGGAAAAGCCATTTATGAAAACAAAATTTCCCTGAAAAAATTAGAACTATTCAATTCAACTAATTAATTGTGCTTACAAAACGCATCATACCATGCCTGGATATTAAAGATGGAAGAACGGTGAAAGGCACCAACTTCATCAACCTGCGTGATGCCGGCGACCCCGTAGAACTCGGAGCGCTATATGCTCAACAGGGAGCAGATGAATTAGTTTTCCTCGATATTACAGCAACGATTGAAAAAAGAAAAACACTTTCAGAGTTAGTAAATAAGATAGCACATCATGTCAATATTCCCTTCACCGTTGGAGGAGGTATTAAAACTGTTGAAGATGTGAATACACTTTTGCAAAACGGCGCCGATAAAATTTCCATCAATACGGCAGCTTTCAAAATCCCGGATCTTATTAATACACTCGCAAAAGAATTCGGAAGCCAATGCATTGTTCTGGCGATTGATACAAAAAAAGAAGACGATGGGAAATGGTACGTGTATCTGAATGGCGGAAGAACTAAAACCAATACAGAATGTTTTGCATGGGCAAAGCAAGCGGTTGATCTTGGAGCCGGAGAAATTCTGTTGACCTCCATGAATCATGACGGCACTAAGAACGGCTTCGCCATTGATATTACGAAGTTGTTGTCAGAAAATTTTCCCGTTCCGGTGATAGCATCCGGAGGAGCAGGAACTATGGAACATTTTGCCGATGTTTTCAAAAATGCATCTGCCGATGCAGCATTAGCAGCCAGTATTTTCCATTTTAAAGAAATTGCCATTCCAGATCTGAAAAAATATTTATTCAATAAAAATATACCTGTAAGAATATGAAGCCTGATTTTTCAAAATATCCTGATCGTTTGATACCGGCTATTATCCAGGATGCGGTAAGTAACAAAGTATTGATGCTGGGTTTTATGAATCAAGAAGCGTTTGCAAAAAGCCAGGCTGAAAAAAAAGTCACTTTCTATAGCCGCAGCAAACAACGCCTCTGGACAAAAGGTGAAACATCCGGAAATTTTCTTTTAATAAAAGAGATCATTACAGATTGTGATAACGATACATTGCTGATCAAAGTCATTCCCACTGGCCCCGTATGTCATACCGGCGCTGATACCTGTTTTAATGAAAATAATTCTTCTTTTTCCCTTGAAAAGCTGGAAGAAATTATTGTTGAAAGGAAAAATAATCCTTCTTCAGCTTCTTATACTTCATCATTAATTGAAAAAGGCATCAACAAGATAGCGCAGAAAGTAGGTGAAGAAGCCGTGGAACTGGTAATTGAAAGTAAAGACAATAATGATTCACTTTTTCTAAATGAAGCCGCTGACCTCATGTATCATTATCTTGTATTGCTTCAGGCAAAGAATCACCAACTAAGTGATGTAGTGAAAATTTTAGCAGAGCGGCATAAGTGAATTGTCGGAATGTCGAGTAAAACGTCAAATGACTATTGACTCCTGACTAGAGACTCTCAATAACCATAGCTGAAGCGCCGCCACCCCCATTACAAATTCCCGCCGCTCCATACTTCGCATTATTTGCTTTGAGTACATTAATTAAAGTGACGATGATCCTTGCACCACTGCATCCCAAAGGATGACCCAAAGAAACTGCGCCACCATGTACATTCACTTTGGCAGGATCTAATTTCATTCGTTTAGTATTTTCAATGCCCACCACAGCAAATGCTTCATTCAGTTCCCAATATTCAATATCACTCATTTTCAAACCAGCTTTCGCTACTGCTTTTGGAACAGCCACTGAGGGAGTAGTTGTAAACCATTCCGGCGCCTGCTCCGCATCCGCATACGAAAGAATCTTTGCAATAGGTTTCAAACCTAACTCTTTTGCCTTCTCTGCACTCATCAATACCAATGCAGCAGCGCCATCATTCATGGTACTTGCATTTGCTGCAGTTACGGTTCCGTCTTTTTGAAAGGCGGGGTTTAATGATGCGATCTTATCAAACTTTACATTAAAAGGTTCTTCATCTTTACTCACCACCACCGGATCACCTTTCCGTTGCGGAATTACTACAGGTACTATTTCATTCGCAAACTTTCCGCCCTCCCATGCTGCCTGGCTGCGTTTATAACTTTCTATGGCAAACGCATCTTGCGCTTCACGGCTGATGCCACATTCTTTGGCACAAAGCTCCGCTGCATTACCCATCGCTTTGCCATCATACACATCCGTCAATCCATCTTTGGCAAGGCCATCTATTAATGATGCATTACCATATTTATTTCCCCAGCGCAAACTATCTGCATAAAAAGGAACATTGCTCATGCTTTCCATTCCTCCCGCCACCACGATGTCCGCATCTCCCAATAAAATACTTTGTGCAGCCTGTGCGATTGCTTTCATGCCGCTGGCGCAAACTTTATTCACCGTAGTACAA
>DASZPW010000324.1:0-4255 GCA_035550155.1 Chitinophagaceae bacterium | reverse complement strand
ATGTGATTCGGTTTGAAAAAGGGCCTAACCATAAAATATTTTTAAAGAATATTTCTTATGCTGTGTATGCGAAAGATTCCACTTCGCCCATGTTTAATTCTGTCAGGAATTCCAACCTGCAACCAATTGCAGCAGCATTTGATATTAAAGCGTATTCAAAAGATTCTACCGGCTCAGTCATCGATATGACCAGTTACATCGATGGCGATAACGATATTTTGTTTTATAGCAGCGGTGCAAAAAGTGCCCTGCGTATCGGTGCTTTGCAGGCAGACAAATCATATATCGTTTCTGTAAAATCATATCCCATCAATATTGAGATCACTGCGGTGAAAACTTATGGAAGACTTCCGGCACAGGCCAACACTGGTTTTGGAGGATTTGGTGGCGGTGGCAGAGCAGCGACAGGTAATCTGACTGTTGAATTGAACAGTTCTATGGTTCTTTTACCAAAAGATCCGATGCAGGCAAGATACTATGACGACCGTGTCGGATATTTTACTGTTGGATACACTGATTTTGATGCTAATCCTCAAGGTGTAAAAAGCATTGAACTGGCTAAGCGTTGGAGATTGGAACCAAAGCCAGAGGATATGGAGAAGTATAAAAGAGGAGAGTTGGTAGAACCGCAAAAACCAATCATTATTTACATTGATCCGGCAACGCCAAAAAAATGGGTGCCTTATCTGATCCAGGGTATTAATGACTGGCAAGTAGCATTTGAACAAGCGGGATTTAAAAATGCAATCATTGGTAAAGTAGCGCCTACAAAAGAAGAAGACAGCACCTGGAGCCTGGAAGATGCCCGTAATTCTGCAATAGTTTATAAACCATCGGAAACGCAAAATGCCAGTGGACCAAGTATAGCAGACCCTCGCAGCGGCGAAATTTTAGAGACGCATATCAACTGGTATCATAACGTCATGGAGTTAATTCGTAATTGGTACATGATACAGGCCGGACCAAATGATCCTCAGGCAAGACAAATGGTATTTCCTGATGAACTGATGGGCCAATTGATCCGATTTGTTTCTTCACATGAAGTTGGCCATACAATGGGATTACGTCACAACTGGGGCTCAAGTTCTTCAGTTCCGGTAGATTCATTACGTAATAAAAAATGGGTGGAAGCAAACGGACATACTCCTTCAATTATGGATTATGCTCGTTTCAACTACGTAGCACAACCGGAAGATAATATCAGCGAAAAAGGATTATTCCCAAGAATTGGTGATTATGATAAATGGGCGATCGAATGGGGATACAAGTTATATCCTCAGTTCAAAACTCCTGATGAAGAAAAAGGATACCTGAACCAGATCGTGATGGATAAATTAAAGAATCCCCGTTTGTGGTGGGGAGATGGCGAAAGCAATCAGGATGATCCCCGCTCACAAACTGAAGATCTCGGTGATGATGCAATGAAGGCCAGTGCTTATGGAATTAAAAACCTGCAGCGCATCATTCCACAACTGATGACCTGGACCAGGGAGCCCAATGATGATTATTCAAATCTTGCAGAAATATATGGACAGGTAACTGGTCAGTACAGTCGCTACATGGGACATGTAGTGAGAAATGTTGGAGGTATTTACAGAACTCCGAAAGTGGTGGAACAAGCAGGACCTGTTTTTGAGTTCACACCTAAAGTAAAACAGGCAAATGCTGTTGCTTTTTTGAATCAACAATTGTTTACTACACCGACCTGGCTTATCAATAACGACATCTATGCAAGAACTGGCGGTAATCCATTAATCATTATCGGGAACCTGCAGACAGCAACATTGAACCGCTTGTTCAACAATAATACGTTGGCAAAATTGATCACTGCTGAAACAGAAATCGGTAATAATGCATATAAGATGACCGATTTGTTTAATGATCTTAAGAAAGGGATATGGTCAGAATTGGCAACCAGAAAACCGATCGATGTATATCGCAGAAATCTTCAGAAATCTTATGTTGATATTCTTATCAATCTCTTAAACCCGCCCGCTACAATGAATGTGAATTTGGGTGGTGGTGGCAGAGGCGGTGCTCCAGCAACTCCTTCCCTGAACCCGAATAGTTCAGATATTAAGAGTTTGGTAAGGGCCCATCTTACTGCATTAAAAGCCGAAGCAACAGCTGCCGCAGCTACAATTTCTGATCCGATGAGTAAATATCATTTGCAGGATATAGTTAAGCGCATTGATAATGCCTTGAACCCTAAATAATAATAGAATTTTATTCTAAATCTTTTAAAGGGATCCTATTTAGGATCCCTTTTTTTATTTTTAGTCCTCTTTGCAGGTTATTTTACATAGCTTATCTTTGCGACCCATTCAAAAAAAGCTCTTTTTTATTTGACTGGAAAAATTTGCTGAAGAGGCCCGACAAGGGCTCCGACTGATCGGGGACGCCTCAAAGCGTAATATTTAAATGCATGCAAAATGCCTAAGGTAAAAACAAACTCCAGTGCCAAAAAACGCTTCAAAGTGACCGGCACCGGAAAGATCACTCATCAAAAGAGTTTCAAACGTCACATTCTGACGAAAAAATCAAAAAAGCGCAAACGTAATTTAAGAAAGGATGGCATGGTAAGTAAAGCCAATCTTGATTTTGTAAAACGTTTATTAAGGCTTAAGTAAGCAAGGTAAAGGGAGTAAAGAAAATGTAGTAAAAGTCCTGAACTTAATCCCTGAATCTTATTTCTTCTAATTAAATTTTTAAATCTAAAATTATTCAGATATGCCACGTTCTGTCAATTCGGTTGCAAGCAAAGCCCGCCGAAAAAAAATATTGAAACAAGCCAAAGGTTTTTATGGCAAAAGGAAAAACGTTTTAACTGTTGCTAAAAACGTAGTTGAAAAAGGGATGACCTACATGTATGTAGGCCGTAAACTTAAAAAAAGAGAATATCGCCAATTGTGGATTGCACGTATCAACGCAGCTGTACGGGCAGAAGGAATGACCTATTCTACTTTTATTAATAAACTGCAGGCAAAAGGTATCGAACTGGATCGGAAGGTATTGGCTGATCTTGCAATGAACCATCCCGAAACTTTCAAAAGCCTGGTTGCACAAGTGAAGTAGTATTTCCTGGTAGAAAATATTTAACCGTCCCGATTATAATCAGGACGGTTTTTTTTATTAATAATTCCAGTTAAAAATTTTGGAAAAATGATACTTCTCCATCCATTGTAACTTTTAGGATTGCTTTCTTCGCTCCATTGTCGACTTCTGCAAAATAGTTATCCTCGTCTTCGAAGGGTGCTGAAAATAAATACATGTCAGTATCATTGTCCGGATTGTCCGTAAACAAGATAACATCTGCCACTTTGTAGTCCGGAAAATTTTTCTGTATGTCTTTTTGCGCTTTTACAGGTAGGGCGGAATAAGATACCTTAGTAGTAGTTCCTACCAGGTTATTATCACGATCATAATAAGCAGTTTTGATGATGGCACTTTCAGTAAATGTTGCTTCAGCAAAATTTCCCTGGCGCCATTTTACATTCGTAGCCTGGGGAAAATCTGATTCAAACTGTTGCTCTGTTTGATAATTTACCCAGTCCAGATCTTTCATTTTTTGTTCATGAAAAGTAATTTTCTTCTTTTTACTGTTAAAATCAGGATGCCCTTTTTTACCAGTAATTCCAGCTAAAGCCGGCATAACAAAGGCTCCTGATAATAGGATCGTGATCACGATAAGCATCTTTTTCATGGCTTAAAATTTTAGGGTTATATAAAAAGGTTCCTTTTTTTTGACGAAACAAAATGTTGTTTCGTATCCGGATCAAACTACTTAACTGGCACTTAACAGCGCTTAACTATTGTTTTACTGAGGACGGAACTCAGATGTAAATAATTTTACTTGTTTAACGGCCAATTAAAAAATTTGTATATAAAAAATCAAACACATTACATTTGTATCCATTAAAAAATCTCGTCTGAAAAAATGCCTCCGGAGTCAACCGTTACCAACACCTATTTGGACCTGGTAAAACAAACTTTCAACTTTCCCCAGGAAGGTTTAGAAGTACACGACAATTGTCTTTGGTTTAATGATATTAATATCAAAGCTCTAATTGAAAAGTATGGAACGCCGCTAAAACTGAGCTATCTGCCCAAGATCGGTATGCAGATAAAAAAAGCCAGGCACATGTTTGCGTCGGCATTTAAGAAATACCGTTATGAAGGCAAATACTTCTATTGTTATTGTACCAAAAGCTCTCACTTTTCTTTCGTGGTAGAAGAAGCATTGAAGCACGATGTA
>DASZPW010000323.1:0-18354 GCA_035550155.1 Chitinophagaceae bacterium | reverse complement strand
GTCAATAAACTCTTTTCTATCTTTACTTCATGATGGACTGGAAAACGATAACATGGTTTGTTTTGACGCTATTGCTGATGGGTTTTTTTTCCGGCATTGAAATGGCTTTTTACAGCGCTAACCGGTTAAGTATTGAGCTGCGCAAAAAACAAGGCGGCGCCAGCGGCCAGATACTCGGCCGTTTTGTAGAATCTCCGGCACGATTTCTCGGTACTACGCTGATCGGCTTTAATGTCTTCCTCGTTTTTCTCGGGTTGCAGGTGAGCAATGTATTGCGACCCATCTGGCATTATCTGCGTGTTGGCTCTAACCTTGTTCACATATTGGTGGAAATAACAATTGCTACCTTCATTGTATTGGTATTTACAGAATTTATTCCCCGTGCCATTTTTCGGGCCAGGAGTATCACCATGCTGAGCAGGCTGGCCCATGTCACTGATTTTTTTTACCAGATGTTTTATCCGCTGGCTTCTGCACTGATCAGCCTTGCAGAATGGATGCTGAAATATATTTTCAACGTTCGATTCGATAAAACTAAAGAAGCGTTCAAACGCAGCGACCTGAAAAATCTTTTTCAGCAAAATATTGATGAAGAAAAACAGGAACGTAATACCCAGTTATTGGAAAACGCCCAGGAATTACCGAAGATCAGGATCCGGCAGTGTCTTGTTCCCCGCAAAGAGATCATGGGATTGGATATCCACTCTTCCATGGAAGAGGTGCGAAAAAAATTTTCGGAGACCAAACTCAGCAAGCTGATCGTTTTCAAAAACGACATTGATCACATCGCCGGGTACATTCATCAATTGGATCTTTTTCAAAAACCATCCGGTATTGGATCCATCCTTTTACCCATTCCTGCAGTTCCGGAAAGCATGAGTGCCAGCGACCTGATCAGCAAATTCAGCCGGGAACGAAAAAGCATTGCCTGGGTTGTGGATGAATTTGGCGGCACGGCGGGCATCATCACTATGGAAGATGTGTTGGAAGAATTGTTCGGCGAAATAAAAGATGAATACGATATAGAAAAATTCATTGAGAAACAGGTAGCCGAGAACGAATACATTTTCTCAGGTCGTTTGGAACTGGATTATCTTGAAGAAAAATATGGTTTCGATTTCCCGAGAGAAAAATCAGAAACATTATCCGGGTATATTATCAACTACACAGAAACAATTCCCCGCCAGAAGGAACGTATCATCATTGATGATTACGAATTTGAGATCGTCAGCGTCAGCGATACCCGTATCGAAATGGTGAAAATGAAAAAATTGAAATGATCACCATTTAACCTCCCATTTAATACTTACCGAATTGCTTTAACCCGTTCATCCAAATTTTTTGTTATACGTGGGTTATGGATGTACTTTGTATTTACTAAAACTTTACTGATATGCTGAAAAAATCATTTCTCCTGTTTGCTGTAGTTACTATGATGATCTCCGTCTCGGCACAGCAAACCATGAAACAAACAGGCAATAATATGCCTGCTGATACCAGCAAGCCCAAAAAACCTGCCGGCATCACTGACAAAGTAAAAAGCAGCCATAAGATGGAAGGACTTTTTACATTGTACCAGGATACAGCTACCGGAAGTATCCAGATCTATATAAAGAAAGATCAACTGGGAAAGAAATTCATTTACCAGAGTTTTTCAATGGGTGGGCCCACCAGTTTATTTCTTAATCAGAATATGATCCGCACTACATGGGTATTTAAGGTCAAGAAGTTTTTTGATAAGATCGAATTCAGCCAGGTGAATACGAATTTCTATTATGATAAGAACAATCCTGTGAGTAAAGCGGCGAATGTTGATGTGACGGAAGCTGTTTTTTATTCTGATAAAATTTCAGCCGAAGATTCAAGTGGCTACCTGATCGCCGGCGACCCGTTATTCCTCAGCGAAAAACTCGACCAGGTACGGCCGTTGGTTCCACCAGGACTTCCGCCCGGAGCTGTATTCAATTTAGGTACGCTCAATGCTGCAAAATCAAAATATGATAAGGTTCGTTCATTTCCCGACAATACTGATGTAGTAGTAGACCTGGCTTATGATAATCCTGCTCCATTCAACCAGGGTGGAAGAGATATTACTGATGCCCGGTATAACCGGATCCGTTTTCAACATTCTTTTATTGCAATGCCTGAAAATGATTTTCGTCCGAGGCGTGATGATCCGAGAGTAGGATATTTTATGCAACAAATAGATAACCTTACTTCAATAAAAACCGCCGATTATAAAGATGTGATCAATCGCTGGAACCTGGTGAAAAAAGATCCGAATGCAGCACTCAGCGAACCGGTTGAACCCATTGTTTGGTGGATAGAAAACACAACTCCTTTAGAATATCGTCAAACAATAATGGAAGCAGGATTGAAATGGAATGAAGCATTTGAAAAAGCTGGTTTCAAAAATGCAGTCGTGATGAAGATCATGCCGGATGATGCAGATTGGGATCCTGCTGATATTCGTTACAATGTCATTCGTTGGGTATCGTCGCCCTATCCTCCGTATGGAGCTATCGGGCCCAGCTTTGTAAATCCTGAAACCGGACAGATACTCGGAGCTGATATCACGGTAGAATGGTTTACAGGAAGTGCTGTTCCGATACAGGAAGAATTTTTTAAAACCACTTATTCTCCGCTTGGTGTTCCGGAAAACGATAATGATCCTACAAAAATGTTCTTATCAGCAAACCAGCAAAAACATTGGGAAACTTGTACGCTGGCAAAAGAATTGAAAGAACAATACACTGCAGGATTAACTGCTTTGGAATTAGAAGGTGCCAGCCCGGAGCAGATCAGTGAAATGCACAAACAATTTTTGTATTACCTGGTGATGCATGAAATGGGTCACACCATGGGACTGAATCATAACATGAAAGCATCGCAAATGCTAAGCCCGGAAGAATTGAATGATACGAATATCACTCACAAGATCGGATTGCAGGGATCAGTGATGGATTACCCGGCCATAAATATTTCTTCGGATCCAAAAAAGCAGGGTGACTATTATACAACCAAATTAGGGCCCTATGATATTTGGGCGATTCAGTACGGCTACACTCCTTTTCCGCCCGGAGAGGAAGAAGAAGGTCTTAAGAAAATTGTATCACAAAGTGATGACCCTAAACTTGCTTTTGGAAACGATGCAGATGATATGAGAAGTCCCGGCAATGGCATTGACCCGAGAGTAATGATCAATGATCTGAGCAGCGACATGATCACTTATGCTGATGATCGCCTGCAATTATTAAATACTCTTATAGGAAAATTAAGATCGAAATATAGCAAGCCGGGGCAATCTTACCAGGAACTTCGTTCCCGCTATGGTACATTGATCGGTCAAAGATCCAATATGCTGAACTCCGTGAGCCGTTATGTTGGCGGTGTGTATGTAGATAGAAGCTTCCCTGATCAGAATTCAGTGAACAAACCATTGACACCCGTGCCGGCAGCCACTCAGAAAAAAGCAATGGCATTGTTGAGTAAATATTTATTTGCTCCCAATGCATTTGATTCCGATGGACAATTATTCCCATACTTACAGGCTCAACGCCGTGGTTATAATTTCTTTGGCAATACCGAAGACCTGAAAATTGAATCTATGATCCTGGCCATGCAGGTAAATGTGCTTGGCGAATTATTGCATCCTGTAACTACAGCCCGCATCAATAACACCAGCCTTTATGGCAATACCTATTCCGTAGCTGATATGATGAATGACCTCGTGCAGGCAATATTTGTAGCAGACAAATCCGGCAATGTGAATCTATATCGTCAGAACCTGCAGACACAGTTTGTAAAGGGTGCGGCCAATATTGCCAATGCCAGCGCCACTTCGGGATATGACGATGCAACAAAAGCAGCGGCATTAAATACATTAAAGAAAATAAAAACCTTGCTGGCTTCCGCAGTTTCACCCAATGAGCAAACCAAAGCCCATCGTACGCAACTGAATTTTATCATTGATAAAGCTCTTGCGGTAAAATAAAAAATATCCATTACAGGAAAAGCCTCCGGAAAACCCGGAGGCTTTTTTAATTCTGCAGGATTGCCGCGAAACATATACACTGTCCTTAAATCCCTTAGTTCTTATCTTTGCCCCCTCAATTTTATGTGCTGATGGCACTGATGGATTTTTTCAATAAAAGAAATAAGGATTCCCAGGCGGAAATGTCGTTCATCGACCACCTGGAAGAATTGCGCTGGCATTTGATCCGTGCAGTGATTGCAGTTTTGATTTGCGCTCTTGTCGTGGGTGTTAAAGCCGGCTATGTGGTAGATAAAATCTTGCTGGGACCTGCGCATGATGATTTCATTACGTATGGATGGTTTTGCAAAATGGGACATTTCTTTGGCCTGGGAAATACTCTTTGCATGGGCGGTGTGAAAGCAGAATTTCTTGCCACAGCAATGACCGAACAATTTGTAACCACTTTTACAATTGCTTTTGTTGGTGGGTTCATTCTTGCTTTTCCGTATGTCTTCTGGGAGTTCTGGCGTTTTGTTAAGCCAGCCTTATCTCAAAAAGAATTAAAAAAAACAAGAGGCGTTATTTTCTGGGTATCGTTTTTATTTTTCCTGGGTGTAGCATTCGGTTATTTTATTCTTACGCCTTTCATGGTAAATTTTTATTTCAGCTACACATTAAGCCCCATGATCAAAATAATGCCCACATTTTCTGATTACGTTGAAAACCTTGTGTACACGACGGTGGGTATTGGTGTCTTGTTTCAAATGCCATTATTGGTTTCGCTGTTGGCAAGAGTTGGTTTTTTGAAAGCTAAATTTTTAAAAAAATACCGACGCCACGCATTTGTGATCATAATCACTGCTGCGGCCATCATCACTCCTTCTACTGATCCATTCAGCCTGATGATCGTCACCATTCCTTTATATGCATTGTACGAAGCCAGTATTATACTTGCAACCCGCATCAACAAGCGCCAGGAAGAAGATGCAAAACAAGAATGGAGTTAAGAAAAAAGTTCCGAATCAGGAGCCGTGAGTTCTGTAACTTTACAGCGATTTATTATTCTGAATTTCACACAAAGTTATTCTTATGAATTCACCGTTTGATCTGAGCAAACCTATTGCTATCGGAAGCGATCATGCCGGATTTGATTACAAAGAAGACCTGATCTCTTTTTTGGAAGGGAAAGGCCTCCCCTACCATGACTATGGTACACATTCAAAAGACTCCGTTGATTATCCTGATTATGCTCATCCTGTTGCTCTGGCTGTTGAAAAAGTAGAAGCTGCTTTTGGGATCTTAATATGCGGCAGCGGGAACGGCGTAGCTATCACTGCTAACAAACACCAGGGCGTTCGGGCTGCCATTTGCTGGGGCGAAGAATTATCAAAACTGGCACGAGAACATAATGATGCGAATATCATTTGCATCCCCGCCAGGTTTGTTCGTGAAGGTGATGCTGAAAAAATGGTTGACATCTTCATGCATACAGAATTTGAAGGTGGGCGGCATCAGCGCCGGGTTGAAAAGATCAGCTGCGCCTGAAGTATTATTTTAATATTATCCGCCATTTATCAATTTACACTGGTGCTCTAACTGAATTGCCTTAAGTTTGAAACATCTTTTTAAAAACCACACACATGAAAAAATTGCTATTTGTTTTTTTGACTTGCATCACTGTTGTTGCCGGAGCACAGAAAAAAAACCCTGCAACCACATATGCAAACACCATCACAGCTGATGATGTGAAGCAACGGCTTTACATTGTAGCTTCCAAAGAAATGGAAGGAAGAGAAACGGCAATGCCCGGGCAAAAAAAAGCTGCCGCTTATATTGAAAGCCAGTTTCAGTCATTCGGCCTCGCACCCGGAAATCATGGACAGTACCAGTTGCATTATGACGTATATGAAGATTCCCTCACCAATGCTGAAGTTGAAGTAAATGGAAAAACATACGAATTGGATAAAGATTTTTCTGTGAACGTAGGCCAGTGCAATAATGCCACTTACCGTTTCTCAGAAGTTGTTTTTGTAGGAAATGGGAATAGCGATTCTACCCAGGATGATTACAAAGGTTTGGACGTAAGAGGTAAAGTAGTGTTGATGTTGGGTGGGCAACCACAGGGAGGCAGAGGCCCCGGCGGAAGAGGTGGAAATCGGTTCGGTGGTTTTTTTGCAAAAGCCGATGCTGCGCAAAAAAACGGAGCAGTAGCAGTCATGATCATTGCAACAAATTTTCCGCATCAGACTAAAACGAATCCAAAAGGAAACATGTATGTGAACGCTTTTCAACCAATGGTTCGTCCTAACCAGTTCACTGTTTCAGAAGAAATAGCCAAAGCGATCATGGGATCTGACTACGATGCAGCAAAAGCCGGAAAATCTGAACCGAAAACATATAAGGCTAATTTGATGCTCAACTTTGCAAAAACCACACTTCATTTGGAAAGCAGTGATGTGTTGGGTGTGCTGGAAGGAACTGACTTAAAAGACCAATATGTTTTTGTCACAGGCCACTATGATCATTTGGGAAAAAGAGACACTGTTATTTATTACGGTGCAGATGATGATGGCTCCGGAACAGTGAGTGTAATTGAAATGGCACAGGCATTTGCCAAAGCAAAAGCGGATGGCAAAGGTCCCCGACGCACCATGGTGTTCATGACTGTCAGCGGTGAAGAAAAAGGATTGTGGGGATCAGATTACTACACGAACCATCCTGTATTTCCTTTAGAACAAACCAGCGTGGACCTGAACATTGATATGATCGGCCGCATAGACACCAGCCGCAAAGTCGGAAATCCTAATAATTATGTTTATGTAGTGGGCGATGATAAATTAAGCACCGACCTGAGAACGATCAGTGAATCGGTGAATAAAAAATATACCAAGCTGGAACTGGATTATAAATTCAATGATCCGAACGACCGCAACCGTATTTACTTCCGTAGCGATCATTACAATTTTGCCCGCAAAGGAGTACCGATCATTTTCTACTATGATGGAATGTTGGGTTCTGATTACCACCGGCCTACCGATACTCCCGATAAGATCAATTATGATCTGTTGGTGAAAAGAGCACAATTGGTTTTTTATACTGCATGGGAAATGGCAAACAGGGATGATATGCTGAAACGGGACCTGAAGCTGGAAATCCCAACGAGATAAGTTCAGTCAATCTGTTTATAAAAAATTCCTCCGCCTGCGGAGGAATTTTTTTATCTCTATTAAACTACAAGCAACTTAAATGGTCTATTATCCGTTATTGAAAGAAACGGTTGAGTACCGGTGAAATGAAAATCCTTCTTTTGAAAAATTGATCCTTACCTTTCTACCATAAATACAAACCCCGTCAGCAAAAGTGACGGGGTAAATTTTTTTAGCTTAGTTTTTACCAGCCCAGTATCCAGGCAAATATCAGCGGCGCCACAATGGTCGCATCGCTCTCAATAATGAATTTAGGTGTATGAATATCTAATTTCCCCCAGGTTATTTTTTCATTAGGCACTGCCCCGGAATACGAGCCGTACGAAGTAGTAGAATCACTGATCTGGCAGAAATAACTCCAGAAAGGAACATCGTGCCATTCCAGGTCCTGGTACATCATCGGCACTACGCAGATCGGAAAATCTCCTGCAATACCACCACCGATCTGGAAAAAACCCACTCCTTTTCCGGAAGAATTTTTCCGATACCAATCTGCAAGCCACACCATATATTCAATACCACTTTTTACTGTTGAAGCTTTTAATTCTTCTTTGATCACATAGCTGGCAAAAATATTTCCGGTGGTGCTGTCTTCCCAACCCGGTACTACGATAGGAATATTTTTTTCTGCGGCGGCGATGATCCAGCTGTCTTTCGGATCGATCTCATAATATTGTTTCAGATCACCGCTTAAAACTACTTTATACAAAAACTCATGCGGGAAATAACGTTCGCCATTTGATTCGGCATCTTTCCATTGTTTCACCAAATGTTTTTGCAACCGACGAAATGCTTCTTCTTCAGGAATACAGGTATCAGTAACCCTGTTGTAATGATTCTCCAAAAGATTCCATTCATCCTGCGGCGTAAGGTCACGGTAATGAGGCACTCTTTTATAATGTGAGTGCGCCACTAAATTCATAACATCTTCTTCCAGGTTAGCGCCGGTGCAGGTGATGATGTCAATTTTTCCCTGCCGGATCATTTCTGCCAATGAAATTCCTAACTCTGCAGTGCTCATAGCACCGGCAAGCGTCACCATCATTTTTCCGCCATCGAGCAAGTGTTGTTCATATCCTTTAGCTGCATCCATCAGCGCAGCGGCATTAAAATGACGATAATGATGCTGGATAAAATTGGAAACTGGACCTTTATTCATGCTAAATGTTTTATCCGCCTTCAGATCGCAATAAGACGAGACAATGCGGCGGCGCAAAAATACAGTTTTGATAAAATAAAAAGCTCTGTTGTGTAACAGAGCTTTCTTTCATTTTCGGCCGGATATTTTATTTTTTGATCCGTCCTGTTTTCATAACCACTCCATCAGGTGTGGCACTGAGGCCGATCTTTCCTTTTTTATCCGTAGCTACCATTTTGTACACCGTGCCATCGCTGTTGGTGATCTCCAGTATCTCAATGACACAGGCTGAGGGATAATTTTTTTCAATCCCCCTCATGACTGACAGCGGTAACTGGTCATACAACAGGTTACGTACAGTTCCTAACAATTCACCATCTGCACTGAACCAGGCTTCAGTTCTGTAATCATTCAGCACAAATGTTGCTTTAAAATAATCCTGGTCTTTGCCCCAAATAACATAATCGGCCTGGGGAAATTCATTTTTAAATGATTGTTGCACTCTTGGACCAACAGTTGGGTCCCCGCTGGCAAATGCGGTAGTCACTCCGACGATCATCGCAAATGACAAGAATAAAAAAAACTTTTTCATGGCTTTTACTTTTAGTTTTTATTATAATGATTAAAAAATGAAAAAAACTATATATATCTAAGGATGCGGGTTACCTGTACATCCCGATTCTTAAAGGAATGTTGGAATTAAAAAACACGAAGTTTAAAATGAAGCCCCACCTGCGATGGGGCTTTTGTTACCACACACCAAAACTAACTCGTTAGGCTTTGCGCACTTTATTATAGGTTGTCCAATTGCTGTTAGCATTTGCCTTCAACACGATCTTTGTATCTGCATTTTCCAGTGTGATGTAATAACTGGTGCCGTTGTTGTTGGCTACTTCAAAAAGATCGGAGATCCAGAAATCGGAATAATCCTTTTTAAGATTTCTTTGCAAATTCATCGGCAGGTCCAGAGAACTGATGTAGCGGGTAAGGCCCAGCATTTCTCCATCTGCATTATAAAATGCAAAGACATGGTTGCCGTTGAACGTAAATGCCGCCCTGAAATAATTTGCTCCTACGGACCATTCTACTTCTTTGGCGCTGTTAAAATCATTGCTAAAAGCGGTAAGCACTTTAGGGCTTACATCAGACGAATCAGCAAAGGCACTCATAGTTCCAAGTGTTACGAACATTGCGAGTGATAAGAAAATCTTTTTCATGACTTAAATTTTTATCGGTTATTGACTTGTTTTTTTATTTGTATTGTTTGACGTCACAAATGTAGAAATGGTTACAGCCCGCAACAAGCTAATTGTGACTAATGGATGCGCATGTTAAACGCTGTTAACAAAAGTTGTGTAATGTAACCGCCGGACATTTATTACCGCCATTCATGGGATTTCTGTCCGCATTCGTACAAAGCGGACGAAATGCTGTGCGGAAAATTTGTGTTTCAGGGCTATTAATTAGATATTTGTCTAAATATGCAATTATCAAAATAAAATATGAACATCATTTTTAAAGCGCTGAATGATCCTACCCGAAGAAAAATACTGGAATTGCTTCAGGAAAAAGATATGACGGCGGGTGAAATTGCCGAGCGGTTCCATATTTCATGGCCCAGCGTTTCTCATCACCTTGACCTTTTGAAGCAGGCCAAACTCGTTACTACTGAAAAAGACGGGCAGTTCGTTTACTATTCGCTCAATACAACTGTTGTAGATGAAATTTTAAAATGGCTTTTACAATTCAAATCAAAAAAGAAATAAGCATGAAACATTCGGTCATCCTTCGCTGGATATTTGTTCTGGTCCTGTTGAGCATTCCCTGGATCTACCTTGCAACGATCTGGGGAGCCATGCCCGAAAGTATCCCGGTGCATTTTGGTATAAATGGCACTCCGGATAAATATGGTGAAAAGAACCAGGTACTTGTTTTTTCTTCTATAATTACAGGCATCGCATTGCTGATGTATCTTATCTTAACCAATATTTACAAAATTGACCCTAAAAGATATGCAACAAAACAACAAGGAGTTTTTTTGAAGATCGCCATGGTAATGGTTGTATTCCTTTCTTTCGTCAATGTAATTATACTCCGCTGGACCATTCAACAACATACAGGCAGTCTAAATTTATTCCTGGTTGCCATTGGATTACTATTCGCCTACTTCGGGAATATCATGCACTCGATAAAACCGAATTATTTTGCAGGATTGCGATTACCATGGACACTGGAAAGCGAAACGAACTGGAAAGCCACGCATCAGTTTGCAAGCAAGATCTGGTTTGCCGGAGGAATTCTTATTGCCCTGTTGGCATTATTTATAAAACCAATGGTTATGTTTTTTGTATTGATGGGCATAATTCTCATTATGGTGATCATTCCGATGATTTATTCATACCGCTATTTTAAAAAAGAAAAAGCGGGTCAGGTACAATAGAATTAACTTGCTATAAAAGATGTAACCATACCGATGTGAATTACCTGGCTCATGCATATCTTTCTTTTGATCACCCGCAGATACTGGTAGGCAATCTCATCAGTGATTTTGTAAAGGGGAAAAAAAGAATGGACTATCCGCCGGATATTCAAAAAGGCATCAGCCTTCATCGCTTCATTGACACATTTACGGATTCACATCCTGCAACAAAAGAAGCGAAACAGGTATTTCAAAGCGCTTACCGCTTATACTCCGGGGCTTTTGTAGATGTTGTATATGATCATTTTCTTGCAACTGATGAACAGGAGTTCAGCGAATCTGCCTTGCATGGATTTGCCAGCCGTGTGTACGATACGATTGAACAAAATATTGCGATCGTGCCTGATAATTTTGCAAGAATGTTCGTCTTCATGAAAAGACAAAACTGGCTTTTCGAATACAGAACCATAAGCGGAATTGAAAAAGGGTTTAACGGAGTGGTACGCAGAGCCACTTATATCCACGAAAGTGAAACAGCTTCACGATTATTTGAAACACACTACCAACTTTTAAAGGATTGTTATCGTCAATTCTGGAAAGATGTAAAACCATTTGCCATTGATCAATTTCATTTGTTGTTACATTCAACAACCACTGATCCATCATAATTTCTGCCAATGGCCAAATAGTTTACATTTGTAAATACTTTTTTTATGAAAAAAATCTTCCTCTTCATTTTAGTACTTTTTACCGGTAGTAATATGCTTATCGCCCAGCAAGGGCAAACATATCCGCCACTTGACAAATCACCGATGGATATGAGTTATTATCCTAATAATTATCCATTGCTGAAAATACAAGGCAAGATCACAGATCAACTGACAGCACGAATTATATACAGCCGCCCTCAGAAAAGTGGCAGAACAATTTTTGGTGAATTGGTGGAATACGGAAAAGTGTGGAGAATGGGCGCCAATGAAGCCACAGAATTAGAACTTTTCAAACATGCCCGGATCGGCGATAAAAAAATTGCGAAAGGGCGATATACTTTATATGCTATACCATATGAAAATAAATGGACCATTATTGTGAACAAGGAAACCGATATATGGGGTGCTTTCAAATACGATCCCAAAAAAGACCTGGTGCGGGTGGATGTACCAGTTGAAAAAAACAGTGAAATGACCGAAGCATTGACAATGATCTTTGAAAAAAGAATGGATGGTGCTAATCTTGTCATTGTTTGGGATAACGTACGGGTGGCTTTACCGATCATCTTTTAATTCTTATTTTATGATTCGTATAGCAAAAATATTTTTCTGCTGCACAGGATTGGCTCTATTGTTTAGTTGTACTAATAATAAAAACGCTTCTGCACAAAAAGATTCGGTCCTTGTCAACGAAAGGCCATTGATACCAAAAGAAGCGATGCTCAATCCTTATGCAGCAGTGGATATATCACCGATGGATATGAGCTATTTCCCGGTAAATTATCCTCAACTCAAAATGACCAACAGCATCAGCACTCCGCCGGTGGCAAGAGTAGTTTACAGCAGGCCTCATTTACAGGGACGCAAACTGTTTCATAATTTATTAAAGTATGGAGAGCCCTGGCGATTAGGCGCCAACGAGGCTACAGAAATTCAATTTTACAGGGATGTAAAAATTCAAAACAAAAAAATTGCTGCAGGCAGATATATTATATACTGCATTCCACAGGAAAAAAACTGGACAATCGTTTTAAACAGCAATGTGGATACCTGGGGACTGAAGATCGACAGTACAAAGGATATTGATAAGTTCACGATCCCCGTTAGCATCAATAATAAACCGATCGAATATTTCACAATGGTGTTTGAAAAAACAGACACCGGTGCTGATCTGCTCATGGCCTGGGATGATCTTGTTGCCAAATTGCCGATCAATTTCTGATCCTATTCGTTTTTTCTTTCTATCCGCACTGGATTATTTTGGATATTTACAGCATGTGCGGCATTGCAGGTATTATTTCTTCCAATTCACAATTGGTTTCATCACAGCGGTTACAACAAATGACCCACGCATTGGCACATCGTGGGCCGGACGGTGAAGGTATTTGGATCAATGACAACGCAACAGTGGGATTCGGACACCGCAGGTTATCTATCATCGACCTGAGCGATGCCGCTGCTCAACCGTTTCCGTTTCTGAACCGCTATCATATTATTCACAACGGGGAAATATACAACTATACCGAACTAAGAGCGGAGCTTCAAAAAGCAGGATACAGTTTCCTTTCTCAATCCGACACAGAAGTGATCCCGGCGGCATACGATCACTGGAAAGAAGAATGCGTTGATCATTTTGATGGCATGTTTGCCTTTGCCATCTGGGATGAAAAAGAAAAAAATCTTTTTGCTGCAAGGGATCGCTTTGGCGAAAAGCCATTTTTCTATTATGCCGACAAGGAACAATTCATTTTCGCTTCAGAAATGAAAGCATTATGGGCCGCCGGCATTCAACGACGGGTCAATCTTAAAATGCTTTTCAACTTTATTACTATCGGCTATGTAGATAATCCCGGACAGCCGGATGAAACGTTTTTTGAACAAATAAAAAAATTACCTGCCGCATGCATCTTAAAATACGATCCCGAATTTCACAAAACAGAAATTGAAAAATACTGGGATATTGATCCGCAGGATCTTCATAAAAAAATCACAGACCAGGAAGCAATAGAACGCTTCAGTGAGTTATTTTCTGATTCAGTGAAAAAAAGAGTAAGGAGCGATGTCCCTGTTGGCACTTCCCTGAGCGGCGGATTGGACAGTTCATCGGTGGTGGCATTCAGCCAGCGGGAAAATTCTGTCACTAATAGTCACAAGTGTTTTACTGCTATTTTCCCGGGATTTGAAAAAGACGAGTTTGTTTTTTCAAATAAAGTAGCAAAACAATACCATTTGCAACATTTCACGGTTGCAGTACAGGGAGAGGAACTGGTGCAGGATCTTGAAAAACTTTTTTATTACCAGGAAGAACCTATTGTTTCGGCGAGCATTTTTGCCCAATACAAAGTATTTGAATTGGCAAAAAATAACAATGTAACAGTCTTGTTAGATGGCCAGGGAGCCGATGAAGTATTGGCAGGATACCATAAATACTATAAGTGGTATTGGCAGGAGCTTTTTCACAAACGAAAATTATTGCGAAGCGGAGAATTAAAAGCTGCTAAAAAAAATAATGTGGAAGAAAAGTTTGGTGTTAAAAATATATTTGCTTCATTATTTCCCGACCTCGCCTCAGTTTTTTTAGAACGGCAATATTTAGTACATGCGTTGACACAGGAAGACCTGGACAAAGATTTCGTTCGCTTTCAAAGCAAAGAAGCATATTATGCCACACCGGGAATTATGGATTTGAATGGCGTTCTATATTTCAACACCTGTACGCATGGATTGCAAGAATTATTACGTTTTGCCGACAGGAATTCCATGGCTCATGGGCGGGAGGTCCGGCTGCCTTTTCTTAATCACCAGTTAGTAGAATTTGTATTTTCTCTTTCTTCCAATTTTAAGATCCGGAACGGGTGGACCAAATGGCTGTTACGAAAAACTATGGAAAAAGAATTGCCTGCAGAAATTAACTGGCGTAAAGAAAAAGTTGGTTTTGAACCACCGCAAAAAAAATGGATGGAGCAACCCGCCGTACAGGAAATTATCATCAATGCAAAGAAAAAAATGGTAGATGAAAATATTCTGAAGCCCGAAGTGTTGAATAAAAAGATTCAATATTCATCATCTGTAGATCCTGATAATTTTGACTGGAGATATCTTGCTGCTTCTATGTGTTTTTAAAAAAAGATCCCGCTTGTACTAAGCGGGATTAATGATCATAGCCAATATTTGCACATTTATGCAAAATATTTCATTTATTCATGAGGCTCGGCTCTTTTAAATTTATCCGTTTGCTCTAAATTTCCCACAGCATCGGCTTTCACCGTATACCAGTTCTTATCATCTTTCATAGAGATATAATAGGTTACATCATCCGGCGATGTAATTTCCGTTACTCCATACACGGTTCTATCTGAGTATCTTTTTTTCAATTTGGTTAAAATGATCGGCGGCAAATTTTTCTCAAAGTAGTAGCGGGTAGTTTCCAACAGGTTGCCGTCATTATCATATTTTACCCGTACATTGACGGAGTTTTGCCAGAAGTTTGCCTGGTATTGATCGTCCAGGTCCTGCCATACAACTTTTTCAGCATTGGTAAATGTTTCGTTAAAGGCTTTAAGCACTTTTTCATTCGGAGTAGTACCTGCGCTGGCTGCAATCCCTGCAAACAAAAGCGCTGCAAACAAAAAACTTTTCATGGTTATACTTTTTTAAATTTCAAAATCAGGAACACGAGGCAAATTAGTGTGGCATCATAGGTAAGTCAAGCGAAACTCGATTGCCGGTAATGCAGAATGGAGTGGGCTAATTGTACACGAATTGATAAAATATCTTCAACCCATAAAAAAGAAAATTGAAAAATCAATTTGACTGTGTGAAACATGATTGGCAGCCACGAAAAAAGAGGGTTAAGTCTTTGTTAAACAAACTTGATGCTGGATGAACGGCACTCCGATAAACCTGAATCTTAATCTTATAACCGATTCGTTGATATTCCACATCTTTGCATACTTAAATCATTTAATAATATGAAGCTTGCTACAAAACTCATTCATGCCGGCGCAGAGCCTGATCCATCTACTGGTGCCATCATGACGCCGATCTTTCAAACTTCTACTTATGTTCAATCCGCTCCCGGGAAAAATAAAGGATATGAATATGCCCGTTCGCAAAATCCTACACGCAAAGCATTGGAAGATGCACTGGCTGTTATTGAAAACGGAAAACATGCATTGGCTTTCAGCAGCGGTGTAGCTGCCACGGATGCCGTGATCAAATTATTACAGCCCGGCGATGAAGTGATCGCTGCGAATGATATGTACGGCGGAACATACCGGTTGTTCACCAAAGTGTTTGAAAAATTCGGGATCAAATTCCATTATATTGACATGACCCATGCAGATAATATTAGTAAATATGTAAACAGCAACACAAAACTGATCTGGACAGAAACGCCAACCAATCCTTTAATGAACATTTGCGACATCGCTGCCATCACTACTATTGCTAAAAAGAATAAAATACTGGTAGCAGTGGATAATACATTTGCCTCGCCCTATCTTCAAAATCCACTTGACCTCGGCGCTGATATCGTAATGCATTCTGTTACGAAATATCTCGGTGGTCACAGTGATGTAATACAAGGTTGTTTGGTGATGAATGATGCTGAGCTCAGGGAAAAATTATATTTTATTCAGAAAAGTTGTGGAGCTGTGCCTGGTCCGATGGATTGTTTTCTGGTGTTAAGAGGGATCAAAACACTTCATGTACGTATGCAGCGCCATTGTGAGAACGGAGCAACAATTGCTCATTGGCTTCGCAATAATTCTAAAGTAGGAAAAGTGTATTGGCCGGGATTTGCAGATCATCCCAATCATGCTATCGCTAAAAAACAAATGCAGGGTTTTGGCGGCATGTTAAGTTTTACACTCAAAGATGATAGCGTTGAAAATGCGATGCGGGTCTTATCCTCTACAAAAATATTTTCTCTTGCAGAAAGCCTCGGCGGTGTGGAATCACTCATCAATCATCCGGCAAGCATGACACATGCATCTATTCCAAGAGAGGAAAGAATTAAAAACGGTTTGACTGATTCGCTGATTCGCTTGAGCGTTGGTATTGAAGATGCTGATGACCTGATCGAAGACCTGAAGCAAGCAATTGGGTAATGTGTCAATTCGAAAATATGCCAATGTGCAAATAAAATCCGATCTAAAAGAATTTCTTGATAAGAAAGTGGCTGAATATAACCAGCCGTCTTTCATCAAGAATGATCCCATCTCCATTCCTCATTTATTTTCAAAAAAACAAGATATAGAAATTGCCGGCTTTTTTGCGGCCACATTTGCCTGGGGCAATCGAACCACTATCATTCAAAAATCAAAAGAGCTGATGCAGTTGATGGATATGTCGCCTTATGATTTTTGTTTAAACCATAATGCTATCGATCTGAAAAAAATGCTTTCTTTCAAACATCGGACATTCAACAGCACCGATCTTCTTTACTTTATTGAGTTTTTCAAGATGCATTATTCCGGAAATGATTCACTAGAAACGGCATTTAGTAAATGGATAACTAAAAAAGAAAAAACTGTTGAAAATGCCCTTGTCGGTTTTCATCATTATTTTTTTTCCTTAGAACATATTCCCGTAAGAACGAAAAAACATATTGCCACCCCGGAAAAAGGCTCGTCTTGCAAAAGAATAAATATGTTTCTGCGCTGGATGGTAAGAACGGATAATAAAGGCGTGGATTTCGGCATCTGGAAAAATATCTCCCCGTCGCAACTTGTTTGCCCTATTGATCTGCATGTGGCAAGAGTGGCTAAAAGATTGAATATTTTGAAGCGAAAACAACCTGATTGGCAGGCTGCTCTTGAGCTTACTGATTATTTACGTAAGTTAGATAAAGACGATCCCGTAAAATATGATCTAGCTTTGTTTGGTTTAGGAAGTATGGAAAAATACAAATAAAATATACAGCTATGAATATAAAATCATTAGTGGCACAACATATCCGTGAAGTATTAAAAGGTAATTGGTCAGATATTTTTCTTACAGATGTACTGCAGGATGTGACGCTTGATGAAGCGAATTTTATTCCTCCATCAAACAACAGCATAGCTATGCTGACAAATCACCTGAAATTTTATAATGATGTAGTGTTGCTCCGTTTACAAAATGATACGAGGTCTGTAAACTATGAGGCAAATGGTTTTGATATTCCTACCCTGAATAAAGAAGAAAACTGGCAGCAATTAAAAGAAAACACTTTTTCATCGTTTACCAAACTGGCAGAAGCAGTTGAAGCAATGCCGGAAGAAAAATTATTTGAGCTTACTCCTTCAGGCAGCGCCACATTTTACAAAACATTACATGGTGTAGTTGAACATGCACATTATCATATGGGGCAAATGGTGATCATAAAAAAACTTATTCGCAATAAATAGTTTTTATGCAAAATGTGATGGATAAAATAGCTACCGCTGACAAAAGCGAGCAATTGATGCAGCCCTCATTGCTGAATGAGTTGGCACTATTCATCAACGATCTTATTGTAAATGATTTTACGAAATTAGTTCAGCTGCTCTACCGGATCGATATTTCGGAAAAGAAATTGAAACAACTGTTGTCTGATAATGCTGATAAAGATGCAGGAAAAATAATTGCTGAGTTGATCATCGAACGACAATTGCAGAAAATAAAATCCCGTCAGCAATTTAAAAGTCCGGGCGGAATTATTGATGATTCTGAAAAATGGTGACCCTCCGACTTCAGATAGGATAAATATCTGAGTAAAGAACAGAAAGATGAACGGAGCGTCGCAACGAAGATGATAGTAGTAATGTCGCCGATCTCATAATTATTTTTTCTTTTCAAACATCAGCGCTTTCACTTTCTCTTTATCCTCTTTTTCATTTTTAAGATCGAACATAGTGCCAAACACATGATCCCAGATCGTG
>DASZPW010000322.1:0-4114 GCA_035550155.1 Chitinophagaceae bacterium | reverse complement strand
GGGAGTCGGGAGTCTGGAGAAAAAAAATTATTCACGACTCATCATTGGAGGAAATATAGGGAAAAACAAGATCACTCCCAATGAAGACGCCTGGAAAGATTATGAGATCTGTTTTAAAGAACTATATCCTTACGTTGATTATTTTGTAGTAAATGTAAGTTCACCAAATACACCGGGATTGAGAGAATTGCAGGAAAAAAAATCACTGAGAAAAATTTTGACTCATTTGCAAACTGAAAATTCAAACCCCGATAGCTATCGGGGCAAAAATCAAAAACCAATACTCCTGAAAATAGCACCTGACCTGACAAATGAACAATTGGATGACGTTATCAATCTTGCAATGGAAATTAAATTAGATGGAATCGTTGCGACCAACACAACTATTTCAAGAGATGGATTGAGTGAAAAGTCAAAAGTCAGAAGTCAAAAAATCAGCAGTGGTGGATTAAGCGGAAAACCGTTAACTCAAAGAAGTGCAGAAATTGTAAAATACATTTCACAAAAAACAAAAGGGCAAATTCCTATCATCGCTTCCGGTGGAGTGTTCACTTCTAAAGATGCTAAAGAAAAATTGGATGCAGGTGCTTCACTAATTCAAGTGTGGACTGGATTTATTTATGAAGGTCCTGCGATTGTAAAAAAAATATGCAAAGGGCTTCAATGACATCATCAATTACTCCTTCACAATTTTTTCGCAGATCATTGTATTATCGTAGCAATATTTGACCAGGTACATACCCTCTGAATATGCTTCTACATTGATAGTTTGAGTTTGACCAATTACTGATACTTTTTGAATGGTTCTTCCCTGTATATCTGAAATCTCAATTATTCCTTTGCTCCGAAGTCCGCTTAATGTAATTGAATTGGAAACAGGATTCGGAAAAACTGTAAAATGGTTTGAAGAAGAACTTTCGATTTTGATGATAGAACTATATGAAAAAGTACCGTCCATATCAATCATCTTAAGTCTGTAAAACTGAACAGGTGACTGCAAAAGATTATCAGAAAAAGAATAGTTATTATTTCCGCTGTGATTAGCTGCAGCCACTGTACCAATCGTAGAAAATTGGCTGCCATCATTGCTTCGCTCTATCCGGAATTCTCTTGTATTGATCTCGTTGGTCGTTTCCCATGATAAGAAATTTACAGAACCGCCGGATCTACCACTAAAAGAAATAAGCTTCAACGGAAGTGCAGCGGAATAAACCGCTTCTACATAAAGTCGTTTTCCGGTTCCAACGCAAGGATCACCAAAAACTGCATTGTTGGCGGGAATTGAAGCAGAATTATTTCCAAGCAGGTATGATTCAACAATGGTCTTACTATTTACAGCATCGCAGGATCCAATTGTAAAACTTCCGCATACACCATTTGGCGTTCCGTAACTGGCAAATGTCACTGACGTAAACACATTCCCTGCCGGAGCCATGATATTTACAGCTCCATTCTCATCTGCTGTGCCGCAAACGGTTTGCGAATACGAAAAATTGAAAATTAAAATAAACAGCGCAGTAAGTAAAATGATTTTCACTTTGAACTTAGGCATTAGTTATGGATTTGATTATATAGACCCTGGTATTAAAGTCGGCAATTTAAATAAGTAAATAAAACAAAATCCAAATTGATACCCACAACTGATAAAAAAAATAATTAATAGATACAAAGTAATGTTGCAGCTACAATACCGGCTGTTTCTGTTCTCAATCTAGTTGCGCCTAATGAAACCGGAGTAAAATGATATTGTAAAGCTGACTCAATTTCACCTGTACTAAAATCTCCTTCAGGTCCGATGCAAATGAGACAAGGTGCCGATGTGCCAATTGGCAAATTATGTATCAAACTTTTATTCCCTTCAGCGCAATGAGCAATTAATTTCTGATCATGTGGAGCGTAATTAATTATTTTATTGAATGCGATGGGTTCCTGGAGTTTTGGTAACCAGCATTGCTGACTTTGCAACATCGCACTGATCAAAATTGCATTCATTCTATCAAAACGGAATTTTTCTTTTTCCGTTCTTTCACAGATCAATGGGATAATCTCTGAAACGCCGATTTCTGTTGCTTTCTCCAAAAACCATTCAAAGCGGCTGGTATTTTTGATAAGAGAAATAGCTATTGTGATGTTTCTCGCTGCCGGTTTCTGGTTGTCGGTTTCCCGAACTTCAACCTTACAATGTTTTTTGTGGGCCTCCAGAATTTCACAAGTGATCAGATTGCCCTTTCCGTCAGTAAGATTTATTTTTTCACCTCCATTCATCCGCAATACCTGCACGATATGCCTGGATGTATCCTCATCCAATATGATTTCTTTTTGTGAAGCGTCAAATTCTGGAATATAAAAAAAGGGAAAAGTCATAAAGAAAAAAGTCCTGCGATAACAGGACAAATCTAAAATCTTAAATCTGCAATTTGAAATCAGAATGGTGTTTCTTCATCATCCAAAGGAAGATCATTCATCTTACTTCCTGTTTGAATGTACAGTTTTGCATCGCCGCCTTCAACATCAGGCACCGGCTTCCAGTTACCCGGCAATCCCGGTCCGGCAAATCCACCACTATCATCTTCCACAAATTTCTGAATATGCAGTAATGCTCTTAGCTTGATCGCTTCCAGGGAACCGTTCCTGTGTTTAGCAATACGCACAATGGTTTCGCCACGATTATTTTCGCCCATTTCATTGGTGGTGATGTCATAATATTCCGGACGATAAAGGAACATAACGAGATCGGCATCCTGCTCGATAGCACCTGATTCACGCAAGTCACTCAACTGTGGCATTTTGGTTCCGTCTTTGGCGCCACGTTTTTCCACTTCACGACTTAACTGTGACAAGGCGATGATCGGTACATTTAATTCTTTTGCAAGTGCTTTCAGGTTTCTTGAAATATTGCTGATCTCCTGTTCCCTGTTAGATTGACGATTATCACCGGTCCCGCTCATCAGTTGCAGGTAGTCGATAATGATCAAACCGATATTATGTTTGTTTTTAAGACGGCGGCTTTTAGCACGAAGTTCAAAAATGTTCAATGCTGGAGTATCATCAATAAAGATCGGAGCTTTAGCTAATCGCTGAATACCTCTTGCATACAATTGCTTCATTTCATGCTCTTCTAATTTTCCGCGGGCAATTTTTTCCAGCCAAATTTCACTTTCAGCTGCAAGGATACGTTGCACCAATTGTCCTGCACTCATTTCTAAGGAAAACAAAGCAACGGGTGTTTGCTTATTTCCATTCATCGCTGCATTGCGGGCAAGGTTAAGGGCAAAAGCTGTTTTACCAACAGCAGGCCTTGCTGCTAAAATAATGAGGTCTGTATTTTGCCATCCATAAGTGACCCGGTCGAGTGAAGAAAAACCGCTGGGCACACCGGTCACATCTTCATTTTTATGACGAAGATCTTCAATGCGCTGAACCGTTTTTACCAAAACGGAATCGATGGTGTCAAAATTTTTACGAAGATGGTTATTAGTGATCTCAAACAATTTACTTTCGGCATCATCCAACAAATCAAAAACATCTGTTGAATCTTCGTAAGCATCACCGATGATCTCGCCGCTGATTCGAATGAGTTCCCGCTGAATGAATTTTTGAAGAATGATCTTTGCATGAGCTTCGATATTGGCGGAAGAAACCACTGCATTGGTAAGTTTGGTCACATAATAAGGGCCACCAACTAATTCAATTTCTTCTTTACTGCGCAATTCTTCCACCACGGTAAGAATATCAATAGGCTGGCTCTTATTTGCCAGGCTCTGCATGGCTTTAAAAATTCGCTGATGCGCTTCTACATAAAAGCATTCGGGTTTGAGGATTTCAACAACGGTATCGAATGCACTTTTTTCAAGCATGATAGCACCCAGTACAGCTTCCTCCAGGTCTTTTGCCTGTGGAGGTACTTTACCATAAACCATGGTGCTCAGGTCAAGTGAGGATTTCCGTCTTTGCTTCCTGTCTTTGTTTAAATTGGTCAGATCCATGTTCAGTTACGGCGATAAAAAATTAAACCATTAGTTACTCACCAATGACCATCGGGTTAGTATTCCAGCCTTAGTTTAGAAAATTTCTTTTCGTCAAAGGAATTGTTCCCAGCAGTCAGAACAGCGAA
>DASZPW010000321.1:0-4093 GCA_035550155.1 Chitinophagaceae bacterium | reverse complement strand
ACGATAATCGTCATTCAGGAAACTAACAGTAACATCTTTCATCTTGATATTTTTCACGTGGCGTATAAAAAATCCATAAGCAGGAATGACGCCAAATTTGTTCGGATCCGGATACCTTGTTTCAAATTCAGGAACGGTAGTATCTGCCATTTGCTTTGAAGCGCCACCTCTATAATAAATATGAATGTTACTTAATTCCAGGTCTTCAATATCATGACCGGGAATTCCACTGATGATCGAGGCCGTGCTATCATCCATTGCGTCGTACACATTTACATTGCTGATAAAAATCCGGTGACATTTTCCAATAACAAGACTATCCGGTGCCCGCATTCTTCTGCCTAACCGGATAAAGAGAGGTGAATTTGTAACGTTGCGCATCGTAATGTTGCTGATCGTAACATCTTCGAGCAACGCTCCATCTACTGATTCCAATGCCAATCCGCGGCAATTATCAAATACACAATTGGAGATCGCAATATTTTGAAAGCCTCCATTCGATTCCGTACCAAATTTTATTCTGCCGGTAGGTGCTCTGCGATAATCTTTTTTATACGTTCCGTCCAGCATGGTTCCTTCCAGGAAACCACTTACCGTGCAATTAGTGATCGTAACATCTTTGGTTGGCCTTGCATAACCCAATGCAAAAGAACTTTTCAAACAAATTCCATCATCACCCGGAGAATTAACTGTACAATTGGAAATATGCACATCCTGACAACAATCAATGTCCATTCCATCCCGGTTAGTGTCCATTTTTAAATTATCAATAGTCAGATGATCAACGCCGGTCGCAAGGATGCAAAACCATCCGCCATGTTTTATTGTAACATCCCGAATAAGAACATTACTGCATAACAATAATGAAATAGATTTATTGGCGTAATTATTCCCACCTTTTCTTTCACCACCTAACATGCCCCGTCCCCAGATCATGCCACTGCCGATTATAGAAATATCATGTAGGTTTATTCCCCATATGAGACTATTTTGAAAATGGCTATGGCCAAAATCCTGGTATTTTTCATTGATAGCAGTTTCAACTTTATCATATTCCGAAGAATCTTTTTCTGATGCCGCAATGATCGTGGCACCCTGGTCAATGAATAAAGTGATATTACTTTTCAAGCGAATGGAACCCGTTAAATAATTTCCTGCCGGGAAATAAACCGTTCCTCCTCCCGCTGCAACAGCTGCCTCAATCGTCGCATTGATCGTTTTGGTATCTAATGTTGTTCCATCACCTTTTGCTCCATAATCTTTTACATTGTAAAAAGTAATTGCCGCCTCGGGTGCTGCATTTGTTTGTAACGAAAGGATCGCTAAAAACAAAACACAGGTAGCGCTAAGTGTTTTCGTCAACTTCATTTTCATTTATTTAATATTATTTATCAATTAACAATTTTATTGTCTTGTTTACATCTGCAATTGTTGCATTCACAATTCCGTTCTGAACAGAAATAAAAACATCGGCTGGCTGACTTACATGAAATATCTCTTTACCATTTCTTGAAACAGATCCGAATGCAGTAGCGGACAGTTTTACAATATTCCCTTTACTGTCAACTTTAATCGCAGCAAGTCCTTTATAAGTGCCGGCAAAAGTATTACCATGATCGGTGAATGAAAACGTTGCCGGTATATTATTTTGTAATGATTCAATGCTGGTAAAAGTATATGCACCGTTTCCATTCGCAACGCCATCCGTTAATGGATTTTTGTGAATGCCTAGTTTTTCAACATTATCAAGCGAGAAAGAAGTCGCCACCGCTTTTGAAACAATGATTTTCCATGCAGCGCCGATATTTTGCCCATAGTAATTGTAAAAAGCATTCCCGTCTATCAACAGCTTTCCACCTTTGTTCACATAATCCTGAAAGAAATTCAATGTCACCTGTTTTGAATATTGAGGGCCGATAAAAATGATTGCATCAAAGACATGACCGTTCAACGTTGGTTTTCCTGCAGCATTCAATTTCAACCGGCCGTCTTCAATAAGATCCGTGGGCACTCCTGCATTCAAATAACCATTGGCCCAAAGTTCTTTTGATTTTTCTTCCATTTTCAGTCTATCATTCACATCGTACAAGCCTCTGTCCGCTAAATTCGGAAACCAATCATACAATGCTTCCATACCATAAACAACAAGTAATTTGATATCAGGAAAAGGAGGATTAAAACGATTAAGCATTCTTGCACAATTTTCTACCTTATTTATTTTTTCCAAAGCTGCAGGGGCATCTATAGAAACGCCCCAGCCCTGCACATCATTCGCCGCATGATAATGCGTACGAATTCCATATCGCAGATCATACAACGCTTTCGTCCAGATGCGATCAATGCTTTTATTATAATACATGTTGTACATCGCATTCATCTTATTGCTCATTCCAATTCCCAATTGAACTGGCGTAGAAGTTTCTTCATCGGTATGGCCATAATCTCTTTTGATGTTCCACCAACTTACTCCTGTTTGCCAAACCTCGTCGCCATCGAGATTATTATGAAATGTATCATGCAGTCCAACAAATGTATTTTTGCCAAAAAGCTTTTTTCCAAGATCATACACCGCTGCTTCAATTCCTAATGTTGCCGTTCTTAAAAGGCTCATATATTCATTGATCGCTTTCATTCGCACAACAAAATTTCCTTCCGGTGCATAACGCATATCAAACAATACCCGATCCAGGTCCATACCGGTAGTCTCTTTCATTTTCTTTGCCATACCGATCGAATACAACCGTTCTCTGAATGTATCATGGTTTTGCAACAAGACGGGTTGTCTTGCGATAGTCATATTCTTGTATTCATCAAGTCCTACTCCATCAAAAGGAATATCGCCATAGGCTTTGAAGGCATTTGTGATCAGTTGCATTGCCTGGTCGGAAAAATTGCTGCAGGAATTATAATAATGCTGCGTAAGAATGTATGCTGTGTATCCTTTGAATTTGGATCCGGCATCAATAGAAACTTCCACACTATCCAATCCGGGTTGAGATATTGCTGCAGGAGTGATCTCTTTCAAGGTTGAAGAATCATAAATGCCATCAGCAATTTTTCTGAATGCAAATATTTTGAACAACTCACTCTTCAGCAGCGTGTTCATGTTTCTTGCTCCTTTTGCATGTGCCACATAATGTGCTTTGCCATTATTATCCAACACTACCTCTCCTTCCTGTATCAGTCTATCAGTGTTTTCAACCTTAACATCAAAATCTCTTTTCCATATCTGTAAACCGATTTTCAATCCTTTTTGATGCGCATAAGCAACAAGCTTTTCAAAAACAGGGTGCATGGTTTTGATGTCATAAAAATTACAACCATTACGTTCAGTAAGAAAGATCAGTGTGTACTTACTGAATTGGGCAAAACTGTCGATCTTTCTTTTATACACATCTTCCGGCATCATGTTGCTGGCAAAAAACCAATAAGCCACTTCAGGATGATTGATATTGCTGAATTCATTTACATAATCCACTTTTACCTGCTGTGCATATACAACATCATGCTGTAGAAAGATAAAAAAAAGCAGGGCTAAAAATATTTTCTTCATCTTCTTTTAATTTTCAATATTGTTGAGCAAATATTTTTCAGGTCGAATATTCCATCCTTTTACTACAAGCGTTGAAGACAGTACAGCATCTTCATTTGTTTCTATAGTAATATGTTTGCTTTCACCGGGAAGCAGTGAAAAGAAATTATCAGTATAAAAAGAAGGCCGTACCGGTTTTCCTCCTTTGTCCAGCAATTCTACTTGTATAAAAAAAGTGATCCGTTTTGTTGGATTTTTAATATTTGCGTTAATCGAATAAGTGTTGTTCTTTTTTCCGACCGCATATTGAGTGTTTACAGAAGTTGTTTTCATTGTTTGCAGCGGTTCAAATCCTGCAGTAGCGGGGCCGGTCATGGTTTTACTCCCTTCATATTTGTTGGTAGATCTCCAGTAAAAACTGCTGGCTACCTCCTTATCATTTTCATCAAACAAATAAAGTTTTATGAAATGAACAGGAGTAATGTTCTTAGGGAAACTTAGAGTAAGAACATTATTCAGCACACTATCTTCCCCAATGCTGTTCAGTATTTTTGATTGAGA
>DASZPW010000320.1:0-4868 GCA_035550155.1 Chitinophagaceae bacterium | reverse complement strand
GAAGTGGTACCAACAAGACAGGGCCTGCCTGCATTGCGCAATTTTTCAATTTCTTCAATGACAGCTTTGTATTTTTCCCTTTTTGTTTTATAAACAAGATCATGCTGATCTTTTCTTACCATCGGAAGATTGGTAGGAATGGTGACCACATCCAATTTATAAATACTCCAGAATTCTCCCGCTTCTGTTTGTGCCGTACCGGTCATGCCCGCCAGCTTGTGATACATGCGGAAATAATTTTGCAAAGTGACCGTGGCATAGGTTTGTGTTGCCGCTTCGATCTTTACGCTTTCTTTTGCTTCAATGGCCTGGTGCAAACCATCGGAATATCTTCTGCCTTCAAGAATACGTCCCGTTTGTTCGTCCACAATTTTGATAGCGCCATCCATCACTACATATTCCACATCTTTTTCAAATAATGTATATGCTTTGAGTAGTTGCTGTACGGAGTGAATGCGGTCAGCTTTCTGCGCATAATCATTCAGCACTACTTCTTTTTGTTTCATTTTATCATCATTCGACAGATCGCTTTTTTCAATTTCAGCGAGTTTGACGCCGATGTCCGGAAGAATAAAGAACTCAGGATCTTCTCCGGATTTTGTAATAGCCGCAATTCCTTTATCTGTTAATTCAACGGAATTATTTTTTTCATCGATCTGGAACAGCAGGTCCTGATCTACAATATGCATGTTGCGCTGCTGATCCTGCAGGTAATAATTTTCAGCTTTCTGCATTTTTACTTTATTACCCGGCTCACTCAAAAATTTGATCAGTGGGCTGTACTTGGGTAAACCTCTGTATGCACGGAAAAGATATAAGCCGCCGCCTTTGGGATCATCATCGCCTTCGGCAAAACGTTTTTTTGCTTCATTCACGCAGTTGCGAATGATGCGTTCCTGCTCTTGTACCAGTTGCTGCACTCTTGGTTTGTGAATATGAAATTGCTGATCGTCGCCTTTGGCTACCGGGCCTGAAATGATCAACGGCGTTCTTGCATCATCTATCAACACAGAGTCCACTTCATCCACCATAGCGAAATGATGTTTGCGCTGCACCATTTCTTCGGAAGAGTGTACCATATTATCACGGAGATAATCGAAGCCGAATTCATTATTGGTTCCATAAGTGATATCAGCGAGATATGCTTTTCTTCGTTCTTCACTGTTGGGTTGATGTTTATCAATACAATCAACAGTGATGCCCAGCCATTCGAAGATGGGTCCGTTCCATTCCTGGTCACGACGGGCCAGGTAATCATTCACCGTTACAATATGAACACCTTCGCCTGCCAATGCATTGAGGTATGCAGGTAATGTTGATACCAGCGTTTTTCCTTCACCGGTTGCCATCTCGGCGATCTTACCCTGGTGCAGCACGATACCACCGATCAACTGCACATCATAATGAAGCATGTTCCAGGTGATCTGTCCGCCGGCAGCGGTCCATGTATTTTTAAAAATGGATTTATCGCCATCGATCCTGACATAATCTTTTTTTACGCTCAGATCACGGTCCAGTTGTGTAGCGGTGGATTCCAATTCTGCATTTTCTTTAAAACGTCTTGCTGTTTCTTTCACCACAGCAAACGCTTCAGGAATCAGGTTCAATAACACTTCTTCAATTTCTTTGTCCCGGTCTTTTTTCAGCTTATCCACTTCCTGGTAAATAGCGTCTTTACCCAAAAGGTCACTGAAAGGAAGTGATTCGGCTTCCTGGTTCTTTGCCTGTATCTGTTCATCTATTTTGGATAAATGCTCTTTGATGCGCCGGCGAAAATCCTGCGTTTTATTGCGAAGCTCATCATTGGAAATAGATTGATAGGATTGAAAATATTGATTGATCTTCTCAACATACGGAGAGATCTTTTTTACATCTTTTTCTGACTTGTTGCTGCCGAAGATCTTTGAAAGAATGCCAGCCATGATTCAGTAATTCGTTAATTAGTTAATAGTTTATTAGTCATTGGTCATCCCGATAATTATCGGGAGGTCAAACCAGTCATGAGTCATTATAGAATGAATCAATGCTTAATGAATTTCCCAGGTCCCTTTAGGGGATTTAGGGTTTCAAAAACGGTGCTACAATCACTTGTGAGCCAATTTGACAGAACTTGTCCCGATTTTTCGGGAAGACAAAGATAGTTAATAGTCGGGAGGAGACCTCACCCTCGTTACCTCTCCAGCAAGAGAGGGAGGCCGGGCGGTAGAATATGTCTGAACTTTGGCAATGACAATTCTTTTGTTGAATAGTGATGAGCTTTGTGTTAAAGATGAAATGGAAGATATAAAGTCTGGTTTTGCACGAAAGCACCGCTCCTTCTCCTTTTGGAGAAGGGGATGGAGGATGAGGTTTTATTTTTTCTTTAACGAACTTTACACACTCAAAACGAATCAATACCAAACCCCGATTATGAAACCATTTCTTATCATCACTTTGATAGTCTCTGTAACAATGATCATTTCCTGCGGCAGTAATGAGATTGGCAACAGCAAAGATGTGAATCCGCAAAGCGTTTATTTTGATTATAAGATTTGGGGTGAGGAGGGCAGGGATAATGTGACCGTTTTATTGCAATTTCGGTTTGCCGGACCTAACGGAACAACCCTGGTGCTCGATGATCCTGCCAAAGTCGAACTGGATGGCAAAAAAATTCCCGTAGATAGTTCCAGGTTGACAGGAGCGTATTATGAAGTCTCTGCGCCGGTAAAAGATTTTGGCGGCAAACATTCCATTGTTTTCACAGACCTGAATCAAAAACAGTATAAAGAGGAATTTGAATTTCAGCCGATCAGTTTAAAAACCCAGTTGCCCGATACCGTGAAGCGGACTGACCTGGTATTTGATCTCGATGGGTTGGATCCGCTGGATTATGTCCGGGTTTTATTGACCGATACAGCATTTACCAGTACAGACATCAACCGGGTAGACACAGTGAGAAATGGACGCATCATCATCACTAAAGAAGACCTGCGCAAAGTGGTGAACGGACCGGTATATCTTGAATTATCAAAAGAAGAAGAAAAGCCTGTTAAAAATGGTACCCGGGAAGGCGGGCATTTATCGCTTTCTTATGGCATAAAAAGAGATTTTACGCTGCAGGATTAGCTGGTTTTTAGCTGCCAATTTGTGGATTAATTTCTTTCAGTAAGTCTATGGAATTTTACGGCTCAGCCCATACCTTTGCGGCCATTAAAATTGGACAGGGATCTATCCTTCCGATCATAATAAAACAGTAAGAAAAAACTCAATATGCCCGGTCAGCTTAAAGAAGTCAGAAACAGGATCAGCTCGGTTCAGAGTACACAACAGATCACCAAAGCAATGAAAATGGTGAGTGCGGCAAAACTGCGTCGGGCACAGGATGCCATCATCCAGATGCGTCCTTATGCCAAAAAATTACAGGAGTTGCTGAGCAATATTGTAAGCAACAGTGAAGGCGGCGCTGAAATGGCATTAGCTACAGAACGACCGATAGAAAAGGTACTGTTGATCGTGATCACCAGCGACCGTGGATTATGCGGCGCATTCAATGCCAACCTGATCAAATTGGCAAAAGCTACAATCGCTGAAAAATATGCAGATCAGAATAAGAAAGGCAATGTCACTATTTGGAGCATTGGCAAAAAAGGCTACGAGCATTTTGTAAAAAATAAGTTTAAGGCTGACCCTACCTATAAAGATATTTTCCTGAACCTCACTTTTGAAAACGTACAGGCTTGTGCGCAGGCAGCGATGCAGGCTTTCAGGGAAAAACAATTTGATGTGGTGGAGATCGTGTACAGTGAATTTAAAAATGCCGCCACGCAGCGGTTTGTTGTAGAACGTTTCCTTCCTATTCCTAAGGTGACAGGCAAACAAGGAGCCAGCAAAGCTGATTTTATTTTTGATCCGGCAAAAGAACAACTCATCGCCGAACTGATGCCACGCATTCTCAACACTCAATTATATAAGGCCGTTCTGGATTCAAACGCTTCTGAACACGGCGCCCGGATGACCGCCATGGATAAGGCCACTGAAAATGCCAATGAAATGTTGCGGGCATTGAAGATTTCTTACAACAGGGCAAGACAAGCAGCCATCACAACAGAATTGACCGAGATCGTAAGCGGCGCAGCAGCATTGCAGGGATAAATGCTCCTGGATACCAAAAGACTATTCGATGTGCTTGTTCGCTTTGTTTTTGAAAAATTAGTTATTCCGAATTGTTGATAATTGTATTTCAAACTTTAACATCACAATTGTACATTCGTTGCAATAGAAAGATTGATCATTAGTTATTAATTATATAAATGAATTTAATTTGAACTATGGAAATATCTGATCTGATACCGCATATAGAAGCCCTGATTTTTGCAAGCGACAGGCCATTAACCATTGCAGAGATCACAGAATTGCTGGATAATGCGCTGGAAGAAAACTTTTCTTCAGAGCATGTAGAAAAAGCAATTGAAGCAATTGCGGAAAAATACAGCAGTGATTCCGATAGCGATCGGAATTATCCGTTTGAAGTAAAAATGATTGGAGGTGGCTGGCAATTCCTCACCAAAAAAGAATTTCATAAAACAGTAGCGCAACTGAATGGCGAAAAATTTTTAAAACGCTTATCTGCTGCAGCGCTTGAAACGCTTGCAATTATTGCCTATAAGCAACCGATTGCTAATGGAGAGATCGAAGCTATTCGTGGTGTAAATTGCGATTATACTGTTCAGCGCCTGCTGGAAAAAGAACTGATCATTATCAGCGGCAGAAATGAAACGGCGCCGGGACAGCCGTTGTTATATTCTACTTCAAAGAACTTCATGGATTACTTTGGCATCAATTCGCCGGAAGAATTGCCGAAACTTAAAGAAGTGAACCCTGACCAGGTA
>DASZPW010000319.1:0-3298 GCA_035550155.1 Chitinophagaceae bacterium | reverse complement strand
GTTACTACAACATCATTTGCACAGTTTGACCTGCAAAAACCATTGCCGACAGATCCAAATGTCAAAATCGGCAGGCTGCCCAACGGCCTTACTTACTATATTGAAAAGAATGCGAAGCCGGAGAAGAAAATGGAATTGCGCCTGGTAGTGAATGCCGGTTCCATTCTCGAAGATCCCGATCAGCAGGGCCTGGCGCATTTCATGGAGCACATGAATTTTAACGGCTCCAAACATTTTCCCAAAAACGAATTGGTGGATTATTTGCAAAAAGTGGGAGTGAAATTTGGCGCCGATCTGAATGCGTACACCAGCTTTGATGAAACGGTTTACATTCTCCCTATTTCTACCGATGATCCGGATATAGTGGAAAAAGGATTTACCGTATTGGAAGATTGGGCAGGAAATAATTTGCTGGATAAAAATGAGATCAATAAAGAAAGAGGCGTGGTGCTGGAAGAATCACGGTTGAGCAAAGGAGCGCAACAAAGAATGCTACGCCAGTATTTTCCAAAATTGTTCAATGGCTCGAAATATGCCACACGATTGCCCATCGGAAAAGATTCTATTTTAAAAACATTCCAGCCTGCTACATTGGAGCGATTTTATAAACAATGGTATCGTCCTGACCTGATGGCGGTAATTGTTGTAGGTGATATTGATCCTGCATTGGCAGAAAAAGAAATCAAAAATCATTTTAGTGGTTTCAAAAATCCTGCAAATGAAAAACCAAGGCCCGCTATCACCGCAATCAAAACCCGAACAAAACCCGAAGCAATGGTGCTCACCGATGATGAAGCTACCAACACCATTCTCCAGGTATTTGATTATATCACTCCCTCCAAAAAAATAAAAACATGGGCTGATTACCGGGAATCTGTAAAAAAAGAACTGATGAATGACCTGATCAATGTGCGTCTTGAAGAATTGACACAAAAAGAAAAACCGCCATTTGCGTTTGGATATACCGGCATCGATCAATTCATCCGCGGATATGATGCATTTATTTCTGCTGCTGTTTTGGGTGACAATACAACTGAAGAAGCTATCAATGCGCTGATGGCGGAAACAGAAAGAGCAAGAAAGTTCGGCTTCCTCGCAGATGAGCTGGAACGGGCCAAAGCCAGTATACTGAATGCAGCGGAGCAGGCTGCTGAAGAAAAAAATAAGACACTTTCTTCCACTCTCGTTTCTTCGTATATCAATAATTTCCTTGAAGGAGAACCGATACCTGGTGCAGAGAACCGTTATAAATTTTTAAAACAGATTTTACCCGGCATTACATTGAAAGAGATCAATGATGTGGTGGCAAAAATGCCGGCGCCTACCAATGCTTTTGCATTGGTAACTGCACCGACAGGGGTGAAAGGCAAATTACCTACGGATGCAGCGCTGGAAAACGAGATCGTTACTGCCACCAAACAAACCGTAAAACCTTATGAAGAAAAGGCCATCGCTAAAAACCTGATGGATGAAACGGGAGCCGGTGGAAAAGTTGTTTCGGAAACAAAAGATGAAAAAATTGGCACCACTGATCTTACATTGAGCAATGGCGTTACCATAACACTTAAACCCACCACTTTTAAAAATGACGAGATACAAATGGATGCATGGCGCTGGGGCGGCTGGCAAAAATTTCCTTTGGAAGATAAAGACAATGCAAAACATGCAGCAGAACTGGTCAGCGCTATGGGAGTAAAAGATATGTCGCCGACAGACCTGCAAAAATTTCTTTCCGGGAAAACGGTTGAGGTCAATCCTTACCTGAACGACTTTGAAGAAGGCATCCAGGGAAGCAGCAGCGTAAAAGATTTTGAAACGTTTCTCCAACTGGTGAATTTATATTTCACCCAGCCAAGACAAGACCAGGGGCTTTTCAATTCTTTTGTTACCAAACAAAAAAGCATGATGCAGTTCCTGAAAGGAAATCCGCAATATTATTATCAGGATACATTAATGAAGATTCTTTATAACAATAGTCCATGGACCAATCCATTGCCAACAGCATCGGAGTTTGAAGATCTGAATTCAGATAAAGTGATGTCCATTTATAAACAGGTATTCGGCAATGCAGATGGTATGCATTTCACTTTTGTTGGAAACATCGATCCGGAAAAAGCAAAACCCTTATTTGAAAAATACCTCGGCTCATTGCCGGCTTCTAAAGAAGAACATGCATTTAAAGATAATGGGGCCCGCCCGGTGAAGGGAGTAGTGGAAGCGGATATTAAAAAAGGAAAAGAATCGCAAAGCGTCATTTCGATATACTGGACCGGCGAAACGGATTATAACCGTGAACAAAATCTTGCTTTCCGTGCACTAATCGATGCGCTGAATATCAAAATAGTTGAAAAATTACGGGAAGATATGAGCGGTATGTATTCCGGCGGGTTGAGCGGTTCGGTCCAAAAACGTCCGTATGTGCATTATGCTATTACAGCAAGCATTCCTTGCGGACCGGAAAATGTAGATAAACTCAGCACAGCTCTGTTTGATATCATTAAAAATGCACAGCAAAACGGAATAGACCAGAAAGACCTGGATAAAGTAAAAGAGACTTTGAAAAAACAATATAAGGTAAACATTCAGAGCAATGATGCCTGGCTTACCAATTTGTCCAATGCATTTATTGATCAAACCAATCCGGAAAACATCCTTGATTATGAACAAAAAGTAGATGCGTTGACCGTGCAGGATCTGCAAAAAGCAGCACAGAAATTTTTCGATATGAATAATTATGTGATGGCTGTTTTATACCCGGAGAATTTCACGATCCCCGAAAAACCGAAAAAAGCTTTTTAATAAATAAAGCAGGGAAAATTTTAATTTTGAAATCACAGGAAAAACTCCTGTGATTTTTTTTCTTCAGTTCTTTATATAATCTGAATTTTCTGTTTATCAAAAGCTCATATTATTGAAGCGGTGTTGATGACTTTATAAAAAATAATAATGCCACCCTAGCTCAGATGGCCAGAGTCCCGATAAAATCGGGATTTCGTAAATAGCAGGTCGTACTGATTTAATCGGGGTGGATGGCGAAAAAAAATAAAAGCCACCCTAGCTCAGATGGCCAGAGCAGCTGTTTCGTAAATAGCAGGTCGAGGGTTCGATTCCCTTGGGTGGCTCAGTGATTGTATATCATTATTGTAAATCCAATCATTACTATCAAATATCCTTCGGTTTTTATATGTTCATTTTTTTTACTGTTGTCCGATAGCTATGGGAATTATTGCGTAAGTTTAAACCTCCAAAACTTCACGCAATGAAAAAACTTATTTTGTTATCATCTTTTTGTACTGCA
>DASZPW010000318.1:0-2207 GCA_035550155.1 Chitinophagaceae bacterium | reverse complement strand
ATTTCACTGCTATGTTGCCTGCTGAATTGAAAAAATTCATTCGGGAAAGTATAGGAGAAGGGAAAGCGGTATTTTAGCGATATAAATGCCGGGCAAGGTCATTCATATCGATAATATAAAAGGGCTGAATGAACATGATATTCCTGCATTGCAGGAAGAGTACGGAAAAAATATTTTTGAAAAAGAATATACAGGAACTTTTTTCCGGATACTATGGGATATTGTCAAAGAACCCATGTTTATCTTATTGGCAATAGCTTGTTCTGTTTATTTTATTTTAGGCGAAAGCAATGAAGGTTTTTTAATGGCTGCAGCAATGGTTTTTGTTGCAGCCATTTCCATTTACCAGGAAAACAAAAGCGCTAAAGCTTTAAAAGCATTAAAACAGTACACCGAACCAAAAGTAACAGTGATCCGAAATGGCCAGGAGAAAGTCATTGAAACAGAAAACCTGGTGCCGGGGGATGTGATGATCCTGGAAGAAGGAAATAATATTCCTGCAGATGCGGTGATCATTAAAGCAAATGATCTGAGCATAAATGAATCGATCATTACCGGCGAATCGTTACCTGTTGAAAAAAATTCGTTGGAGGGACATAAAAATTTATTCCAGGGTACAACGATCAATTCGGGCAAGTGCATTGCCGGCGTCACAGCTATCGGCAATCAAACTGCATTGGGTAAATTGGGAAAAGCTGTGGCCGCTTATAGTCCGCCGAAGACTTTATTACAACAACAGATCGGAAAATTTGTACAACGATTATTTTTATTCGGATTAATTGCATTCATTCTTATCTGGACGATCAATTACTTGAAAACAGGCTCGTTGATCCAGAGTTTATTATTTGGACTTACGCTTGCAATGGCCGCTATACCGGAAGAGATACCCGTTGCTTTTTCCTCATTCATGGCATTAGGTGCATACAAAATGAGTAAGCTTGGTATTATTTCACGTCAACCACAGACCATCGAGAACCTTGGCGCTGTGACGGTGATCTGCCTGGATAAAACGGGGACGATCACTGAAAATAAAATGGAAGTGAAAATTGTATATGACTTTGCAAGGGATGAATTACTGGATATGAAAAAAGCGCAACAATACAAAGATGGAACGGTGTTGTATTATGCTATGCTGGCCAGCGAACAAGATCCTTTTGATGCCATGGAAAAAGCCATTCATGAAGCATGGTCCCGATTTGCAAACAATAAATCTTCATCACTAAAACAGGTTTATGAATATCCGCTGGAAGGAAGGCCCCCGATGATGACGCATGTATACCAGCAGGAGAATGATAAAATAATTGCGGCGAAGGGCGCAGCAGAACGAATTTTGAATGTATGTAAGGTCGATCCAGAAACTGAAACCAGGATCAATAAGTATATAAATGAACTTGCTGCGAAAGGATACCGGGTGCTGGGTGTAGCCAGTGCTGTACATCGCGACGGAGATTTGCCATTGATTCAGGATGCATTCAACTGGAAGTTTGAAGGGCTGATCAGTTTATACGATCCACCGAAAGAAAATATTCAAAAGATCTTTCGTCAATTTTATGGCGCCGGAATCAACTTAAAATTAGTAACCGGCGATTATCCCGAAACTGCTATCAATATTGCTGAACAAACGGGGATGCTCGGATATCAAAAATATTATACAGGCAATGATGTGATGCGGATGAGCCATGGGGAATTGAAGGAAGCTGTACGATCAGTGAATCTTTTTGCCCGTATGTTTCCGGAAGCCAAGCTGAAAGTGATTGAAGCGTTAAAAACAAATGGAGAGATTGTGGCTATGTCCGGCGATGGGGTGAATGACGGGCCGGCATTGAAATCAGCCGATATAGGAATTGCGATGGGAAAAAAAGGAACGTCAATTGCCCGGCAAGCCTCCGATCTTATTCTCACCGATGATAACATAGAAAAAATATCAGATGCTATCCTGCAGGGAAGAAAGATCTTCAGCAATCTGAAAAAAGCAGTTCGTTATATTATCTCGATACATATTCCCATTATTCTTACAGCTTCTTTGCCCTTGTTGTTCGGCTGGAAATATCCAAACATATTTACACCGATCCATGTTATTTTCCTGGAGTTGATCATGGGTCCCACCTGTTCCATTTTTTTTGAAAGAGAACCGGTGGAAAAAGATATCATGCTCCTGCCACCAAGAGACCGAAACCTGGGGTTGTTTCGGGGGCACGAATTACTCA
>DASZPW010000317.1:0-2576 GCA_035550155.1 Chitinophagaceae bacterium | reverse complement strand
AAGTTAAAACCTAAGGCAAGATTGGCAGTTATTGCTGCCGATAACGTACATCCTATTCCGTGTGTGTTTCCGGTTGAAACATAATTTGTATTAAAAAGATAGAATTTTTTGCCGTCAAACAGTACATCAGTACCCAATGGCAAACCGATTGAGTGCTTTAAGTGTCCGCCTTTAACCAGTACATTTTTTGCGCCAAGCTCAAACAGCATTAATGCTGATGTTTCGAGGTCATCAAGTGAATCGATTTTCATCCCTGTAAGTATTTCAGCTTCAGGGATATTTGGTGTAAGCAAATAAGTTTGCTTGAGCAGCAATTTTTTTAGTGAACCAATCCCCTGCTTATTTAGCATGGTAAAAGAATTTTTGGAGTATATAACCGGATCCACCACCAGTTTTATGTTTTTTCTTTTTTTCATATATCGGGCAATCAGCTCAATCGCCCCTGCGCCTGCCAGCATTCCCGTTTTTGCAGCCTTTATATCAAAATCATCAAACACGCTCTTAAGCTGCGCATCGATCATCTTTGCAGGCATACTTAATGATGACTGTACACCTTTGGTATTCTGCGCGGTAACTGCTGTAACTACCGAGAGTCCATAAACACCGTGATTTTTGAATGTCTTTATATCTGATTGAATACCAGCCCCGGCACCTGAATCAGATCCGGCAATGGTCAATACACACTTTTTATTTTTTCCTGACATATATTTCTTTTCTTAACTTCTTTAAAGTACTTATTGGATCACTGCTATTTAAAACTGCACCAATTACTGCCGCTCCGTGTACGCCTGTTGCAGTTACCTTTCCTATATTAACAGGCGATATCCCGCCTATGGCTATAACCGGAACACTGATCTTACTGACTATTGACTTCAATTGTTGTGTTCCTTTTGGTTTTTCAGGCTTAAATTTTGTTTTGGTGGGGTAAATATGTCCATATCCAACATAGTCAGCTCCTTCTTTTTCACATTTTTTTGCCTCAGCAAGTGAGTGAGCTGTACCGCCAATTATTTTATTCTTGCCCAGGAGCTTTCGGGCTTCTTTGATTGGAATATCTTCCAATCCTAAATGAACACCATCAGCGTCAGAAACCAGCGCAACATCAACCCTGTCATTGATCAAAAATGTAACATTATGCTTCCTGCATAATGCGGCAATTCTAATTGCCACCTGGATCAGTTCAGAAGTGGAAAGTGATTTATCACGGAGCTGAATTATATCAGCTCTCCCTTTGATCGCAAGCCTGGCAATTTGGTAATGTGAATATTTGTTCTGTATTGCTGTATCTGTGATCATATACAGCCGCCCTATCTTTTTCATTTACAGAGAGCCTAGTTCTTTCCGAAATTCTTTAACTGCCTTTTTAATATTCTTTCTAACTTCAAATTCTCTTATTGCTGCAACTCCGTATGCCCCGGCATTTAAACATTTTTTTATTCTCCCGGGATTTATTCCCCCGACAGCAAACACAGGAATTTTAACTGAGCTGCATACTGCACCAAGTTTTTTCAATCCCTGCGGTTTCCCGAATTTCACTTTTGCGGGTGTTCTGTAAACCGGACCAAACAGAACATAATCATAACCGTCTTTCTGCGCTTTAACTGCTTCGCTTACTGAATGAACGCTTTTACCTGATATCAAACGCGGCGCAAATTTACGGATATAGGTATTTTCTATCCCGTTTGATGTTGAGTGAACTCCGCCTGCTCCTGAGAGAATTGCGACATCGAGCCTGTCGTTTATGATCAGTTTTGTTCTATTTTTTTTAATTTTGCCGTCGCCTGCTCTTGCTGCAATCAGCATTTCACCTGCGGGCATATCTTTTTCGCGAAGCTGAACGGCTTTTATTCCGGCGGCTGATAATGCAGTCAAATGCCTTATGAGTCTGTTAACTTTTAAAGTACCTGATGTAATAACCATCAACCGAAAATCTACCGGAATTTTTTGGTGAGATCGTGCGATTAGCCTAGTATATTTTTTTGATGTATGATTCACTGCCTGTTCTGTAATCAGTATAAATGCCGGATGAATAATCAGGCTTTAATACCAGTGTGCCGGATTGTTTTGCATTTATCCATTCAACCCATATCTGTTCATTTGCGGGAGTGTTTTCTTCGTACTGAAGAATTCTCTTTATGCCATCCGTTGAATAAGTAACATAATAATGCTCCTCATCATGCGATATCGTTACTTTCTGTCCTCCGATATAATAGTCGCCATCAAGCGTATTGGAATATATTGCTCCGCATAAAAACAGAAATATTGTGATGCATTTCAAAAATTTTTTCATAGTTGTGACGGCTTTATTATGGATTTAAGAATTTATCATACCTTCAACGGGACTTGATGCTTTTGCATACAGTCTTTTGGGAATTCTGCCGGCTTCAAACGCCAGCCTGCCTGATTCAATGGCAAGCTTCATTGCTGTTGCCATTTTTACAGGGTGCTCAGCACCGGCAATTGCCGTATTCATCAGGATTCCATCCACACCAAGCTCCATAGCCAATGCGGCATCACTAGCTGTGCCAACACCTGCATCAACAATAACGGGAATATCGATCAGATCACGGATAATT
>DASZPW010000316.1:0-8159 GCA_035550155.1 Chitinophagaceae bacterium | reverse complement strand
AAAGAAGAAATATTGGCATTATACCTCAATGCCGTTCCTTTTGGCGATAATGTATATGGGATCAGGAATGCTTCCAGGACTTTTTTTCAGAAAGAACCCGATCGCCTGGATGTTGATGAAGCAGCGCTACTGATCGGAATGCTGAAAGGAAACACATTGTACAATCCGAGAAGAAATTACAAAGCTGCATTTGACCGGCGCAATGTTGTTATTACACAAATGGAAGTGAACAGTAAATTGACGCATGTGGAAGCAGATCGCCTTCGTTCCCTTCCGATCAAACTTAATTACAGGAAGCTTGATGAAAATAACGGGTATGCACCGTATTTCCGTGAGGTACTGAAAGGCGAGATCGCTGATGCATTGCAAGATGTGAGGAAATCGGATGGCGGTACATATAATATTTATGATGATGGCTTGAGGATATACACGACCATCAATCCAAAAATGCAGGAATATGCGGAAGAAGCAGTAGCACAATGGATGCCAGTAATGCAAAAAGTCATGAACTCTCAATCTTATTTGAAAAATGTATGGAAAGATCATGCTGCTGAATTAGAGCGATACATGAAACAAAGCGAACGGTGGCAGAACATGAAGGATGACGGCATCAGCGAACAGGATATCCGAAAGAGTTTTAATGAAAAAGTACCAATGAAAGTATTTGCATGGAATCCTAATCGGGAAAAAGATACGGTGATGACACCACTTGATTCCATCAAATACAGCCGGCAAATGATGCAGGCGTCTTTCATGTGCATGGATCCAATAACCGGTGAAGTAAGAGCATGGGTAGGCGGCATCAGCTTTAAGACGTATAAATATGATCATGCTAACTTAAGAACGAAAAGGCAAGTGGGTTCTTCCATTAAACCTTTGTTGTATTGCCAGGCAATGGAAGAAAGAGGTTTTACTCCTGAAACCATGCTCGATAACGAAGCGCAGTATTTTCCGGGAAATGGTTGGGTGCCTGCAGGAAGAAGATGTGTTGGCGCACCACAAGTTACCATGGCCGGTGCTTTAGCACATTCATTGAACTGCGCCAGCGCTTATATCATGAAAAATGTCGGACCTCCGCAGTTTGCTGATTTTCTTTCACGATTAAATATTCCAACGAAAGTTGATGTGGTTCCTTCATTAGCACTTGGCGCCTGTGATCTTTCATTATATGAGATGTTGTGGGGTTACTCCATCTTTGCAGGCAGAGGTTTTTCAACCAAGCCCTATTTTATTACAAGAATAGAAGATAGGAATGGTAATGTGATCAAAAGATTTGATTATAGCAGCAACCGAAAAGAAGTAGTCAGCGAATCTACTGCTTACAAAATGTGCCGGATGATGCAGGGGACTGTTGATGTTGGTACGGCTGCGGGATTACGTGGAAGATTGGGAGCTGCAGAAATGGGAGGCAAAACGGGGACGACCAATGACAACGCTGACTTCTGGTTTATGGGCTATACGCCCCAGTTATTAGCAGGAACATGGGTGGGCTGTGATGATCGCTTTTTGACCTTAACAAATGCTGTATATCAAGGCGGCCGTGTGGCCAGGCCAATTTGGGAATATTTTTTCCAAAAAGTGTATGCTGATAAATCTTTGGGTATTGATAAAGATGCAAAATTCGTGATACCGGCAGACCTGGAAAATACAACTGATAGCAGCACCAATTATGATCTTATTGCAGCACCTGCACAAGCCGGTACGCAAGACGACGACCTGGGAGTTGGCAATGAACAGGACTTCAAGATCAGCAACGAATATATTCCGCCTGAATCTACACCGGTCACCGATGATAATGCCAAAGTAAAAAAAGATACAACATTAAAAAAAAAGGAGATCGATAAACAACCAGCCGAAACTCCCAAAAAGAAGAAAGGATTTTTCAAAAGATTATTCGGTAAGAAAGAAAAGAATTAAATAAGCCTGTAAATAAAAAAACCTCTCTGTTTAAAGAGAGGTTTTTTTATTTATGGTATGTGAACGATCAGTAATAACTAAGTTTCAATTCCACTCTGCGGTTTTTTTGACGGCCTGCTGCAGTATTATTATCGGCGATCGGCATAGTTTCTCCATGTCCTGCTGATGTAATGCGGCTTTCATCAATGCCTTTGCTTACAAAATATTCTTTAACGGCATTTGCACGGTTCTCGCTTAATGTCTGGTTGAAATCATCTTTACCTACATTATCAGTGTGGCCATCAATAGCAAGTTTAATATCAGGATTTTCGTTCATGATCTTTACAACCTCATCCAATCCTTTGTACGATTTAGAAGAAAGTTTATAACTACCTGTTACAAACAAAATATTCTGAGCGGCATAATCAACTTTTTTCTTCACTTCTTCTTTGATCAGCGGGCAGCCCTGGTTTTCTTTTACACCTGCAAGATTAGGGCATTTGTCTTCTTCATCATTTACACCATCACCGTCTGTATCCGGGATCGGGCATCCCTGGTAACGAGCTAAACCAGGAACAGTGGGGCATTTATCTTCTTCATCATTAATGCCATCTTTATCTGTATCAGGGATAGGACAGCCATTATATTTGGCAAGACCTGCTACTGTCGGGCATTTATCTTCTTCATCATTGATACCATCTTTATCAGTATCGGGTATCGGGCAGCCATCATATTTTGCTACACCCGGAACAGTTGGACATTTGTCTTTATCATCTGTAATTCCGTCTTTGTCCGTATCAACTGGTGCAGGAGGTGGCGGTGGTGGAGGTATCACCTCTTTTTGTTTTTTCTTGCCCAGTACTTCAGCAATACCAAAGCCATGGTAAAAATGGTAACTTGAAGTTTCAGTTGTTATAGGCGCTCTGTATTGTGTGGTTAAAAAAACATGAACCTGATCAGCAAGATTTAGCTTCAGGCCTAACCCTACCGGTATAAAGGCACCATAATATCCCTGGTAAGTGTGAGCACCCACTCCTGCCGTGATATATGGTTGGAGCCAGTATTTTTCAGTAGTCATTTTAAAATTTAACTGGGCGTCTGCTGTAAGCAAGAAGTTATCACTGAAAAAAGTTTTATTTTCCATCGGATAATCTAAAAAACTTCCGCCTAAAGATCCCGCAAAATCTATATGCTTGGTTAATCCTTTAAAATAGGTGACAGTTAATCCAGGATTCATATCTCTGATTTTTGCCATTTGGTGATTACCCAAAACATGGCTTAAAGAAGTAGAACGAATCCTGCTTGGAGAAACGAAATCATAAAGTGAAAAGCTGATCCCGAGTGCAGGCGGCCTGATCTCATCGTCTTGGCCGAAAACTGAAGGGGCTACCAGCGTGCAGATAAGTAGAGCTGCTAATATCTTCTTCATATAGTGTTAGTTTGGTTATAAATCACAACAAAAATAATGGGTATGTTCAATATCCTAAAATAAATTATTTACCTAGTTTTCACCCTATTATAGGATTAATTTCTCCACTAAATTCGATGGTGGAATCCAAAATGATCTAAAAAGGAAAGGAATTATGTTGAATTCCCTTAAAATTTATTTACCTGCAAAATATTTTTCTGCCAGTTTTTTATCCTCACCATAAATATCATTATAAAACACTATGTTGCCGTTTTTGCCCTCACAGGTCAAATACCTGATAAATAATGGCAGCTTATTCCTTATGCTGATGCTGTGCTTTTCTTTTTTCTTTAACCAATGCTGAATGGAATCCATCCGAAGCGACGCTTTACCATCAGAATTATCATGCTCCACCACATAAGTAGCCAGTTGCTGCCATGCCTGCACCCTGATGCAACCATGACTCATAGCACGTTCATTGCGGCCAAATAAATATCGTTCATTGGTGTCATGCAGGTAAACAGCATATTTATTATAAAAATTAAATTTCAATACGCCTAAGGCATTTGCATCACCACTACCCTGAATAACGTGATAAGGGATTGATTTTTTGAATTTACTCCAATCCACCGAATCAGGATTGATCTCATTTCCTTTATTATCAAATAATCCGAATCCTTTCTTTTGAAAATATTTCGGATTTTTTTTAACCCCCGGCAATACCTCTTTTTCAATGATGCTGGAAGGTATCGTCCATTTTGGATAAGTAATCAGTTCAGCAATAGCACTGGTAAGCACAGGGCTTCGGGTGGCTGGTTTTCCGCAAACGATCCTGGAAACGATCTTTATGGAATCGTGATCCCATACCTGCAAAGAAAAAGCCGGCAAATTCACCCATACATACCGTTCCGGCATTTCGGGAGGAAGCATTTTAAAACGATCCAGCGTTATTGCTATTCGGACAAATCTTTCACGGTCTGATGTATTTAAAGCCAGTAATGTTTCATTGCCGATTTTTCCATCCGCTTCAAGGCCTTTTCTTTCCTGGAATCTTTTCAATGCCTGTGACAATTGAACCGAATCAGCGGGAATACTATCCGTAGCTATAAAGCCCCCTTCATACAATCTTTTTTGGAGAAGCTGTTTGTATTTCGTTCTGTCCTTCGAGGGTGAAGGAACAAAAGTGTACGCTCTGTTATCAAAACTATCTAAAAACTTTTTAATCCCGTCTTTTAAAAGATAGTATGCCTTGACCTTAGGTTCCAATGAATGAATGGTAGCCGTAAGAGTACCTGATCCCTTTAGAGCATCAAACTGACTGTTGTAAAAAGCATTGTTCAAAACTGAATCTTTTCTCATGGTAATACTATCCTGTGGCAACCGGCCCAACTTGATATCTTTAACGATGTGAAAAAAAGCATCAGTGAGCATCAGGTCAGCCCTTGACCATAATGCCGCATCCTTTCGATCTGACTCTGCAGTGCTATCATTGAAAAATAGAGTATGGATAATAGATAATTGCCCGAAATGATAATCTTCCGGAAACAGTCCATACAATTTTGAATTTTGGATAAAGTTATATAACGAATCCCCTAACGGCAACCAGTTTCCGTCTTTGCACCAGATTGTATTATTTTGATTTTTTTCATATTGCCGTTCCACCTCTTTAAAATAGCTCAACAAAGTTGAGTCATCCATTTTTCCTTTATGATCCTTTGCATAATGCAACAGGCTCAGTATATGAGACGTGGTTTTTTGCTGTAATTCCTGGGTCGTTTTTGCTATATCCTCGCCGGAACGTTTTTTGGGATTATTGCAGGAAACATGGAATAAAATCCCAATCAAACAAATCCAAAAAGGAAAAGAGGTTTTCGTTTTGCTCATAGAAGGTTCGAGACGTTGTGGTATATCCGGCATTTATATTAAATTTCAGCAATGAACCTGCCTGATATAAGTAACAAAATAACAAATCAACTTAATATACTCCGAATAATCTTTATTATTTTTTTAACTGGACATGTGAACACTTCTGCTGCTCAGGAAGTTTCGCACAACAAACTAACGATCACTACCAAACTGAAAGACTATCGCAAACAGGTTAAAAATGACCCTGACAAAAAAATGATCGAGTTGCGATCATTGATCCCCGGACTAGTTTATGACATCCGTTATGCTACCACGAATAATTTCATGCACCGGGTAATGTATCCTGAAAAAAATAATTATACATTTTTGCGGGAACCGACTGCTGAAAAACTTTTGTTAGTACAAAAAGATTTAAATGAAAAAGGATTAGGATTAAAAATCTTTGATGCGTATCGCCCCTACTCTGTTACAGTGAAATTCTGGGAATTGGTGCACGACGAACGATTCGTGGCAAATCCTGCCAAAGGCAGCGGACATAATAAAGGCATTGCAGTTGATCTTACCATCATTAATTTGAAATCAGGAAAAGAATTAAATATGGGAACGGGATTTGATAATTTTACAGACTCCGCTCATCAAACTTTTACTGATTGGCCTGAAGAAATTTTGCAAAACAGAGCTTTGTTGAGATCAACGATGGAAAAATATGGATTCAAACCATTAGATACAGAGTGGTGGCATTATTATCTGGATAACGGGGAAAAGTATGAAGTACTAGATATTGATTTCAAAAGATTGAAGAAGATCAACTAATCAATCTCGGTATTCGCTGCTCCAACATCATCAGATCTGCCAATACAATCGCAGTAACAGCTTCCAGTATCACCGGCACCCGAAGTGCAATGCAAAGATCATGACGGCCTTTTACTGATGTTGTTTCCACTTTTCCTGTTTCCCAATTCAAGGTATTCTGTTCTTTCGGCGTAGATGAAGTGGGTTTGATCGCAATGCGAAAAACTAATTCATTTCCATTCGTCAAACCCCCTACTACTCCACCGGCATGATTAGTTCTTGTTTTCCCTTCCATAGTTTCGATCGCATCGTTATGCTGACTGCCAAACATTTTTGCAGCAGCAAAACCAGTCCCAAATTCAATACCTCGAACAGCAGGAATTGCAAAAACAAGATGACTTAATTGCGATTCAACTGAATCAAAAAATGGTTCTCCCAATCCAGTTGGCAATCCATTGACACGGCATTCAATGATCCCGCCGACAGAATCTTTTGCATCAATTGCTTTTTGCAAGCCTTTATCAAGATCTGATTCTCCACCGATCTCCAAAATTTTTGAAGTAACGGAGATTTCTTTCAGCATCTTTTTTGCAATAACCCCTGCTGCCACTAATGCCACCGTTAACCTTCCACTGAAATGCCCGCTACCTCTGTAATCTTCATATCCGCCGAATTTTTTCTTTGCAACAAAATCCGCATGCCCCGGGCGAGGCACATCACGTTGCCGTTCATAATCTGCAGACCGGGTATTTTTATTTTCAAATAAAATTGTAATGGGAGCTCCCGTGGTTTTATTATTGAATAAACCGCTTTTGAAAATCGGTAAGTCTTCTTCCTGCCTCGGAGTAGTTCCTTTTTGAGTGCCGCCTTTTCTTCTTTCCAGGTCCGGCAAAAAATCTTCTGCTGTCAATGGCAAACCTGCCGGGCAGCCGTCGATCACAATGCCTACACTTTCGCCATGCGATTCACCAAAAATGGAAACCCGAAATATTCTGCCAAAACTGTTCATACAATAAATTTCTTATTGGGTAAAGATACATCAGCACCCAGCTTTTTCAAATGCCAGAAAAAGTCAGGATATGATTTGTTGATCGCTTCTGCATTTTCAATTGTTGTTACACCATCAGCTCCTAATGCTGCAACAGCCATTGCCATAGCAATACGATGATCATGATGAGAAGATACTTCTGCTCCTTTTATAGCATTCCCACCATGAATCTGCATTTCATCTTCATTCCATTCGATTGTTACTCCCATTCTACCAAATTCCTCCTGCAGCGAAATGGCACGATTACTTTCTTTATGTATCAAACGGTTCACTCCTTTTATTATGCTCGTTCCTTTGCAATAAGCTGCTAATGCAACTAAAGGAGGAAACAGATCCGGGCAATCTGTTGCATCAAATTCAAAACTTTTCATCTCAGCTGGCCGTACTTTGATTCCTTTTGCTTCCATTGCAATACTTGCATTGGCATCCATCATCGCATCCACAATTCTTTTATCACCTTGCGGAGAAGTAAGATCTAATCCTTTCACTGTTATCGGCCCGGCAATTGCTCCGGCTACCAATAAAAATGCGCCGCCGCTCCAATCAGATTCTACAGTATAGTCAGGGGTCAGGAGTCGGGAGTCAGGAGTGATTTCATTTTTGAAAATAAATTCCTCATAGTTTCGGTTTTCAGGTACATTCATTCCAAATTGCTTCATCACAGTTAACGTAAGATCGACATATGGTTTGCTTTTGAGTTTCTTTACTTTGATAGAAACATCGCTTGCAGCAGCTGAGGAAAAAGCCATGAGTAGTCCCGTAATGAATTGCGAGCTGAGTGAGCCATCTACTTCAATAGTTTTCGGTTGTAATGGGCCTTTAATTTTCAAAGGCAATTTCCCGTTGTTAGATTTTATATCCACTCCAAGTTGTGGAAAGAATGTATCAAAGAAACCCATGGGCCGGCTTAACAAACTTCCTTCACCATTAATAGTGATCTCGGTATTGCTCAATGCAATGATCGGCGTAAACATTCTGATGCTCAAACCGCTTTCACCGCAGTTAACTGTGCTGGCAATTGGATTAACGCCACTACTCTTAATTATTAATTTTTCATTAGTAATTATTAATTCCGCACCAAGATTCTTAATGATTTCCATAGCGGCTTTATCATCATTACTGTGTCCCGGGTTTCTAATAATGCTTGTT
>DASZPW010000315.1:0-8057 GCA_035550155.1 Chitinophagaceae bacterium | reverse complement strand
CTGGAAAAAACAGATTACCTGCCGGCATTTGAAAAAGCGTTAAAAGATTATTCCAAAACAGCTAATATTCCCGGGTTCCGAAAAGGAATGGTACCAACCGGACTGATCAAAAAAATGTACGGGCCTTCTGTTTTTACCGATGAAGTGTTGCGTTCGGTGGACCGAGAACTGATCAAATATCTTGAAACAGACAAACTGGACATATTCGCACAACCTTTGCCTTTGGAGTCTGATATTCGTCAACTGGATATGAACAACCCAGCTGAATATGTTTTTCATTTTGAAGTGGGCATGAAACCCGATTTCAAATTACCTGATTTAGCTAAAGCAAAAACTACCCGGTATAAAGTAACTGTGACTGATGAAATGATCGATACTGAAGTGACCCGCCTGCAAAACCGCTATGGAAATATGAAAGATGAGGAGATAGTGGCGAATGATGAAAATGTACTCAATGTAACGTTCATTGAATCCGATACTGCAGGAACAGAAACAGAAGGCGGCATTAAAAAAGATAATTCGCTTTTAGTAAAATATTTCACCGAAGATTTCAGAAAACAACTTACCGGTAAAAAAGTAAATGATTTTGTAATTGTACAACTTCGCACAGCTTTTGATGAAAAAGAAAGAGAATGGATCCTGGAAGACCTTGGATTTAAGAAAGACGATTCGGCTGCAGCCGATAAACATTTCAAACTGGTTATTACTAAAATCGGATTGCTGGAAAAAAGAGAATTGAATGAAGAATTCTTCAAACAATTGTACCCGAATCTTGAATTAAAAACAACAGATGATTTTCGCAATAAGATCAAAGAAGAAATTCAAGCTTATTGGGATGGACAGGCCCGCAACCAGATCCACGACCAGGCGTATCATGAACTCATTGATCATACTGAGATCAAATTCCCGGAAGCCTTTTTAAAAAAATGGGTCAAGACACAGGGAGAAAAATCAAAAACTGATGAAGAAGTAGAAAACGAATTCCCTGTTTTTCTCAATCAATTAAAATGGACATTGATCACGGATAAAATCGTGAAGGAAAATAATATCCAGGTGCAGCCGGACGAACTTCGCAATTTTGCCCGCCAGCAATTACTCGGCTATATGGGTATGAATGTGTCTGACGAACAACAAGGCTGGATGAACGATTATGTTGAAAAAATGATGAAGGACCGCAAATATGTGGAAGACGCTTTTAACAGGATACAGACTCAAAAAATATTTGAATGGGCAGAACAGCAAGTGAAGCCAGCAGAAAAAGAGATCAGCTCCGAAGAATTTACCAAAATGGTAGAAGCCCATCAGCATCACCACCACTAAACACCTACCCTTAAGGGTAGTAATAAAAACATCGTTTCGGGATGGTCATCTTTTGTGCCATTTCGTCCTTTAAAGTATTTCATTTGTGTAATCCATGTAATTAGTGGCATTATTCGTGACTGAATTTTGCGGTTTTGGCATTTGGACGGATATTTGATGCACAGAACCAATACCTCAATAAAAAAAAGTCTATGAGTTTTCAATCTGAATTTGAAAAGTATGCCGTGAAGCATCGTGGATTGTCCAGCAATACGCTAAACAGCTATGCATCGCACCTCGTGACGGCCCTTACTCCCAATATTATTGAAGAACGTCCAATGAATGTAGCTGTGATGGATGTGTACAGCCGTTTGATGATGGACCGCATTATTTTTCTTGGTTATCCGATCAATGACGAAGTAGCTAATATTGTCACCGCACAATTGCTTTTCCTTGATTCTACAGACAGAACAAGAGATATCAATATGTACATCAACAGTCCGGGCGGAAGCGTTTATTCCGGGTTGGGAGTTTATGACACCATGCAATATGTAACTCCGAATGTTGCCACTATCTGTATTGGTATTGCCGCTTCCATGGCATCAGTATTGCTCGCTGCCGGAACAAAAGGTAAAAGAGCTGCATTAAAACATTCAAGAGTCATGATGCACCAGCCCAGCGGTTCTATTGGCGGACAAGCCAGCGATATTGAGATCACCGTTGCCGAGATTAAAAAACTGAAATCAGAATTATATGAGGTGATCAGCAATCATTCCGGTAAATCAATAAAGCAAATAGAAAAAGATTTTGACCGGGATCACTGGATGACAGCTACTGAAGCCAAAGAATATGGATTGATAGATGAAGTGCTTGTTACGAATCCAAGAAAAGAAAAGAAAGATTAAAAATATTGGAATAAAAAATTCAACAACAAATGAATCCGAAGCATTTTTTATACAACGTCCCGAAAGCTATCGGGAGAAGAGCAGACGACGAAGAAGAAAAAGAGGAACAGCCCAAATCTGACTTGATGATGTTCAGCAAACGCATCGAAAAATATTTTTTCGATCGTCGTAGTGTACAACTTTGGGGTATAGTGGATGATAAATCCGCAAAAGACGTGGTCACAAAATTTTTATTGTTGGACGCCGATAAACCGGGTGAAGAGATCAAATTTTATATCAATAGCCCCGGTGGTGTAGTAACCAGCGGAATGGTTATTTATGATACAATGAAAATGTTGCAATCGCCTGTGAGCACCATTTGCATGGGCCTTGCTGCCTCTATGGGAAGCATTTTGCTAAGCGGCGGAGCTAAAGGCAAAAGATATATCTACCCGCATGGCGAGGTCATGATACATCAACCATCACTGGGGGGATACATCCAGGGAGTAAGTGCAGATCTTGAGATCCAGGCAAAACAAACCAAGAAAGTAAAAGATATCGGCGCTAAAATACTTGCTGAGAACTGTAATAAAACCGTTCAGCAGATCATGAAAGATTTTGACCGTGATTACTGGATGGATGCCCGGGAGGCAATTGAATACGGAATAGTAGATCACATCGTTGAAAAGATCTAAGTATCTGATCTTAATACGGTAAAACATTTATTATTTTACGCAACTAAGAAGAAGCTCTTAGAATTGCCAAATAAAACCGTTATAATCGGTTTGGTTTTATACTTTTGTGAATAGCAAAACGTTTTCTGATTAGTTAGCTCAAACTCTGCATGGCGAAAAACCCTCTTCACTGCTCCTTTTGTGGCCGCAGCCGCGATGAAGTTAAAATACTTATTGCCGGACAGGAAGGTCATATTTGTGAAAATTGCGTGGAGCATGCCCGTGAGATCATAGAACAGGAACTGATGGTTCGGGATGAGAAGACCGGGACATCATTTAAACTGACCGTTAAAAAACCGATGGAAATAAAAAAATTCCTCGATGAATATGTTATCGGCCAGGATGAAGCAAAAAAAGTACTCGCTGTAGCAGTATATAATCATTATAAAAGGTTACAGCAAAAATTATCAGACACTACTCCCGGTGATATCGAGATCGAGAAAAGCAATATCATCATGGTTGGCGAAACCGGTACTGGTAAAACTTTATTGGCAAAAACTATTGCCCGTTTGTTGAATGTTCCGTTTACTATTGTTGATGCCACCGTTTTCACTGAAGCTGGTTATGTGGGTGAAGATGTTGAAAGTATTCTGACAAGATTACTGCAGGTGTGCAACTATGATGTTTCAGCTGCTGAACGTGGTATCGTTTATATTGACGAAATAGATAAAATTGCCCGCAAGGGAGACAACCCATCCATTACAAGAGATGTAAGTGGTGAAGGTGTTCAACAGGGATTATTGAAATTATTAGAAGGAACTGATGTTCTTGTTCCCCCACAAGGTGGTCGCAAACACCCGGAACAAAAACTCATCAAGATAAATACACAGAACGTTCTTTTCATTTGCGGCGGTGCCTTTGATGGTATTGATAAAGTGATTGCCCGCCGGGTGCAAACCAATACGATCGGATTTAATGTAGACAAAGAATTACAGGAAAACATGAAGAAGAATCTTCTGAGCTATGTAAATGCCCAGGACCTGAAATCTTTCGGATTAATTCCTGAATTGCTGGGACGTCTTCCTGTTGTTACACATCTCGATCCGCTCGATGCAGAAACGCTTCGTGCCATTCTTACAGAACCAAAGAATGCATTGGTAAAACAATACAAAAAATTATTTGAGTTGGAGGGTATTCAGCTGCTCATAGAAGACGATGTACTTTCTTTCATGGTCGAAAAAGCTGTTGAATATAAATTGGGAGCAAGAGGCTTGCGCAGCATATGCGAAAGCATTTTGACCGACGCCATGTATGAACTTCCTTCTTCTAAACAAAGCCAGTTTGTTCTGGACCTTGAATACGCAAAAAGAAAATTTGACAAGAGCAAACTGAGTTTGCTGAAAGTTGCATAAAACTCAAATAAAAAAGGATTTAAAGGATTATTTGGATATTTGGTCAGACATTTAAATCTGACCATTTTTTTTAAACCCAATAACATGCAAGAATTAATTGACAAACTGAAAGCCGAAGCCGGTCTTACTGATGAACAAGCCAGACAAGCTATCGCCACTATCAAAAATTTTGTGATTGAAAAATTCCCGATGCTGGAAGGTGCAGTGAATAATGTTTTCGGCTCCTGATCGTTAAACTATCTTACACTTTTGAATGTCCTGAAATGACGATTGGCTGCATCGTAGGGACTGAATGAACGGCTACATGCTTCCAATACTAAAATAATAAGGATAAAGAGTACAATTCTTGTTTTCATAGTTAGCAGATTTAGTAGTTAAAATTACATCAGCTGCTAATAAAATATCATAAAGAAACACTGCTGAAATTTTCATGCTTTCATTCGGGATTTCACTTTGGAATCGGTAGTAAAAGATGCTACTAAAAAAGCATCCCGGCACTGATGGCCGGGATGGAATTTAAGGGGTACTGTCTTATTGTGGTTTTCCGTCCTTTACAAATTTGTCTTTCCATTCGGAAAGTCGTTGATGAATAATCAACTGCATCCGCCCTGGGTTCCGCAATTCAAACATTTATAACAAGTGCCGCTGCGTACCATAATGTGTCCGCAGACATTGCAGGCAGGAGCATCGCTTTGCATACTCCTTGCTGCTGCATTCATCGCATCTACACCTGAATCAGTTTTTGATTGCTGAACGGTTCGTTGATTTTTTGCAGGCTGCGGCGCTATACCCCCCGCCGAAGGCACAACCCGTACATCAGAAAGCTCAGGTGACTTTTCATATTCCAGGTTAGTGGGAATTTCATCCCAATCATCAGAGCCGGTATTGGCAATTTCAGGTTTATCTAAAACATGAACGAGATCCGTACGTCCAAGGTATTCATATCCTAATACACGGAAAATAAAATCAACGATTGATGTAGTGGATTTGATATTCGGATGCTCTACAAATCCAGCCGGATCGAATTTGGTAAATGCAAATTTGTCGACAAATTCTTCCAGTGGCACTCCGTATTGCAATCCGATAGAAATAGCAATTGCAAAACAGTTCAGCATACTGCGCATGGTAGCGCCTTCTTTTGCCATGTCGATGAAAATTTCTCCCAATGTGCCATCGCTGTATTCACCGGTACGCAGGAAAATTGCCTGGCCATTGATCTTTGCTTTCTGTGTGAAACCGCGACGCTTTGCCGGCAAAGATCGACGTTCAACAATTCTTGCCAGTTGACGTTTCAACTTGGTATCTGCACTGTTTTGCACCCTACGGTTCACTTCATCCAGCAATTCTTCCACTGTCAGACTACCAAGGTTTACGATCACAGTTTCTTTTGTAACGTCGGCGACAGCAGCCTGTGCTTTTTCATTGTTCTCCTCTTCTGTTTTCTTTTTCTTGTCGCTCTTGTTGCTCAAAGGTTGGCTCAGCTTGGAGCCATCACGATACAGAGCACAGGCTTTTAATCCTAATTCCCAACTCAGGTAGTACGCATCTGCAATTTCATCCACGGTGGCTTCATTGGGCAGATTAATGGTTTTCGAAATAGCGCCACTAATGAAGGGTTGTGTGGCGCCCATCATGCGGATATGGCCACTGGCATGAATAAACCGACGGCCTTTCTTACCGCATTTGTTGGCACAGTCAAAAACGGGCAAATGTTCTTCTTTCAAATAAGGAGCTCCCTCCAGCATCATGGTACCGCATACATAATCATTAGCGGCTTCAATTTGTTCATCAGAAAATCCAAGAGCTTCCAGGAGGCTCCATTCGTAATTATTGTATTCCTCAGGAGTAAAACCGAGACGTTGTAAGCATTCTTCTCCTAAAGTAAACTTGTTGAATATAAAACTTATGTGAAAAGCAGTAGCTACCGCGGAATCCAGTTTTTTAATTTCGTCCGCAATAAATCCTTTTTCACTTAAAGTTTGATGATTGATATACGGTGCTCCTGCAAATGAGGCGGTACCTATTACATACTTAATAATCGTTTCTATTTCTTTTTTAGGATAGCCTAAATTTTCCAAGGCAGCAGGCACCGATTGATTGATGATCCTGAAATATCCCCCGCCGGAAAGTTTTTTGAATTTTACCAATGCAAAATCTGGTTCTACGCCGGTAGTATCGCAATCCATAACCAAGCCTATCGTTCCGGTTGGTGCAATCACCGTTGCCTGCGCATTGCGATAACCATATTTTTCTCCTAATTCTACTGCTTCATCCCATGCTTTGCAGGCAGCGGTTAATAAATAATTGGGACAATATTTTGATTTAATTCCCTGCGGATTCAAACTCAGGTTCTCATATTCATCGGCATCGTAAGCGGCAAGACGATGATTCCGCATCACCCGCAACATATGCTTTTTATTTTCTTCAAACCGTGGGAATGGTCCCAAAACACCAGCCATTTCTGCTGACGTTTTATAAGCAACCCCGGTCATGATCGCAGTGATAGCTCCTGCAATAGCTCTTGCTTCTTCGCTATCGTAAGGAATACCGCTTACCATTAACATGGTTCCAAGATTAGCATAACCCAAACCTAAAGTGCGGTATTCATAACTGAGTTGTGCTACTTCTTTGGATGGGAACTGAGCCATCAAGACTGAAATTTCCAAAACCACTGTCCACAAACGGCAATTGTATTCATAACCTTCTACATCAAAAATATTTTTCTCTGCATCATAAAATTTCATCAAGTTGGAAGAAGCAAGATTACATGCCGTATTGTCAAGGAACATGTATTCTGAGCAAGGATTCGAAGCTCTTATCTCGCCACCTTCAGGACAAGTGTGCCATTCATTGATAGTGGTATTGTATTGCGTTCCCGGATCGGCGCAGCGCCATGCAGCATAAGATATTTGATTCCATAATTCCCTTGCCGGAACTTTTTTCATCACTCTTGCGTCCATCCTTCCTTTTAATTCCCAGTCCTCATCATTTTTCAATCTTTCAAAAAATGAATTGGGAATGCGAACCGAGTTATTGGAGTTTTGACCACTTACGGTTTTGTATGCTTCTCCTTCATAGTCGCTGGGATAACCGGCAGCGATCAAAGCCCCAACCTTTTTTTCTTCTTCTACTTTCCAGTTGATGAATTCAACGATCTCCGGGTGATCGAGATCTAAACAAACCATTTTTGCAGCACGGCGTGTAGTACCTCCGGATTTGATTGCTCCCGCAGCACGATCACCAATTTTCAAAAAACTCATTAAACCGGAAGAAGTTCCGCCACCACTTAATTTTTCACCTTCGCCCCGCAGGTTGGAAAAATTAGTTCCCACTCCTGAGCCGTATTTAAAAATTCTTGCTTCACGAACCCACAAATCCATGATGCCACCATCATTTACCAAATCATCGTTTACACTGAGAATAAAACAAGCATGCGGCTGAGGACGCTCATATGCCGAAGTTGATTTTTTCAATTCACCATCGGCCGGGTCAACATAATAATGTCCCTGTGGCTTTCCTTTGATGCCATAGCTTTCATACAAACCGGTATTGAACCATTGTGGTGAGTTGGGTACGCACATCTGGTTGAGGATGCTGTACACGAGTTCTTCGTAAAAAATTTGCGCATCCTGGTTGGAAGCGAAGTAGCCGTATTTTTCACCCCAAGCTTTCCAGCAATTGGCGAGACGATGCGCCACCTGTTTGGCGGAAGTCTCTCTTCCGAGCGTGCCATCCTGTTGAGGTACGCCTGCCTTACGAAAATATTTTTGTGCGAGAATATCGGTTGC
>DASZPW010000314.1:0-3511 GCA_035550155.1 Chitinophagaceae bacterium | reverse complement strand
AAGGCTCCTCCAATTCAATAAGAATAAAAAGTTTAACATGTATCAAGAGGAAGTAATGGTTCCAATGGGTGATTGGGCAAAATCAAGGCTTAAAAATCTTAGTGACACAGATAAAATAAGGGACAACTCAAAAGTAGGTAGCGGTTTTGGTAAGAACATTTCAAACTGGCTGACAAGAGATAAAGCTTTTCCTACAAATGTTCTCCATTTAGCAACAGAGTGCAGTAACAAGAATCATAGTGCTGCTTTCCCAGAAGAACTTCCCGAGTGGTTTGTGAAGCTGTTTACTAAAGAGAATGATACCGTACTTGACCCTTTCATGGGTTCGGGAACAACAATTTTAGTTGCCAACAGAATGAATAATGATGTTTTTTATTATGGCGTTCCCCTGCCTTTGCCAACACACAAAGCTATGCACAGGCGGGTCGGGCTATTCGCTACAAGTCCGGCACAAAACCAACGCACAAAAACCTTCACCGGGCTTTTCGCTTCTATCCCTAACGCAGCTAGGCAAGCTGCATAATATCAGCAAATGATTTTCTTATGAGCTACGAAGGTAAAATGCTTCAAGACTTAAAAATGCCAACCCGAAAAGAGGTGGAGGAAGCATTGTTGATTACCCTGTTTAATCATAATGGAACTATTAAAGAATTTGCTACTGGAGAGGATATAGTAAACGAAATTGCTAATCGTTTTGTATTAAATGAGAGTCAAAGAAGTACAGTCTTAGAAAGAATTTATCGGAAAGAAAATAGAATTGTAAAAACACCTCTTTGGCATCGGCTGCTTTATCGTGCCGCAGATGCATTAGCCAAAGAAAAATTAGTTTCAAGACCAACTTCAACAATGCTTCTTACGAATAAAAAAGAATGGATGTTAACTGAAAATGGATTTGATAAAGCATTGAAGCTTTTAAAAATTCCTCAAACGGAAAAAGAATTTCTCTCAACAAAATCTTATGAGGTTCAAAAAATTGTAAAGAAATTAATTGAAACTTCAAGACCAGAAAATTATAATCCATTCGATAAAGAAAAAAAGATAACCAAGATTTCAAGGGAAACTGTAATGCGGACAAGGGGATTTCGCCAAGCAGTTATTGAGGCTTATGATTACAAATGTGCTTTTTGTGGATTAAAAATAAATTCTTTAAAAGATAGGAGTTGGGAAGTTGAAGCAGCCCATATTGTTCCCCATAATGAGAAAGGAAGAGATGACGTTTTAAACGGGCTATCATTATGTCATTTACATCATTGGGCTTTTGATGCTGGTTGGTTTGCTTTAGAAGATAATTTTACCATTCAAGTTTCCTCCAAAATAAATTCATTACATACTGATTTTGGCAGAATGGGAGATTATGATTTCATCAGAATATTCGCTAATAAAAAATCCAAAATGTTTCTCCCAAAAAGAAAAGAAATTTATCCACATCAAAAAGCAATCAGTTGGCATCGTGAAAATAAATTTCATCATTAAACCAATTTAATAATGCGAAGCAAAATTATTTATTCACTGAATGAAGAAGATATTCAAACCGTAGCTCATCAAGAATTAGAGAGAAATTTATCTTCTGAGGAAATTGAAAAAATAAAAGGCTTAATTGCAGAGAAAATAAACTGGTATGATGTAATTTCCGAAGCAATCAATGAAAAAATCAACACAGTTTCTTTTAGCTGAGTTTTATGTCGAATAGCGAACAAAACGTACAAGAGTGCGACGCAACAGAAGTTGATAGTAGTAATATAGTCGGGTAAATAAAAATCTAAAATCGGAACCTTTCACCAAAAAAGAATTGCCGGACTAAATGACTTGAAGCTTCGGAAAGTTTTGGGAAAGAAAAACCCTTATCTCTTCAAAGCAAAATATATTCTGACTGCACAGGATATTATAAAGAGCTTGACCGATGCATTTATTTCATCACAGGAAGAAACAATTTTTGACGACTGGCTTGAAGGGCTTGCAATTTTTATCAACGGCAAAGTATATGACGGCCGTAAATCAGGTATTCCCGGCATTGACTTAGAGTTCGACAAAAACGGTGTTCGCTATATTGTAACAATAAAATCTGGTCCAAATTGGGGTAACAGTTCACAGATTGGTAAAATGAGAGCAGATTTTAAGACTGCTCAAAAGACGCTTCGTACAAGTAATTCACAACTCAACATAACGGCCGTAAACGGTTGTTGCTACGGCAGAGACAATAATTCAGACAAAGGCGACTACTTCAAATACTGTGGTCAAAAGTTTTGGGAGTTTGTTTCAGGTGACACAGACCTTTATACAAAAATCATAGAACCGTTAGGACATCAAGCTAAAGAGCGGAACGACGACTTCATTCAATCATATTCGCAAATGATAAACAAATTCACCAAAGAATTTACGGACAGTTTTTGCATGGACAACGGTTCGATAGATTGGGACAAACTTGTACGCTTTAATTCAACGACCATAGCTCCGAAAAAATAAAACGGTGTGCAACAAAAGGTTTGGCAAAATACGGGCAGACGTAAACCGTGTTTCAACTTTCAGTAATTCTGTTGGACTGCATATCCTGCTTGACGAATAACATTCAGCTTTAGTTGTTAACTTCAACAACATATTTTCAAGTGGGCAATTGTACCGGGCTGGATGACCAATGAATATCCCGCCCTTCGCCAAACCGCAAAACGTTTTCATCAGCATAAACAGATTTCCTAAAGTTAGCATAACAGTAAACCCAACGTATCTCAATCCAATGAATCGGTTACAATGGGGAAAAGAAAAAGCCTCATAGTGTTGCTAACTACAAGGCTTTGCCTGTTTTGGGTAAGTGCCCAGGACTGGATTCGAACCAGCACACCTCGCGGCGCCGCCACCTGAAGACGGTGCGTCTACCAATTTCGCCACCTGGGCTTTGGGGCGGCAAATATAGTTGATTAATCAATTTGTTTCCAAATTTTTACCTGTTTGCCAACCAATTAATAGTACACCCAGTATCACCAGTGCTGTTCCGGCTACCTGGGCAGCAAAAATTCGTTCTCCCAGCACCAGGTTGGCTTGTATAATGGTGGAGACAGGTCCGATACCGGATATAATAGCAACATTATTCGACCCGATTTTTTTCATGCCTAAGGACAGTAAAAAACTGGGTATAACGGTGGCAATGATGGCCAGTGCCAGTCCGTACCAGATATAACTAACAGAACCGGACATGTTTTGGTAATTGCCGGCTACTGCAAAATGCAGAAAAATACCGCCTGTGGCAGCCAGCATGGCATACGCCGTAAACCGGGTAGCACCCACCTGCGGAATGACCCGGCCACTGCCGGCTATGTAAATGGAGTAGGTGATGGCGCACAGAAAAATCAACAGGCTGCCGGCATAAAAACGGGTATTGCCGGCATCGATATGCAGTTCGCCAATATAGGCCACTGCTATGCCTGCATAGGTCAGCAGCAGGGCCAGTTGCTGCAGGCGGGTGAGTTTTTGCTTAAACACAAAGGCATTAATCAGTACGGCAAAAGTGGGATACAGG
>DASZPW010000313.1:0-2066 GCA_035550155.1 Chitinophagaceae bacterium | reverse complement strand
ACACTTGGCATAAGCCGCGACAGTGCGTACCGGAGAATAAGAGGCGAAACCCTGCTTTCACTGGATGAAGTAAAAATAATTCATCAGCAATTTGGCGTGTCAGTTGATACATTGCTGACCACTTCTCCGAGTGAGGTTTCTTTCAGGATGCATACACTCGATTCAAAGAATTTTTCCTTTGACAAATACCTTAATTTCCTGTTGGAAAATCTGGAGAAGATCAGTGGCTACCCGGAAAAAGAGATTATCTGGTATGCAAAGGACTTGCCGATCTGGCATTACTTCCGCTTTCCCGCATTGGCTTCTTTTAAATTTTACTTCTGGGATAAAACTTTTGTTAAAGGATCAAAACTTCGGGCTGAAAAATATCGGCAGGAGGTGATTACCAAAGATCTGTTAGCGCTTGCCGGCCGTGTCTGGTCTAAATATGCGGCCATTCCAAGCACTGAAATTCTTGGCAACGAAAACCTGGATTCCACGCTGAATCAGATTGCGTTTGCTTATGAATGTGGCGTCTTTAACAGTAAAAAAGATGCAATGGATCTGTGCGATGAATGCTGCCAGCTCATGGAGCAGATCAAAAGCGAAGCCGAAGAAGGACTGAAAAAGGGAATTGATATGTGTGATCCCGGGGAAAGATTTGCCCTCTATCACAATGAAGTTCTCATCGGTGATAACTCTGTTCTTTTTAAGATCGCTGACAGACGCATGGCATTCATCACTGCTAATCAATTCAGTATCCTCACCACTACACAGGAATCTTTTTGCAGGTTGACAGAAGACTATATCAATAACATGATCAACAAGTCAACGCTTATCAGCACAACTGCCGAGAAAGAACGCACCAAATTTTTCAATGCCATGCTTGATAAAATTGCACTGACCCGGCTGAAAATCAGGTAATAAAAACTGCAAACATTTGAATGTCTCTTCAGCGAATTCTGTGCGTTAGTATTTGTGTTCTTTCAACTAGGAAGCGTGCGGAAGATTCAATGCGGGCAAGTGAAGAAAGATACCGCCTTCTCGCAAACAACATGCTGGACCTCGTTGCCCTCCACGAACCCGATGGTCCGAACATTCCAGCTTTGCACCACAGCGATAGCAATTGGCAGTTGTTTTTTTCGGGTAGCAACCGTAGCATTTTTCGCTTGCATTCCCTTAGGGGAATACACAGCGTGAATAAAAAATTATTGACTAATTCTAAACTTATGCGCTGTTACGAAAAAAAAAGAGACCACCTTCCGGGCAGCCTCTTCCTTTCAGATAAAAGTTCACTATTGATCTTTATCTTCTTTATCTTTCTCCTTCAACACATTTCCCATAGCATCGAATTTCACTTTCTTGGTCTCAGTGCCTTGCTTCAATTCAACAGCATAAACGGTTTGACCATCTTTCTCTTTTGAGTAAGCCTTTTCAACGGCCCAGCCGGTGTAATCCTGGCTTTGCAGCTGATCCTGTACTGCAGCAGGAAGCTCGGCTACCGAAATCTCCTGTTTATCTTTATCATCCTGATCCTGATTCATATCGTCAGTGCGATATTGTTCTGACTGATCGTCAGTAGATACCGATGTTGTATCCTGCGCATTCACGGCTACAGCGGTTCCAAATAATAAGCTAAATGCAAACAATAACTTTTTCATGTCGGTTTTATTTAAAGTTGAACATGCCCCCATTGAACGAAATACTATGCCTTGTATCCAGCCGCTTTTATTAACGTACTGGGTATCTGTGCATTTGCACAAGGGCTGTTTTACGAAGCGGGTTTGAAACAGTAGAAAAATTCTACAGTGTTAAGAAAATATTGCACAGTTGGGATGCCGTTTTGATTTTTGGGGAAGCCAAATTCAGTTATAAAACTTGCCTTAGCAGCATGTTGATCGCTGACATTGCAGGTCGGAGAATCGCTTCCAGGATCTGTGTTTACTCATGCCTTAATGTATCACTTGGGTTGATGACCGCGGCTTTAAGCGCCTGATAAAATATGGAAAGAAAAGCAACGGACAGCACTATGACTGCCGCAGCAACAAAGATGAACGGGCTTACTTCGATCCTGTAGGCGAAATCTT
>DASZPW010000312.1:0-7961 GCA_035550155.1 Chitinophagaceae bacterium | reverse complement strand
GGGTTGGCGACTTTGATTTTTTGAGGCATAGATCCTTTTATTTAAAGTTTAAAATTTCAGAGTGTGCAAAGCTAAGGTTTTGCTGACAGTTCCTGCCTGTACGGATTTGACAGGAATAATTTTTATTTATTCTTTCTAATTTAGGTGGATAAGTCATTGCATTTTCGTAACTTTTATGTTAATATGGATCATGGAAACTGTAACTCCATTTTTTGAATACCTCAGAAAATTTGCTGATCTCACTGAACATGAGTTCCAGGAATATTTATATCCGATCATCAAAGTGAGACGATTTGCTAAAAAAACAGTTATAACCGAAGCGGGGAAAGTGGAGAACTATTTCAATTTTATTTTAAAAGGCTTAGCCCGGAAATATTATAAAAAATATAAAGACGGGCATGAAGAGATCAATACACAGATCTCCATGGAAAATCATATCATATTAAGCCAGGAATCTTTTCACAGCCGCCTGCCGTCGGAATATACTATCGAAACAATTGAACCCACGGTGCTTGTGTCCATACATCATGATGACCTTGAAAAGATGTATGCCCGCTCTCATAAAATGGAACACCTGGGTCGCATCGTTGTTACCTATACAATGGTGCTCAAAGACCGATGGCAAATGCAACAGATGAAAATGACACCCCGGGAACGGTTCATTGATTTTGTTACTAAAAATCCTGAATTACTTCAGCGGGTGCCTCAAAAATGTCTTGCCTCTTTTCTGAACATCAAACCGGAAACCTTCAGCCGTTTCAAACACATGGTGAGAGGACATTTGAGAAATTCTTCAGCACATTGATTGGTAGTTTTACCATTATACATTTACTACCAACACCGGAATTTTCAATTCATGACGAACGGATTCGATGGTTTCTCCGTAAAACCAATCTTTGATTCCCGTATGCCGATGCCCGCCAATGATAAGTATCTCAGCGCCGGATTCATTTACAATCCTTACAATTTCTTTGATGCGATTTCCAAAACCAAGTTTTGCTTCCGCATTAAAGCCACGATCCTTCAATTCTTTCGCATAAAATTCCAGGTGTTCTTTGTCTTTCCGTGTTTCCATGTCATCACTCTCTTTTTGATAAATTCTTGCCGGTACACTTTCCACTACATGGATCAAAATGTAATGGCTTCCGGAACTTCCCTGCCCGATAGCATGAGATAGAAGCGTTTTATCTTTTTCACTGAAGTCAAATGCAATGGCGATCTTATCATATTTCGGAATAGACAATGATTGAAGGCTGGCAGCTTCCGGGTGCATCCGCAGGGGAATGGTCCGGGCCATCCGTTTCAGCAATGGATATGCGAATGCGATCAATAGCAATACAACGAAAGCAATGCCGGCGATCAATATCACAAATTTCCAGAACATATTATCGGAGCTGACAAAATAATCAATTGCTTGTCCCGCTACCATTTTTATATTCAGGTAGGCTAATATCAATGCAACCGTCCATGCCGCAAATTTGGTAACAGGGCCAATGGCAAAGCTACCCATCGTTTTTTTATCACTTACAAAATGGATCAGCGGAATGATGGCAAAACTCAGTTGAATACTTAAGATCACCTGGCTGAATACCAGCAAATCGTCAATATTTTTTTCTCCGTTTATCAGAATAACGATCACAGCGGGAATGATTGCGATCAGGCGGGTGAGTAATCGCCGCATCCATGGATTGATGCGCAGGCGTAGATATCCTTCCATCACGACTTGCCCGGCGAGTGTGCCGGTCACAGTAGAACTTTGTCCGGCAGCGATCAATGCAACAGCGAAAAGAATTGGCGCAACGCTGGTGCCAAGTAATTGATCCAATAAATGATGTGCTTCCTTGATCTCCGCCACGTCTTGTCTTCCCGAAGAATGAAAAACAGCAGCAGCAAGAATGAGTATTGCGGCATTTACCAAAAAGGCGAGATTCAATGCAATTGTACTGTCCCAAACATTTAATCGCAATGCTTTTTTAATGCCGGCTTTATCCCGGTTTATTTTTCTTGTTTGCACCAACGCAGAATGCAGATAAAGATTATGTGGCATTACTGTTGCACCGATGATCCCAATTGCAATGTACAAGGCAGTGTTATCAGGAATGGATGGAACAAATCCCGATGCTATTTGACCAAAACTCAAATTATGCCGTGCTAAAAATAATTCTACAAAAAAGGAAAGACCGATGATAAAGATCAACCCAATGATGAATGCTTCCATTCTTCGCATGCCTAACCGTTGCAATAATAATAAAAGGAAAGTATCCAACACCGTGATCAATACACCCCACAATAATGGAATGCCGGTAAGTAGTTGCAGGCCGATCGCCATTCCCAAAACTTCTGCAAGATCACAAGCTGCAATTGCAACTTCTGCCAACGCATACAATGCATAATTGATATAAGAGGGATATGTTTCCCTGTTGGCTTGTGCCAGGTCTCTGCCACGCACTACGCCCAATCGTGCCGATAAACTTTGAAGTAATAATGCCATCAGGTTACTCATCAGTAACACCCAAATCAATTTGTAACCAAACTGGCTGCCACCCTGCAGATCAGTTGCCCAGTTGCCCGGGTCCATATACCCAACGCTGATTAGATAGGCTGGTCCAAAGAATGAAAGCATTCTTTTCCACATGGAAGTATGAGGGATCGTAGTATCAATGCTTTCATGCACATCGCCCAGCGAAATATCGTGATGTCTTTTAGGATCCATACTTCACAAAAATTTTTTTTGCAAGGCGTTCACTGATGCTGAATGTTGTTTGTTGACGGATTTTTATTTCAAGAGATTGGTCGAAGTCAAATCTTTTTTTCACTTCCAGCCGTGTGCCAATGCCGATATTCTTGTGTTTCATTAATTCCAGCATCGGGGAAGACTGATCGCCAACATGGCAAACTACAACAGGTTTATTCAGCGGAGTTTCTGAAAGAGCGACTTGCCGGTTCTTTTCAATTTTTCCCTGGCTGTCTGGTATGGGATCGCCATGCGGATCAAAGCGGGGAAATCCCAAGAATTCATCTAATTTGTCAATGAGTTTTTTACTGCTTACATGTTCCAGGTCTTCCGCCACGGCATGTACTTCATCCCAGGAGAACTTTAATTTTACTGAAAGAAAATATTCCCACAGGCGGTGGCGCCGAATGATGTTCAAAGCGATCTTATTCCCTTCGGAAGTTAGGCGGAATCCTCGATAGGGTTGATAATGCACCAGTTTTTTCGATTTCAGTTTTTTCATCATATCGGTGATAGAGGCGGGGCGGGTTTTCAACTCGTCCGCCAGGTCGTTGGTAGTGACCGTTCCTACCTCCTGCTGCAGGTGAAAAATGGCTTTGATATAATTCTCTTCGCTGGTTGAAAAATTCAGCATGACTAAAAATAAATTTAGACAAACCTAAATTAATAAATTATAATTTCAAAATCAACTATTGACAGTCAGGCAGGAAACGCTTAAATTCGATGCCCGATTCAAACAATGCGACCGATCAGGACATACCTATTGCTCCTTGCTACCCTCGCAGTTCTGGCTGGGTGCAAGCATAAAAAAAAGCCTTCGCTGTCTGGTGAAGATCCGGTCGAGGTAAATGATTTCATTGATTTTTTTCCGGAAGTAAAATTGCCCTTCCAGTTTGCGGATACAGACCTGGTTAAAAAGGATCCCGATTCACTTCGCATCAGCTACAAAGTCTTTACCCAGTTTGTACCGGATTCTACTTTAGCCCGGATTTTGGGAAAAGGAACGAAGCCACAATTTTTCCCGATGGGAAAAATAACTTCTCCTGAGGCAGAAAGCTATTTGTTCCTTAAAGCAGTTAGTGGCGAAAGGAAAACAGCTTTGCTGGCTTGCTTTAATAAGAAAAAGGAATTTCTTGCAATGATGCCTGTTTTGCAGCCCGATCAGAATGCTGCCACACAACAATTATCGGGAGTTGATAAAAAATTGTCCATTTACAAAGTAGTACGAAGAAAAAATTCGGATGGCTCGGTCAATGAAGGAAAAGATGTGTACATATTCAATAGTTCGGCAAAGAATTTTATGCTCATCCTCACAGATCCTTTGGAAGATCATCCAACGGAGCTTATCAACCCGATTGATACACTAGCGAAAAAAAATAAATTGTCTGCTGATTACACCGCAGGGAAAATGAATCTTGTTTCCATCCGTGACGGATCTAGAGCCGGCCGCATTTTATTTTTTATTCATTTTGAAAAAAATAATCAAGAATGTGTGGGTGAATTGAAAGGTGAAGCAACAATGAAATCATTAACAGTTGCTGAATATCATTCTAACGGAGATCCCTGTGTACTGCAATTATCATTCACTCCATCCACAGTTACGATCAAAGAAATGGAAGGATGTGGCTCACATCGTGGAGTGCATTGTGTATTCGAAGGAACATTTGTTCGTAAAAAAGAAACAGTGAAGAAAAAGAAACACTGATGGAATCTCACTTTTCCCCATGATGTGCAAAACCATCTTTATATTCTGCTCAGTAAAAATTAATTGCCAATTAAATTTTATCTTGCAACCTTAGTGTAAAAAGTACATGACATGAGTTTTACGAATTTCAGGATCCCGTACCCGGTGGATGATCGATATTCCAAGAAGGTGGCTTACTTTTCTATGGAGTATGCCATTCATCAACCACTGAAAATTTATAGTGGTGGTCTCGGTTTTCTTTCCGGTTCGCATTTGCGCAGCGCCTATGAGTTGAGACAAAACCTTCTCGGCATTGGTATATTATGGAAGTATGGTTATTACGATCAGGCCCGCAACCAGGACCAGACATTGCAGGTGACCTGGATGGAAAAAAATTATTCCTTTTTGGAAGACACAGGTATCAAGTTCCAGATCACTGTGCATGAACACCCTGTTTGGGTAAAAGCCTATTACCTGAATCCCGAAACTTTCAAAACGGCACCGCTGTTTTTACTGAGTACGGATCTGCCGGAGAATGATTATGTATCACAAACCATTTGTCATCGTTTGTACGATGCAAATGTTGCTACTAAAGTGGCGCAATTTATTTTATTAGGAGTGGGCGGTGCCAAATTGATGGATGAGATCGGCTTTGACCCTGACTTATATCATTTGAATGAGGCACATGGGATCTCGTCGGCATTTTATCTCTACAATAAATATAATAACCAGATAGAAGAAGTGAGAAAAAGGCTGGTGTTCACTACGCATACACCGGAAGAAGCGGGCAATGAAAAACATGAGATCCATCTTTGCCATAAGATGAGTTATTTCTGCGGTTTGAGTATTGACGACGTGAAGACACTTACCGGCAACCAGGACGATATGTTCAATCACTCATTGGCGGCTTTGCGTTTTGCAAAACTGGCCAATGGCGTTTCCCGGTTGCATGGAAAAGTTTCTAACACGATGTGGAGTAAATATGAAAATATTTGTCCTATCATTTCTATCACGAATGCACAAAACTGGAAATATTGGTCGGATAAACAATTGTATCGTTTCATGGAAGAAGGAAATGACTGGGCTTTTGACGACCGGAAAAAATATTTGAAGAAAAGAACCTTTGAGATCGTTGCGGACCAGACAGGAAAATTATTCGATCCGAATGTTTTTACAATGATCTGGGCCCGCCGTTTTGCAGGGTATAAAAGAGCAGGACTTATTACTAACGATGAAGAACGATTTGAACAATTGGTCAATGATTCCAAATACCCGGTGCAGATCATCTGGGCGGGCAAACCGTACCCGGTGGATCATCCTGCCATCAGTGAATTTAATCAACTGGTTCATTTGAGTAAGCGATATAAAAATGTGGCGGTGTTGATCGGTTATGAATTGGCTTTATCCAAACGATTGAAACAAGCGGCCGATTGCTGGTTAAACAATCCGAGAGTACCGAGAGAAGCATCCGGAACCAGCGGCATGACGGCCGCGATGAATGGCGCCGTGAATTTTTCTACCAACGATGGCTGGATACCGGAGTTCATCAATCATGGTCATAATGGATTTGTAGTTCCTAATCCTGACTATGCACACATGACCGTGCAGGCACAGGACGACTACGATCTTAATTCGATCTATGATATGTTAAACAAAGAGATCCTGCCTTTATATTATGATGGTTACTACACATGGAGGCAAGTGATGAAAAACGGAATGCGGGATGTACGCTTCCAGTTTGACAGCAACCGCATGGCACACGAATATTATGAGTGGTTGTATAAATGAAGTGAGATGTGAGAGATTGAGAGGGTGAGCTCCCGGTATTTTATTTTTCCCTGAACTCTTTTGAGAGTTCTTCAATTGTTTTCCTTGATGGAAAGTAGCTTACGATCTTTTCGATCACACCTTCTACCAATGCATCAGGACAGGAAGCACCGCTGGTCATCAGAATTTTTACCGGTTCTTTTTTTGGCAGGAAATTTTTTGTCTGCAGTTCTTCTTTTGTATGAAAATTATAATGCAAAATCTCCGTTGCAGAATTGATCTTTTCTTCATTGTTGATAAAATAGGTTGGTAATTTTTCTTCACAAAGTTCTACAAGGTGAGATGTGTTGGAAGAATTATATCCACCAACAACAATAGCAAGATCGGCGGGGGTTTGCAGCATAGTCGTCACTGCAGTTTGATTATCGTTTGTAGCATAGCAAAGAGTATCTCGTGTGTCGGCAAATCGTTCTCCCACGGTGGCAGCATCCAGCTTGTATTTTTTTATCATCACCTGTTTCAGAAAATCGGCGATGGCCTGTGTATCGCTGGCGAGCATCGTAGTTTGATTTACTACCCCAATGCGTTGCAGATCTTTGGTAACATCAAAATTCTCCGAATACTGTCCTTTGAATTCTTCATAAAACGAATCAGCGTCTTTTTCGCCGGTAATATATTTTGATAATTCAATAGCTTGTTGCATGTCTTTCACCACTACGGAAGGAGCATTCAAAGACGCATGAGAAAAAGTAGCTCTCGTTTCTTCATGCTGCGGTTTGCCGTGAATGATGATGCTGTAATTTTTTTTTGCGATCGCTTCGCTGCGGTTCCAAACTTTTTCTACAAACGGACAGGTGGTATCATATTTTTCCGTCGGGATGCCCATTTGTTTCAGCTTCTTTTCAATTTCCAATGTAGTGCCGAAAGCGGGAATTAGTACAATATCATCCGCTGTCACTTCTTCAAATGGAATGAGCTGCCGTCCGTAAGTGTCCTGCAAAAACTGCACACCATGCGCCTGCAGGTCGGCATTTACTTGCGGATTATGGATCATTTCGCTGAGTAAATAAATTCTTTTACCGGGATTTTCAGTAACGGTGCGGAAGGCGATCTCGATGGCATTCTCTACGCCGTAACAAAATCCGAAATGCCTTGCCAGGAAAATTTGTACCGGCCCAAAATCCAGCAGAGTGGGGTTGAAATCTTTTTTCAACCGATCCTCTTCTTTTCGTTTCTTTTTGATGGCCGAGATCAGCGGGCTGCGATATATGATCGGAACGTCAAAACTTTTCATAATGAAGAAGGCAAAGTTACGAAGTTTGAGCGGGGAAGAGGTGGTCCAAATAAATTGCAGCAACTATCTTTTTTTCATTTTGATCTTTTCCAGGTTTTCTTTCACCCGGTATTGCACCATTTTTTTGATCAGTGCTAACGGCAACGGTTTATGCAACGGGAACTGTACCGAGCCTTTGGCATTTTTGTATTTTGCAATTTCTTTTTTGAATGCCTGTATCGCAGATACTCTAGGGTAAAAACCAATATGGCGGGTGTATGCGGCAAACCAAACCAACAGGCCATGAAATTTGAATGCCGGCATTCCGTAGCTGATCACTTCCTCGGCTTTTGGCGCTGCTTTTTTTATGGTGACTCTCATCTGGCGCAGCAGCTTTCGGGTTTGCACAGGGAATGTGGCAATGTATTCGTTGATGGAATTGGGTTTTCGTGGCATTTTCCTTTGAAGTTAATGAGTTGATGGCAATCATTGCTCAGGAAACA
>DASZPW010000311.1:0-3369 GCA_035550155.1 Chitinophagaceae bacterium | reverse complement strand
GGAATTGCGGTAGTGCCATCGCCGCAGCCAAGATCAAGAACTTTTATTCCTTTGGTGACTCCGATCTTTGCAACTAAATCAACTCCGCTTTGACGCATCGTATCTGCAATGCGGGTAAAATCACCTTTTTCCCATAACGCTTTGTTTGGATTCATGTGTAAACGTTTTATGATTAATGAATTTTCCCTAACTATAGAGGAAATGTGTTCTTAGTACCGAAGACTTCACTAACAAGTAATTGTTTTCTTTTTCAATCGTCATAATGTTTCAATTTACACTAAAACTTTTAAATTGAAAAAAAATGCAGATAGCAGTCTTCTATATGATAAAAAATTATAAACTTTTATTCTCAATAACCGCTTTGATCTTTTCATCCAATTTTTTTGCAAACGAATCCCCACTGTGACTCGTTATATCATCGCAGCTTCTTTTCCCAACAAAAAATCAAACCACATAGGCACATAGAACACAATTTGGAAAACACATAAACTAGCTATGTGAAACCTATGTATCTATGTGTCTATGTGGTAAAAAAACTACAACTTCGTCGACATAGCATGGCAAAAACAAAAAATATAATCGTTCTAAATTTGTTTGTTGCTGCAGTGAGCTAATATTAAAAAAACTAGTTGCCTGAACGCCAAAGACCTAAAATCTTATCATCCACCAATCACGGATTTTTGTTAGCTTCTGCTTTTTGATCTCGCCTGTGAGTAATCATGAGTATCCCCACGACAAGTGTAATAAACCCAATTACGACCAATGCTGTGATTACGACTTCCATAAATAAAATTTTTCAGGTTAATTTAAATGCTATCCTTTTGATTTAGGGGTGGTGATGATCTTATTTTTACCACATTAAATCAAAAGTTCTTTTACGTCCTATTTGGTTCCCAATCCATCTCGACTCATTCCCGGATCGGAATCATGAAAAAAATACTACACAGGAATAGTTACACAGTTTGATTGAAAACTTCCAGAATTGTAAAAGTTCTCTTACCTGCCGGCACCTGCCATTTTATTTTTTGGCCCTGGCGAAAACCTATCAAGGCTGTGCCTATCGGCGCTAACACAGATATCTTTTTCTCTTTAATATTTGCCTTGTCCGGAGTCACCAGCATGATTTGCATTATTTCATTATTGTCTTCTGCTTTTATGGTGACCCTGGAATTAAGTTTTACAACGTCAACAGGAAAATTATCCTTGTTCACGATCTTAGCCTTTTTTAATTCAGCATTCAGGTCTTCCGCATTTTTTCTGTCAAAAGCTGTTTTGCCCCACGTACCATTGAGAAATGAAGTCAGTAGTTTATAATCATCTTTTGTCAGAATCAGCCTCGTATTTGTCTTTTCCATTGGTAATAATTTTTAATAGTGATTTAATTTTGAAATGTGTGCTATGCAGTGGATAAAACCTTGTTTTTTTCTGTAGCCTGCTTTCCTGTTGTTGGGACAATCATTTTTGAAAGAATCAATTGCCAATTCCGTGCATTTCTTTCCAGCATGACCACATCTGAAAATCTATTTTTCCCCCGCTCATAAAAATGCAGATCAACAGTCTTAGATCCCTCCCTGTATTCAAAGTGCAAAAAGATTGTTTCGAGAAATTCCTCAAATTCTTTTCTTTTCAAATCTCCGGCCTTAATACTGCAATAATTTTTTTTCACTGCGATGGACTTTACCCTATCGAGGTGAATGATGAAATGTTGTTTTGTTTCATCGCTGGTATCTAACACCAGCAATTTCTTTTTTATTCCATCCAGGGCAATCACTTTATTGCCAACTGACATCTGGCTGGAAAATGAGAGATCAAGTTTGAACCCCAGTTCGCTCAGGAGCGAAAATTTGTTTCGGACGGGATATTCATTTTTATTTTTCATATCCTAATATTTAAGTGAGTAAATAAAAATGTATACTAATGATTAAAGATCCACACCTTTAAAACCATACGGCATTAAAGAGATTTCTTCAATCTTTTCTAACAGCAAAACTTTAAACGTGTTGAAAAAAGCAGGCTGAGTTTGGCCCCAGCCCGGGAAGATTAAGAGGCTGGGGAAAAATTATGAAAGTCCTTACAAGTTGGAAAATGGTTCAGCTTTTTGCTGAATGCAGATAGGTTACAGTATAAACATGGCTGTACTGCCATTGTCCCCAATTTACCACAACGAATATTATATTTTTTAGTACCTGACATCTGTGTAAAGATACAAAAATTAAAGATGAAAGACGGTGAAGATGTATTAGTATTTGTTAAAAGTGTAGTTTTATTTCCAATTGGATATTAGCATTGATTAGGAGTTACAGAATCGCAGCTTCATTTCACCAAAAAACAAATCAAACCATATAGGCACATAGATCACAATAGGAAGACACACATAAAATAGCTATGTGAGCCTATGTACCTATATGTCTATGTGATAAAAAAAATCACAACTTCATATCCCCTATCACCGCTTTGATCTTTTCATCCAGTTGCTGATTCACTTTTTCAAAATCAGCAGCATTGTTCAGTTTAGTGTTTACGCTGAAATAAAATTTGATCTTCGGTTCAGTTCCACTCGGCCTTGCGGAAATGCTGGTGCCGTCTTCCAATATAAATTGCAACACATTGCTCTTCGGTAATTCAATTTTCCATTCCTCTCCTGTTTTCAGATTCTTTCCTTTTTGCAATTCATAATCCAGCAATTTCAATACAGAAGAACCATTGATAGATGCCGGAGGATTTTTTCTGTATGCTTCCATCATCGCAGCGATCTGCTGCTGTCCGTCCATTCCTTTTTTGGTAATAGAGATCAGTTGCTCTTTATAAAAACCATATTGCACATAGAGGTCGATCATTTTTTCAAAGAGGCTTCTCCCCTTTTCTTTTTCATACGCCGCCATTTCGCAGAGTAATGCCACAGCGCTGATACCGTCTTTGTCCCGTATCTTATCGCCAATCATCAGTCCAAAACTTTCCTCACCGCCAATGATATAATTTTCCACGCCTTCTTTTTTCCGTATCATATCAGCGATCCATTTAAAACCGGTGAGCACATGATAACAAGCCACGCCGTTTTTAGTAGCGATCGCATTGATCATCGGCGTGGTCACGATGGTGGTGATCACCATATCATTCGGCTTTGCAATGCCTTTCGTCTTTCTTGCTTCGATCAAATAATTAAATGCCAGCACAGCGGTTTGGTTACCGTTCATCAGCACCCATTTCCCATGCAGGTCTTTCACTCCGATAGCAATACGATCCGCATCCGGATCCGTGCCGCAAAGAATATCGGCATTTAAATGTTCCGCTAATTTCAAACCGAGATTCATCGCTTCACTTTCTTCCGGGTTCGGATACACCACCGTTGGAAAATTTCCATCCGGCACA
>DASZPW010000310.1:0-3013 GCA_035550155.1 Chitinophagaceae bacterium | reverse complement strand
AAGAGCGGATGGAGTGGATCTCACCGGCGATCTATATTTACCAAAAGAATTTGACCCGAAAAAAGATAAACCGCTTCCTGTTTTCATTTGGGCCTACCCGGCTGAATACAATTCTGCTGCTGATGCGGCGCAGGTTCGTGGAAGTGAACATCATTTTACTTTGATCAATTGGGCTTCACCGATCTTTTATGTCACACAAGGATATGCTGTGCTCAATAATGCTGAAATGCCGATCGTATCATTGGATAAAACTAAAAAACCCAATGATGATTTCATAAACCAGTTAACGATGAATGCCGAAGCAGCCATCAACAAATTGGTGGAAATGGGAGTTGGTGACAGAGATCGTGTTGCCGTGGGAGGTCATAGCTATGGTGCGTTCATGACGGCAAATTTGCTGGCACATACTAAACTGTTCAAAGCGGGTATTGCAAGAAGCGGCGCCTATAACCGTTCATTAACTCCGTTTGGATTTCAAAATGAGGACCGCACTTATTGGGATGATCCGAAATTATATTATGATATGAGCCCATTCAGCTATGCGAACCAGATCAAGACTCCTTTACTGCTTATACATGGCGATGCAGACGATAACACCGGAACATTTCCTATTCAAAGCGAACGATTATTCGATGCTATCAAAGGATTCGGCGGCACCGTCCGGTATGTGAGCCTTCCTTATGAGGCTCATGGCTATCGAGGTAAAGAAAATTTATTGCAAATGTTGTATGAACAAAATCAATGGCTCAATAAGTATGTGAAGAATGCAGATAAAAACGAGCCGAAGAAAGAGCAGAAAGCGTTTTGAAATTAATTCACTTGTATTCAACTGATCAACCAAATGATCAATTTGCCAAAGACCTTCGGGGATTTGGCCCCCTCGGCATTATTGCTATCCTCATTATTCTATTGACGGGAAATATCCTTCTGCCCAATATGATATCATTGCCAGTTGGAGCATTATTGGTATTGTTATGGGTGCATTTATCAAAAACTCCCTGGTCAGCGATCGGTTATGCAAGACCTAAAACTTGGCTGGCCACCATTTTCATTGGAATTATTTTTGGCATTGCATTCAAATTTTTTTTGAAGGCTTTAGTGATGCCGCTATTCGGCGCTGATCCTGTCAATGAGTCGTATCATTTTCTTACCGGCAACAAAACTTTATTACCGGCAGCAATATGGTCCATGCTGGCAGCAGGATTTGGAGAAGAAACCGTTTTTCGCAGTTACATGTTCGAGCGATTGGAAAAATTATTAGGAGATAGCCGAATCATAAAATGGCTGATCATCGTTCTTACTTCACTTTTATTTGGATTAGCACATTACTCCAGCCAAGGCATTCCCGGTGTGGAACAGGCATTGATCACCGGGCTTGCATTCGGTATCATTTATAGTATTACTAAAAAGATATGGATCATAATGATCGCACATGCTGCATTCGATCTCACGGCTCTCGCTATGATCTATTGGAATTGGGAAACAGATATAGCACATTTGATCTTCAGGTAACTTATTAAAGTAGTTGTTACTTCCCTACCAGCATTGCTTCTTTTAAAAAATCATCCGCATGTCTTGATCCTAAAATAGTTTTTGAAAGATGACCATCCGGCGTAAAGAAAAGCAAGGATGGATAACCGTCAATAGATGTAAATATTTTTGCGAGTTTAGGTCCCTCTCCTTTCTCCATATCGATTTTTATAGAAATAAATTTTTTATTGAAGTAAGCGCCGATCTCGGGGAGTGTATATACGTCTTTCTCCATCGTTTTACAGGGTCCGCACCAACTGGCATAAGCATCCAGGAAAATGCATTTATTTTCTTCCTTGGCTTTTGCCATAGCTTCTTTGAATGTTCCTTCAAAGAAATGAATCCCCGTTCCAGGTTTTTCCTGGCAAAAAGAAGTGTCTGAAACGATCAATACCGCTATTAGGGTTACAAGAGATAAAAGTTGTTTTTGCTTTTTCATGGCTTTTCCGCAAATATGCGGTCGAAAAAGCCCCGGTTGCAAATTCATTATGCTGAGACGAGGACTTTGCTCTATGAACCGTTAGGCTCTTTTTAAAACTTGCATTAATTGTTGCCGGTAGGTTCTGCTTGCCCGAAGTTCCAAACCATTTTTCAGTTCTAAAATATAATCGCCATTGAGCAGCGATCTTGCAGCTTTTATAAAATCAGCATTCACTATATGAGACCGGTGTACCCGCAAAAAATTTCCCGGGAGCCGACTTTGCAAATCAGATAAGGAACTGCTGAGCAAATGCGTTTGAGTGCCTGTGACCACTTTGATATACTGCCCGCTGGATAAAAGGCAAAGAATATCGTCCAGTGATACTATTATGTTCTTGTACCCATTCTTTATAACAAGTTTATCCAGGCTATCAGAATTCTTTATTCTTTTTCCATCATTTTTATTATTAAAAAGACGGAGTTCTGATTCATGCAACAGTTTCTCTAATTGAAGAATTTTTCCAGTTGTGGCTTTATTTTTTTCAAAGTATATCCATACATATAACACAAGAGTTGAAACTAAATACACAAAAAGCGTAATTAAAAATGATTCATCCCTGATCGAATTGAACAGGTTTCGTATTCTTCCGTCAAAAGGATCGGAGAAAAACCGGCAAAGCGTAAATGAAATTCCTAAGAACAATGCATTGTATATAATATAGCCACCGCTATAATTCAATAACAGTCGTGGTAACTGGTTCAGCTCTTTCCAAAATTTTGTTATAAATAAAACTACAAGCGGTGTAAGAAGTATATATACTACCCAAAAGAATACATGATATTGTATATCCGCGGTATGCCATCCCTTTCGTGTATAAAAAAAATTCCTATAAACTATCACTGATAGCGGCACAAGAAGAAACCCCATTAAGGCCAGGTTCTTTTTAAAAAAGGATTTCATACAAAATAATTTGAAAACTGAATTAGATTAATTGCATTCTAATTTAGTTGAAATCTTTGTCACAATATGACCGCCCATATAAATTCCGGAACAGAAGCCTAC
>DASZPW010000309.1:0-8662 GCA_035550155.1 Chitinophagaceae bacterium | reverse complement strand
TTTGCAACTACTTATCGCCCGGGATGGGACAGCACCAACTTCGGAGCCTATTTTGTTTCGGGAGCTTTTCTTGTGGGGGCCGGTGGTGTGATCGTTGCCATGTATGTTTTTCGCAGAGCGTATCATCTTGAAAAATATATTACCGATCTCCATTTCGAAAAAATGGGAAGGATCGTAGTGATGCTTGCTTTACTTTATTTATATTTTAATGTGAACGAATATCTCGTTCCGGCATTTAAAATGAAAAAACCGGAAGCTGAACATTTAAGAGAATTATTCACCGGCGCTTTTGCTCCGATGTTCTGGTTTGCCATTATGGTGGGAATGATCATTCCGATTTTCATTCTTGTTTTCAAAAAAGGCAGAAAACCATTACCCATGTTCATCGCCGGGGTGATGATTGTGATCGGTGCATGGTTCAAACGTTACCTGATCGTAACACCAACTTTATTACATCCTTTTCTTCCTATGCATGATGTACCCGAATCGTACAAACATTATTTCCCCAGTTGGGAAGAATGGGCTATTGCCATGGGATCGTTGGCCGGCGCATTGCTTGTTATGACTTTTTTTGTCAGAATATATCCTATTATTCCTATTCACGAAACAATAACTGAACAAAATGAAACGATTGAAAATAAATAGGAAACTCCTTGTCTTCCTTTCCCTGCTGATGCCGGCAATGGTCTTCGGCCAGGATTCTGTTGAAAAAACTCCATCATTAAATCTCAGGTATTTTTCCTCGGAAAAAGACATTCCTTATGTATTGGTGCAAAGCCGGCTAAAAGTCGGCCGCAAATTCGAGCCGGTAAAAGGGGTGGCTGTAAAATTTTATTTAGACAGCGTTGCTCCGGCTACGTTGATGGCTGATAAAGCCATCACTGATGAATCCGGAGAAGCAATTGCTGTAGTGCCTACTTCATTGAAAAATATTTGGGATGCTTCAGATAAACATAAATTCATTGCTGAAACATCCGGTAATAAAGATTTCGATGGCATGGAAACCGATGTGGAGATAACAAAAGCAAAATTGTCAATGGACACTTCCACAGAAGGTGGAACAAAAACCGTTTTGGTTTCCGTCACACAACTGGAAAAAGGGAAATGGGTACCGGTAAAAGGCGTAGATCTGAAAATAGGAGTACAACGGATGGAAAGTACCCTGAAGATCGGAGATGATGATACATACACTACCGATTCTACCGGGGCCGTAAAAGCTGAATACAAAATTGACAGTTTGGCCGGAGACAGTAAGGGAAACCTGGTATTGCTGGCAAGTGTAGAAGACAATGATCAGCTCGGAAATTTAAAAACTGAAAAAATAGTTCCCTGGGGTGCGGCAACAAATCCTGTAAATACATTTAACGAAAGATCTTTGTTTGCTACAAGAGATAAAACACCGGTTTGGTTACTATTAATGGCTTTTGGAATTATTGGAATTGTTTGGGGAACGTTGATCTATCTTATCATACAGATATTCAAGATCAGGAAACTGGGCAACCAGGTTTCTTCCTGAGTCCGTTCACAAAAAATAAGCCGGTCATTGACCGGTTTTTTTATTTTTTTCTTCTTGCCGTATCGCACTCTTCTTAATAAGTTTTAATGAATGTGATTGGGATGTTATTGTCAAAATTTAACGTCACATAATAATTTTTTTCGTCTTCTGAATAAAACAACTACTGATTAAAAATCCGGGTTATATTTTTTTTTCAGTTCCCCGGCAATGATTTTGTGGTGATTTGAGTAAAATGTGCGTTATGAAAAAGATAGTTGTCATCACCGCCGGACTTATGTTGGTACCGGCTATTCTATTGGCTCAAAAAAAAGAGCCTGTAATAAGCAAAGACACATTGAACAAGAAAAATTCTTTCATTTTAGATTCGCAACTACTTACGTTCAGTCAACTGGATCAGCGAAAGATTTATCATTGGGCCAATGGTCAGCGAGCCACGCCCACAGGTAGACAGGCGGGGGAAGTCACGCCCAAATATGTACGGGTGTTCGGAGATTCAGCAGTGGTAGTTTGGGATCCTTTTATAAAGCCGGCCCTGGTGCAAAATAAAACTCCATGGTAAATGTTGTCGTGCGGTTAATAAAAAAGCCATTCCAAAAAATCAGAATGGCTTTTCACTATCAATACAAATTTTATTAATCTTTTTTCGGCTCCAGCAGCTTGAAGAACTGATCCAGTTGCGGAAGGATCACAATCCTGGTTCTGCGATTAGCTGCTCTGCCTTCCGGAGTATCATTGCTGGCTACGGGAAGATATTCACTGCGTCCTGCAGCCGCCATCTTAGCGGGATCTAATCCATATTGATTTTGCAATATGCGGACAACCGCAGTAGCTCTTTTCACACTGAGGTCCCAGTTGTCGAGCAACACACCACTCCGATATGGAACATTATCAGTATGTCCCTCTACCATGAATTCTATGTCAGGTTGATTTTTCAATACTTGTGCTACTTTGCCTAATACTAATTTTGCCTGATCGGTCACTTCATATTTCCCGCTTTTGAAAAGCAGTTTATCAGAAATATCAATATACACTACATCTTTATCAACTTTGATGTTGATGTCCTGATCATTGAGGTTGCCGATAGCGCCTTTCAGGTTCATCACCAATGCCATGTTAAGTGAATCCTTGCGGGCCAATGATTCCTGCAGATTCTGAATATATATATCTTTAGCGCCGATATTGTCCAAAGATTTTTTTATACTCTCAGCCTGTTGAGAAGAGATAACAGATAGATCCTGCAGTTGTTTCAATACTGTTGTGTTATTCTCTTTCAGAAAGTCAATTTGTTTGTTCAAATCATTGATCTTGTTTTTAAGTCCGGCATTATCATTTTCAAGATCTGATTTTTGACGGGCCAGGTCATTCTTAGCGTCGTTGCAATTGTTCAGATCGCCCTGCAATTGCGTGTACTTAGTTTGCAATTCGCCATATTGCGCCTGCGATGCTTTGTATTTTTTTGTACTAACGCAGGAAAAAAGAAATACCGATAGCAACAATACCGGTAGTGGTAACATTTTTTTCATAAAAATATTTTTTAAATAAACAATCGGGTTTCGTAATAGGTGTATTGTAACGATTGCGGCAAATATAAAACAGCAACAGTAATATTTCCCTGATATTCTGTTAATACTATGTTTTACAGAAATCATGCCTTTTACAGAATAAATACCTGCAGAATAAAAAAAATTGCATCTTTGTTTTTAATCTTATTTTAATGGCCACACAACGCCGGGCTGCGGTAGGATTTATTTTCGTAACGCTGCTTATTGATGTAATGGGCTGGGGATTGATCATTCCCGTGATGCCCAAACTCATTGCGGATCTGAAACATATTCCGGTAAATGAAGCAAGCCGCTATGGAAGCTGGCTGGTTTCCATGTATGCGGTAATGCAATTTATTTGTGCTCCTATTATCGGCAATTTAAGTGATCGGTTTGGCCGCCGGCCCGTGATCCTGATCTCATTGTTTGGTTTTGGAGTCGATTATCTTTTTCTCGCATTTGCGCCAACATACGGTTGGTTGTTTGTAGGAAGAACGGTAGCGGGAATCACCGGGGCAAGTTTTACCACCGCTGCAGCATACATAGCCGATGTAAGCACTCCGGAAACAAGAGCAAAAAATTTTGGTTTGATCGGCGCTGCATTTGGATTGGGATTTATTATTGGTCCGGCAATTGGCGGACAATTGGGTGGCCTGGGAGTCAGGGCTCCTTTTTATGCTGCTGCTATTTTATGTTTGCTAAACTGGCTGTATGGATATTTTGTTTTGCCGGAATCGCTGAAAAAAGAGAACAGAAGAAAATTTGAATGGAAAAGGGCAAACCCCGTTGGCTCCTTATTGCATCTGAAAAAATATCCCGCTATCAGCGGTCTGATGTTTTCTTTTACGCTGATCTACCTCGCTGCACATGCCGTTCAAAGTAACTGGAGTTATTTTACCATGTATCGCTTTAGCTGGAATGAAAAAATGGTAGGATATTCTCTTGCGTTGATCGGATTACTGGTAGCTGGGGTGCAGGCGGGTTTAATAAGAATAGTAAACCCTAAATTGGGCAACCAGCGAAGCGCTTACATTGGTTTATTTTTATATAGCATAGGACTGTTCCTGTTTGCATTTGCATCTCAAACCTGGATGATGTTTGCATTTCTTGTCCCTTACTGTCTCGGTGGAATTGCCGGGCCCGCACTGCAGGCAATATTAGCCGGACATGTGCCGCCGAATGAACAAGGAGAGCTGCAGGGAGCATTGACCAGCCTTATGAGCCTTACTTCCATATTCGGGCCGCTGATCATGAACAACTTGTTTTATTATTTTACCAAAACAAATGCGCCGGTTTATTTTCCGGGTGCAGCGTTTCTTCTGGGCGGCGTACTTATGACAGGTAGCGCCATTATAGCCTACTATGTGCTGAGAAATGAAAAGAAACCTGTGATGGCATAACTAATTTCAAAGCGCATCTTTCATTGCAGCAATTGTTTTTTTATCACTGCCGATAAAAATTTTATCATCAATGATTGCAACAGGTCTTTTCAGAAAAGTGTATTCTTCTAAAATAAGATGCCGATAATCTTTTTCGGTAAGCTGTTTATTTTTTAAACCAAGTTCTTTATACTTCAATGCCCGGCGGCTGAACAGTGTTTCATAACTGCCTGCCATTTTTTTCATTTCATCCAATTGAGCAGCAGTGATCTTTTCTGTTTTAATATCCTGCATAATGAAGCCGTTTTTGTTTTGAACGACAGGTTTGATACCCGCTTCTTTGATAATAGCCTGGCAGGTGCTGCAGGTGCTGAGATAATAGATCTTCTTCATAAAATAGTTGTTTACAGTTCGCCAGAAACGGAAGTTCTACAAATTGGCTAATTTATCTACTTTTGACCTCTTATTTTACAATATGGGAAAAGATGAAGTTTTCAAAGAAGAAATAGAAAAAGCCAGTGATTTTAAATTCGGTGCTAATGTTGCCCGTGTTTTTGATGATATGGTAAATCGCTCCGTTCCTTATTACGGGGAGATCCAACGCATGATGGCGGAACTGGCAGCCGATCATGCCAGAAGCGGAAGTGATGTATACGATCTTGGCTGCTCTACCGGCACCACCATGATCGGTATGAACACAATGGTAGATCCTGACATCCGGTTTATTGGTATAGATGACTCAGAGGAAATGCTGGAGAAATGCAAATCCAAACTGATCGAAGTGGGTTTTTCCCGTGATTATGAACTGCGGTGCGCTGATCTAAACAATGGCGTAGAGGTCAGCAATGCGTCTGTAGTTGTTCTTTGCCTCACACTTCAGTTTGTACGTCCTATTTACCGGGAGCGATTATTAAAAGATATTTATAAGGGTTTAAATTCCGGAGGTGTGCTGATATTGGTAGAAAAAATTCTGGCAGAAGAAAGTAATTTCAACCGTGACTTCATAAAATATTATTACGATTACAAGCGTCGCAATCATTACAGTGAACTGGAGATCTCACAAAAAAGAGAGGCACTGGAAAATGTGCTCATTCCTTACAAGCTGAGTGAAAATATTGCTATGCTTCGTGATACCGGCTTCGATCATTGTGAAGTGTTCTTTAAATGGTATAATTTTTCCGGACTCATTGCCACAAAGAAATAGCTATGGTGAAGATCGGCAACTTTTTTTTTAAATACCGTAACTGGATCTTCATTCTATTTTACGGCGCCTTATTCATTCCATCGTGGCCGTTGTTTTCTGAGAAAAATTTTGGTTCCTGTTATTATTGGTGGCCGATCATTATCGGGTTGTTCATCACCGTTGCGGGTCAGCTGATCCGTGGACTCACTATTGGACTTGCTTATATTGTTCGTGGGGGAAAAGAAGGAAAACCTTATGCGGATGGATTAGTAACAGAAGGGATTTTTAATCATTGCCGCAACCCGCTTTATGTTGGTAATATTTTAATGTTGCTTGGAGTTGGCATTCTCGACAACTCATTAATTTATGTTGTGATCGTCATTCCTGTTTTTCTTTTTATCTACCAGGCTATTGTGCTGGCAGAAGAAAATTTTCTTCGGGGTAAATTCGGAAACGGATATGATGAATATTGCAAAAAAGTGAATCGCTGGGTGCCGGACCTGCGTGGCATCGGAAAAACTTTTGGCAGCATGGAATTCAAATGGAAGCGATGGATCTTAAAAGAGCATACCACACAATTTATCTGGCTCGTCGGTATTGTATTGATCCTTTTGCTGCGATACCCGGAATTAACTCATCTTGATACACAGTTGCGGAATATTTTATTGATCGCAATCCTTTCCGGGTTATTGTTGATCTATATTCTCATTCGCATTTTGAAAAAGACCGGAATATTTAAAGAATAGTATCCGATTCAGAAAATTTTCTGAAAAAACCAGGCGAGACCACCCAATACTGTTCCTGTCAGCAGTCCCATCAATGGCCCTACCAGCAATATCAGGTACCGGGATTTGATCTTTGTGTTTTTTTGAAATGCTTCAGCATATTTGGGGTTATTTTTCAAATATGTTTTAAAAAAAATACTTTGTATCGCAGCGCTCAGGCAGCCCCAGAATATCCCGATAATGAATCCGTGCCAGAAAATCATTTCTGAAACCTTACGGGAGATCATGTATGCCGTAAAAAATCCGACAATCAGCCACAATATCGGTTCGGCTTTTTTTGTAAATCCCAACACAGATAGAGTGCCCATCAATATCCCAAAAAGCGAAAATAAAAGGATCAGTGTCCAGCTCATGTTTCCGGTTTAAGGGCAAAAGATAAGGAATCGTATGTAAAAGGGGATGGATTTCAGTCACTCGGCTCACTTTCCTGCATTCGTAAACAAATGGCGGGATTTCTTGTTAATTTTACAGCTTAATCATGTGAGTTATGATCAAAACAGGAAATCCCATTATCAGCATTTATACTGAAATGACGCCCAACCCGGAAACGATGAAGTTTGTGGCCAACAAACTTTTATACCCGGGCAAAAGCGCTGATTTTCCGGATGCAGAAAGCGCTAAACCTTCTCCGCTGGCTACAGAGTTGTTCGGTTTTCCATTTATCAAAGCTGTTTTTATTGCCAGCAATTTTGTGACGCTGACCCGTACCAGTGAAACAGATTGGGAAGATGTGATCCCTTCGATCCGTCAATTTTTGAAAGATTACCTGGAAGAAGGTAAAGCCGTCGTCAATGAAGAGGAAATGGCGACTGTGAAACAGGATGGCAGCAACGCCGTCAGCGCTGACGATACAGATGTGGTCAAAAGAATAAAAGAATTGCTCGATAATTATGTTCGCCCGGCTGTAGAAATGGATGGCGGCGCTATTCAGTTCAGAAGCTATGATAATGGTGTGGTAAACCTGATGCTGCAGGGCAGTTGCAGCGGATGCCCTTCTTCCATGATCACATTAAAAGCCGGCATCGAAGGCATGATGAAACGGATGATACCTGAAGTAAGAGAAGTGGTGGCTGAGGCGGAATAAACTATTAGATATTTTTCAGATCTTTTTTCGTGAATTCATTTTCTATATTCCCTGTATTTAATGTGGAAGCTGGTTCAAACAACATGATGTGAACTTCTTCTTTTGCATTGGGCCGATGCTCTACGCCTTTGGGCACAATGATAAATTCTCCTTCGTTAATAGCTATCGTTTTATCACGAAATTCCATATCAAAGTTTCCTTTCACTACATAAAATAATTCATCTTCATGTTCGTGATGATGCCAGGTGAAAGGCCCTTTGAATTTTACCAGCTTCACTTGCTGGCCGTTCAATTCTCCTGCAACTCTTGGATTCCAGTAATCACTAAAAAGCGAAAGTTTTTCTGAAACATTTATTTTTTCCATGAATTAAAGTTAGTGAATGGTATTTTTATACTATGAGCTTTCAGGAGATCTGGCAACAATTTATTGAAGGAATGAGAACAACTGGTTGGCTGGAATATATTGCTGTATTTTCCGGGATAGTCAGTGTGTGGTTTTCCCGAAAAGAAAATATTCTGGTGTATCCAACGGGATTGTTGAACACAACTTTTTACGTATACCTGAGCATTAAAGGCAGCCTGATAGGCGAAGCCAGTGTGAATTTTTATTATACCGTTATGAGTATTTACGGATGGATGCTCTGGGCAAAAAAAGATCAACAACAGCATCATATCGTAAACATTGAATATTCAGATAAAAAATGGTGGCGGTACCAGCTTTTATTTTTTGCTGCGTTTTATATTGTCATTTATTTTTCGCTCACGTATCTCAAAAAAAATTTTGCACCGGGAGCCATTCCTTTTGCAGATGCTTTTGCAAGTTCTACTGCATTCACCGGTATGTGGCTGATGACAAAGAAAAAAGTGGAGAGCTGGTATTGGTGGATCGCAACAAACATTGCTTCTATTCCGCTATATTTTATCAAGCATTATGTTTTCACCAGCGTTTATTATATCATTCTGCTGGTGATGGCAATTTTCGGTTTGATTGAATGGATTCGCAGAGCTAACACAGCAAAGCAAACTGCAGGATAGCGGCGCTCATTTTCTTTTATTATTAAACAATAAGTATTTCGCAGTTTGATAATAAGCGTCTGTGAGATTGCGTAGCTGATCTTCTCTTTTTTGTACTAAGTCCGAATTACCAACCGGGTCGTTATTTTTTATTGTGACC
>DASZPW010000308.1:0-2205 GCA_035550155.1 Chitinophagaceae bacterium | reverse complement strand
AATGGTAAAAGAAGTAGCTTCCAAAACCGCTGATATTGCCGGTGATGGTACTACAACTGCTACCGTCCTGGCTCAATCCATCATCAGCGAAGGTTTAAGAAATGTAGCGGCTGGCGCTAACCCAATGGATCTGAAAAGAGGCATTGAAAAAGCAGTGGTGAAAGTGGTGGAGCATCTGAAATCACAATCACAAACTGTGGGCACAGACAGCAAAAAAATACAGCAGGTAGCTGCTATTTCTGCTAATAATGATGAGACCATTGGTAAATTGATCGCTGAAGCATTCTCAAAAGTTGGAAAAGATGGTGTGATCACAGTAGAAGAAGCAAGAGGAACAGAAACCGGAATCGAAGTAGTAGAAGGTATGCAATTCGATCGTGGTTATATCTCTCCCTACTTTGTTACTAACAGCGAGAAAATGGAAGCTGAAATGGATAAGCCTTTCATCCTGATCTATGACAAAAAGATCAGCAACATGAAGGATATCCTCCACATCCTGGAAAAAGTGGCTCAGCAAGGCGCTCAATTACTCATCATCGCTGAAGATCTCGAAGGTGAAGCACTTGCTACACTGGTTGTAAATAAACTTCGTGGCACTTTAAAAGTAGCCGCAGTAAAAGCTCCCGGCTTCGGCGACCGCCGTAAAGAAATGCTTACAGATATCGCTACTTTGACAAAAGGTATTGTGATCAGCGAAGAGCAAGGATATAAACTTGAGAATGCCGATATCTCCTATCTCGGCCGTGCTGAAAGAGTAGTTATTGATAAAGACAATACAACGATCGTTGGTGGAAAAGGTAAAAAAGAAGATATCGCTGCACGCATCAACCAGATCAAAGCACAAATTGAAACAACAACTTCTGATTACGATAAAGAAAAATTACAAGAGCGTTTGGCAAAACTCAGTGGTGGTGTTGCCGTATTGCAGGTTGGCGCTGCTACTGAAGTAGAAATGAAAGAAAAGAAAGATCGTGTAGATGATGCATTGCATGCTACCCGTGCTGCTGTTGAAGAAGGTATTGTTCCCGGTGGTGGTGTTGCTTATATCCGCTCAGTCGAATCATTGGAAAAACTGAAAGGCGCAAATGATGATGAGACCACTGGCGTCAGCATTGTAAAAAGAGCTTTGGAAGAGCCGCTTCGCCAGATCGTTGAGAATGCCGGCATTGAAGGTTCTATCGTAGTACAAAAAGTAAAAGAAGGAAAAGCTGACTACGGATTCAATGCAAGAACAGATGAATATGAGAACCTGTTGAAAGCAGGTGTGATCGATCCGACTAAAGTGACCCGCATTGCTTTGGAAAATGCAGCTTCAATTGCAGGAATGTTGTTAACCACTGAATGTGTGGTAGCCGACAAACCGAAGAAAGAAGAAGCACATGTTCATCCGGGCGGCGCTCCTGGCATGGGCGGAATGGATTATTAATACGATCCCATATCAAAAAATAACGACGAATCCCGTCTCGCCTAAGGCGAAGCGGGATTTTTTCTTTTACCAAAGAGTGATAGATTTTTACAGCCGTTCATATAACCGTTCTTAGAAATGTTGCAGCATAATTATTATCTTTAAAGTCTTTATTTGTTTATAATTACCCTTTTATGAATAAACCCGGTAAGGTCTTTCTCACTGCCCTATTTGTTATTTCATTTACCCCATTATTTTCACAAAACAGGTTTTTTACCGATGCAGGAGCTAACGTTGCATTTAAAACAACCGGTAAGAGGGTGATCACACCTGAAAAATTCCGAAGCTCGGTTCTTGATATACAAGCGATGAAAAATTTCTTATGGTCATTACCATCAGAAAAAAATATAAACGGCAGGCAACAAACACCCATTGTAGAACTGCCCATGCCTGATGGAACGATGGCAAGGTTTCATATTTGGGAAAGCCCGATCATGGAACCGGCACTTGCCGCAAAATACCCGGAAATAAAAACGTTCGAAGGCCAGGGTATTGATGATCCTTATGCAACCGTACGGCTAGATCTAAATCCTTATTTCGGTTTCAATGCACAAATATTATCCGTTAACGGAAATGCCTATATTGATCCTTATGCCCGCGGAGATGTGAATAATTATGAAAGTTATTATGCCAGTGATAATAAAAGAAATCCCGACTTCAAATGTGCTACTGTTCAAAATATAAATACGAATCCTGCCCTGTTGAACAGGGTTGAATCAATTTGCAAAGGCACCCAGTTG
>DASZPW010000307.1:0-12991 GCA_035550155.1 Chitinophagaceae bacterium | reverse complement strand
AAACTGGACAATCTCATCCAGATCGCACATAATGTAGAAATAGGAAACAGCACAGTGATCGCAGCACAGTCAGGTGTCAGCGGCAGCACCAAGATCGGCAAAAGTGTAATGATCGGCGGTCAGGTAGGAATTGTCGGTCATCTACAAATTGGCGATGGCGCTAAAATAAATGCACAGAGCGGGGTGAGTAAATCCATTGAACCTGGAAAAGCAGTCACCGGTTCGCCGGCCTATGATTATACTGCTGCATTAAGAAGCCAAGCAATCAGCCGCAATCTTCCGGAATTGGAAAAAAGAATAAAAGACCTGGAAGCATTGGTGAAACAACTGATGCAGGAAAAAATTTCATGATCACACATATTTCCTTATAAAATTTTCCAGGCGATCAGCAGATTCGATTTGAATTATTTTTTAAAAACAGAATAAAAAATACCGGGAAAGTATATTTCCAATTTTAAAGGTCACAAGATCATCTGATTTTTACCGATTGGCTATATTTGCCCGTTAAATACTGAAGGGATGGCGCCAAATTTTAACCCGGACAAACAACATACGCTTAAGTCGGAAGCAACGATCTCAGGAACAGGATTGCACACAGGTGTAATGGTGGATATGATCTTAAAACCCGCTAATCCCGGCTATGGATTTCAGTTTCGCAGAACCGATCTTCCGGACCAGCCCACTATAAAAGCGGATTGCGACCTGGTAACAGATACCAGCCGTGGCACCACTATCGGATTAAATGGAGCCAAGGTAAACACCATTGAACATGTACTGGCAGCATTGGTAGGAATGGGTGTTGACAATTGCCTGATCGAATTGAACGGACCTGAAGTACCGATCATGGATGGCAGTTCAGAACCTTTTGTTGCATTGATAGAAAAAGTTGGCGTAGCAGAACAGGAAGCAAGTAAAACCTGGTACACAATTGATGAAAATATCCAGTTTTTTGATGAAAAGAAAAGAGTGGAGATGACGGCGATACCTGCATCCGATTACCAGGTCACTACGCTGATCGATTTCAATTCTCCTGTATTGGGAACACAGCATGCCGGTTTAAAAACGATAAAAGATTTTAAAAACGAGATTGCTCCCTGCCGTACGTTCTGCTTTCTCCACGAACTGGAAATGCTTTTGGAAAATAATCTTATCAAAGGCGGTGATGTCAACAATGCGATCGTAGTAGTGGACAAACCGGTGGATGAAACGGAGATGACCAAATTGAAAAAGATCTTCAGGAAAGATAAGATCGAAGTTAAAAGTGAAGGATACCTGAACAACCTGGAGTTGCGATTTCCCAATGAACCGGCCCGTCATAAGTTATTGGATGTGGTGGGCGACCTGGCATTGATCGGTTATCCGGTCAAAGCAAAGATCATTGCGAATCGTCCCGGCCATAGCAGCAATGTAGAGTTTGCAAAAAAACTAAAGCAATACATCAAAAAGAATAAATACAATAAGGACGTCCCGGTGTACGATCCTACGCAACCACCGATTTACGATCAGCAATACATTGAAAAAAAACTGCCGCACCGGTATCCTTTTTTGCTGGTAGATAAAATCATTGATCTGAGTGATACGCATATTGTTGGTGTAAAGAATGTAACATTCAATGAATGGTTTTTCCAGGGCCATTTTCCCGGCAATCCCGTTATGCCCGGCGTATTGCAGATAGAAGCGCTGGCGCAAACTGGCGGCATCCTGGCTATTAATCTCAGCGGCGAAGGCAACTACGATACGTATTTTTTGAAAATCGATAACTGTAAGTTCAAACAAATGGTAAAACCCGGCGACACGCTTCTTTTAAAAATGGAACTGGTGTCTCCTATCCGCCGCGGCATTTGCGAAATGAAAGGAACAGTATATGTTGGAAATAAAGTATGCACTGAAGCTGACCTTGTGGCCCAGATCGTAAAAAAGTAAAGGCTATATTTCGCATATCGTAAAATCAACAATTTTTCCTCTTATTTATGAGGCGGATAACAGCTAAAAATCAACACATTTTAAGTGTCCGTTATTATCCACTTTTTTAACTAAAAGGTGAAGAAAAAAGAGCAGTTTAATTCCGGCAAACAGCCTTTAATTATGTACATTTGCCCGTAATGCTTTTTTACAATTTAACGAGAGGATCTTCCCCTTTATGAGCGCAGAAATAAAAGAAAAAATCGCCCCTTCAAATAATGGTTATGGTGCAGAAAGTATCCAGGTGCTGGAAGGCCTGGAAGCAGTGCGTAAACGGCCGGCGATGTATATCGGCGATATCAGCGAAAAAGGATTGCATCATTTAGTGTATGAGGTAGTGGACAATTCCATTGATGAAGCATTAGCCGGCTATTGTAAAAATATTGTGGTTACCATTTATGAAGATAATTCTGTTTCTGTAGAAGATGATGGCCGTGGCATTCCCACCGGCATCATGCAAAAAGAAAAACGTTCGGCACTGGAAGTGGTAATGACGGTATTGCATGCCGGCGGTAAATTCGATAAAGGATCATACAAAGTATCCGGAGGTTTGCATGGTGTGGGTGTGAGCTGCGTGAATGCATTGAGCAAACAATTACATGTTTGGGTGCAACGGGAAGGAAAAATATTTGAACAGGAATACATAACTGGCGTTCCTCAATATCCGGTTCGTGAAGTTGGTCCGAGTGATAAGACAGGAACCACTACTCGTTTCTGGCCCGATGATACCATTTTCACCACAACCACTTTCAAAAAAGATATTCTGGAAGGCCGTCTTCGTGAGCTGGCATTCCTGAATAAAGGCGTTCGCATCACGTTGGTTGATCAAAGAGACAAGGAAGAAAATGGTTCACCGTATTCTAAAACTTTTTACAGCGAAGGCGGTATCATTGAATTTGTGGAAATGATGGATGAGAATGCGGGCCGTAATTCACTTATTCCAAAAATATTGTTTGTTGAAGGGCTGGATCCTGAAACGAATGTAGCAGTTGAAGTAGCGATGAATTATAACGATTCGTTTAGTGAACACATTTATTCTTACGTAAATAATATCAACACCATTGAAGGCGGCACCCATGTTGCCGGTTTCCGCAGAGCATTGACCCGTGTTTTCAAAAGCTATGGCGACAAAGAAAACATGTTTGAAAAAGCAAAAGTGGAAATTGAAGGCGATGATTTTCGTGAAGGTTTGTCTGCAATCATCTCTGTAAAAGTTCCTGAGCCGCAATTTGAAGGGCAAACAAAAACCAAATTAGGTAACAGCGAAGTGATGGGTGTGGTCGATACTACCGTATCAAGAGTCATTGAAGCCTACCTGGAAGAAAACCCGAGAGACGCAAAAAATATTATCAATAAAGTAATACTTGCAGCACAGGCAAGAGCAGCAGCAAGAAAAGCCAGAGACCTGGTACAAAGAAAATCTGTATTGACCGGCGGCGGTTTGCCTGGTAAATTGGCAGATTGCTCCGACCGTGACCCTGAACGTTGCGAATTATTCTTAGTTGAGGGAGATTCAGCAGGCGGCACAGCGAAACAAGGAAGAGACAGAAGTTTCCAGGCGATACTGCCGCTACGTGGTAAAATATTGAACGTAGAAAAAGCGATGGAACATAAAATTTATGACAATGAAGAGATCCGGAATATGTTCACGGCGCTTGGAGTAAAGATCGGAACCGCTGATGATCCCAAAGCCCTTGACCTCAGCAAACTCCGTTATCACAAACTCATCATCATGACGGATGCCGATGTGGACGGTAGTCATATCGCCACATTGATCCTTACGTTCGTTTACCGGTACATGAAAGAATTAGTGGAGCAGGGCTATGTCTACATTGCCCAACCTCCTCTTTACCTGGTGAAAAAAGGGAAAGACCAGGCCTATGCATGGAATGAAGAACAACGTAAAGGGCTGGTAGAAAAGTTTGGTGCCGGCAAGGAAGATTCTGTCAATGTGCAACGTTATAAAGGCTTGGGTGAAATGAATGCCGAACAACTTTGGGATACTACCATGAACCCTGACAGCAGAACCCTCAAGCAAGTAACCATAGAAAGCGCTGCCGAAGCTGACCGCATTTTCAGCATGCTGATGGGCGATGAAGTAGCCCCCAGGCGGGAATTCATTGAATCGCATGCCCGCTACGCCAAATTGGACATCTAGCTTCTAACCAATTAGAAATTAATAGCTTAACCGGCATTGGAAAATGTTTTCTACCTGCTGTTAGAAAGTTTTGATCTCTTTAACTTCCCAAATCTGTAATTTCACTTTTTAGAACTTCAAAACCATTATACTATGTCAGAAGTCATACTTACCGCTTACAATGTAAAAACCAAGGAAAAGAATGTTCCTATTCTTGATGGTGTTATTACTAAAACAGCCAAAGGGGCCTATATGGTTCAGGGCCATGATGGCAAAGGAAATAAACTGACCACTTTGGTGAACGAAGCAAAAGCATTAGCTGCCATCAATGCAGGTATTGCAAAACAAGGTTGGTAAAAGAGATCCCCTATAATGAAATCCCGCCTCAGATTTGACGAGACGGGATTTCTTGTTTTTGGTAAAATTCTTATTGTTTCAATATGCGGAACGATTGTTTTTTTCCGCCACTATCCGCCTCAACAAAATAAAGTCCCGGAACATATTGCTCACTGTGAAGATCGAGCACAAGTTTCTCCACAAATCCTGAGGCTGTAGCAATCGTATTCAGAACTTTTTTTCCGGTCACATCATACACCTGCACTGAAATTTCCCTGCCACTTGCAGCCTGATAAATGAGATTGAAGATGCCCGCCGAAGGGTTGGGGTATACCTGCCAGGCAATTTCATCATTGAATACAACTGGTCGTACGGCAGAATATTTAAACGAGCCATCATTGTTAATGATTTGTAACCGGTAATACCGTACCCCGGATTTATTGCTCTCAACATCTGTAAAATTATATTGCTGCTGCCCGGAAGCATTTCCAATACTGCTTACTGTACCGATCGTTGCAAAGTGATTTTGCTGGTATTCATCATTACCTTTTGCTACTTCGATCTCGTATCGGTTCACATCAATCTCATCAGTAGTAGTCCATTGCAGCAACACATTGTTATTTTGTTTTTTCTGAGCCGTAAAATCGATGAGCTGAACCGGGAGTGAGTGGAGATTTCCTAATCCCCCGTCATTCAGCCAGAACTCTGAAAAATCTTTTACTTTAAATTCAGCATAATAACCTTTATCAAAAGGCACTTTTGTGACTTGAGAAGGATTCATGAACAACCATGTTCCCTGGTTATCATCCGTAATCGTTCCATTTTCAAAATTATCATCAGGATCGCTGTACTTTGAAACGCCTAATTCATAAGCGGAGGAAGGTTTGCTGCAACCGCTGCATCCCGTTGCTTTGATCAGCGTATCGGTTTCGGTATCGAGGAAATAAAAGCGAACTGTAACTGAATCTGGCAAACTTGTAGTAGTTGGTTTAATCGTAATGTTCCGGTCATGATAATATTGGTCGTTGTGATAGCGAACAGCAGCGGTGTTAATGTAAGCCTGCACATCAGTACTACCCATATTCTGACCATTCGGCTGAATGGATGCGATCAATTTACCGCCTGTCGTAAAATCGATCCAACTACTTCCCCCGGAAATATTTTGTGTCACCGGTGAGCCCATGGTCACACCATCATATATTCCGAAAGTGTTATCATAGATATGAATATCATCCAACGCCACTCCTTCTCTGTTGGTAGCAGGATCTGAATTCAATACAAAACGAAGTCGCAGATTTGTAAGCCCGGTTGGAAGCGGAATAGTAGCTACATGCCAGCGGGTATAATCCTGGATGCTCCAAAGATTATTTCCTGAATAAGTTTTATTATACCAATTTGTTCCCTGCCCATTTGCGCCCAATCGTGTCCATGTTTTTCCATCGGCAGAATATTCAACGTATGCTCCGTCGCAGAGTGTATTGCCGCAATCTTCCAGGTCCAAAGCAATACTTACACTCAGTGTCGGGTTGGTCATACCAGAAATATTAAAACAAGGAGAATATAAATAGGAACTTTCGAGGTCATTATAATTACCCGTCAAAGACGTTTTCCAGGCTTTGCTACCACTTGCTGCGCCTGATATTTTAGTAGATGCAGGCGTTCCGTATTCCCAGGAACTTTTTTTGCCGCCGGTGTACCAGCCGCCGTCACTACTCTCAAAATTTTCCAAGTATGGGAACGAAGTTATGATTGCAGAATTGACGAGATCCACTTCAGCTGTATCATTATCACGGAATGAATCTCCGGAATAATCGACCCATACTTTAATGGTATGATTTCCCGGAGCAGCGAGGTTCGCAGTTGTAGCGAATGTATATTGAACGGTTGCTTTGGAAGCAATGGACGAGATCGTTTCTGTGATGATACTGCCGTTATCTATTTGATATTTTACAGGTATTGAACTAATAGTTGAGTTGGCGCTATTGCGAACAGAAACTTCAACAGGCGTAGTGGCATTTAATCCGCAACTTGCTACGATCGGGGTATCGATGCTGATCATTTGTATATCATTGATCGCTTTATACAAACGAACATCATCAAAAGTATAACCGGCGCCACCGTAATCATCAGATGCTAATATTTGCCCCCATTGTCCCCAGCGAATTTGGAAGCTGCTGCTGAAGTTTTGCAAATTTGCCCTGAGGAAATCACTCATTTCAATACTGGAAGTAAGTTTATACGTTCCATCGGGATCATTTTGATTTGCATACAGATCATACACTTTTATCCAGGGTTGCGTGTCACTTCCACGAATCCAGACTTTATCGGCTGAATCCTGGAACTCGCCATGATTCTTATAACGAAAATCCAATCGCACATCATCAGTAGCAGTATCATAAGATGAAAGATTAAATGTTCCCATCAAAGAATCGGCAGTTCCTGCAGCATTATATTCATGAGCATCCAGGGTTAATGCTTTGCTGCCTGAATAAGCTATTCCCGTATTAACGAAAGAACGAATGCGTCCGTAAGATGTAGTTGTAGAGAAATCATATCGATCTAATCCATCTAATCCAATTTGATTTGTATTATACGTTTGATCCGTTGCTGTTTCCATGTCGTCAAGAAAAGTTGAAGAAAGATCAATAACCGGATTATCCAGTTGTTTGATAACAACAGACAGAGTATCGTTAGCATTCACGGGATCTGTAGCTGCGGCATTCACCACTGCTACCCGCAGCATATAAGTTCCAATTGCAGAAAAATCATAAGTTGTAGAAAAATTATGAGTATCTGTTGCCCCGCCTGTAATAGGCGTCAACACTGAATCCGTTACCCAAGTGCCACCATTTACAGAATACTTAACAGCATATTTACTTATTGCTGCATTGTCCAGGTTCTTAATCCGGGCAGAAATAGTCGTTGCAGCAGATAATTCGGTTGAAGTAAATTTTCTTCCTGAAGTTGGAGCCAGTATTGCATCCACTTTAAGATCATTATCAGAAATAGTTCCGCTACAGGTTCCACTATTGGGTTGTCGTGAAATAGCATCTGATCTTCTTCCCGGATTTCCATTCAATCTTGCCCTGACAGAAACCCAATACACAGAATCTTTTGACAAACCATTAATGGTATAAGTAGTATCCGTAGTGGTAGCAACAGAAGTCATGTCGTTTCCTTTCAACTGCATCACCTCATAATCCGTTGCGCCGCTCACAGTATTCCATTTAAGTGAAATGTACCCTTCACATTGAACCGAGGCAAGTGAAACGGCAGGAGCACCTAAAATTGTAAAAGCTTCACTGGTGCTGCTCATCGCCGTGGAGTTTCTTGTTATCCGAATTTTAGCCTGGTCAGTTGTTACAGATGGAACGAACCATTTTAATTGTCTTGCATTTGCAGGAGCTGTTGTATCTGTCCATGTAGTACCATTATCAGAAGAAAACTGAATGGTGAAATCATTGGCAGGATCGCCCCAGGAATCCCAACTGATGTAAATAGAATCTCCCTGAACAAATTTTTCCCCGCCGATGGGATGTGTCAATACTGTTGAGGTTGGAACAACATCATACACCAAAAAATATTCCTGTGGGGAATTTTGAGTGATCGAAGTGCCTATCACATTTGCTGTATATGTTCCTGAAACAGGATTATTAATAACAACCTGTTCAATATTATTGATATGATCTTCTCCGGTCGTCGCAGTATTGTTCACATTCCCCGGAATAGTGTCCAATATCAACGGAAGTGTTGTATCAGATGCCGTCCCGATCACTTTCAGATCAAGATCATTGACGAGTGTATGTGAAGAAAATACTGTGGCAGGCGGATCATTCCAATACAACATCACCTTTAGTTGCGCTGTGTTAGCCGGGACAGTGATGCTTTGTGAATTTGTAATTCCATTAGCTATGGTAGAATCAAAATAGCTGTTGTTCTCCAGCATTTGCACAGAACGTAACAAATTCATCCATCCAAATCCGTAAGAAAAATCCGGTCCTGTATTTCCAATATCTGTTCCGCCATTACATATCATAGCTTTCATCAAACCATTTTTTGGGTCAGCACCACTGTGTAATTGACGATACCGCTGATACAATAAAGCCAATCCTCCTGACACTGCCGGAGCGGACATGCTGGTTCCGGAACTATACACATACGTATTAACCGGGTAAGTTGAATAAACTTTTGTTCCCTGAACACTTATCTCCGGTTTGAGACGACCATCTGCTACAGGTCCTTTGCTCGATCCTCCATTGATCACTGCATTTTCAGTCGTATTCCCAACACAAATAACATTTTTTGCGGATTGGTAACCTCCCAACACTGTCTTGAAACCGGAAGGATAGGAACCACAACTTAAACCTCCATCATTGCCTGCTGCAAATACATTTTCCAAATCGGGAAGATCAAAAGCCTGCTGATCCAAGATGCGGGAGTAGAGATCATATACACCACTATAACTACAATCTCCTACAATATTTCCATAAGAATTATTGGTGATTACCATATTATAATCCTGCACATAAGAAGGTGCAAAGGCAAATACATTACTAAATGCCTGGCTGAGAATTGTTGCTTTAGGAGCAAATCCTTTGAATCGTTCTTTAATAATTCCGGCACCGGCTGCAGTTCCCATAACATGTACACCATGCCCGCCGCCTGCAATGGCGGCTCTATTGATCACTCTTCCTGTAAAATCCATATGTCGTAATGGATCGCTGTCGTCTCCGATGCCAATAACAACACTGTCGCCATGAAGATTTCGTCCACCGCTTAATTCAGAATTCAGCACATTCGCTCTTGCATTCGGAACACTCTGATGATTCAGTAATTGATCTTCGTGTGGTGCTGGCTGGACATATTCAATGAAAGGCAATGACGCCAATTCAGCAATCCGTTGCTGTGAAATTCTTAAAGCCAATACCCGGTAGCCTTTGAAAAAAGAAGAGGTTACATCAAAATTCCTGTTTTTTAATTCGTCAGCAACCGTCTCAAATGAAAATGACTTCGGATAACTGATCCACACATCAATGGTGCCGGGAGTTTTTATTGACCACGCAGGAAAAATTCCTTTGGCAAGTCCGGGTTGCATTTTTTGCTGTGGAGAAAGATCTACAATTGCTCTCGCATTTGCCTGCAAAAGTGTGGCAGCATTCAAAGCGCCTGTTATTGTTACGGTGTAAGCATTGTTAGGGATATAATCAAGTAATTCAATGCCTGACAGTCTTAATTGTTCCTGTTGGGCATCCGTGGGAATTTTTTCAAATTGAATAATAGCAAAAGATTTCTGATTGATCCGTGCTGCCAACCTGTTTACAGAATCTATTTTTTCAGCAGTGATATTTTTTTGAGGGACGAAAGCGCCACTGTTAAGCAACAAAGCATAGGGTTCTTTTTGTTGCGCATTAACAGTAATAGAAAAAAATGACAGGGCAGCTATCAAGGGAATTGGATTCAACCTCATATTCGCAATTATTCATTAAAAATAATACAATAAAGTCAAATTTGCCAGTTCAACACATTGATCGCCGCTTCATTCTCTCACACTGTTGGAACCGTGGATTCCCGGAAACAAAATTGATGCAACTGATTTAGAAACCGGAACATGCTCTCCATGTTTTCGACCGGTTCCACTGTCAACAAAAACAACTTTCCCGTTTGCTTTAATTTTGCTTTATTGGTTGCTGTCTGGATAAACGAAAGAATATTCCTGAAAGTTGCCGATTCAAAATAGGGAGAATCATTTTTATTAATGAAATAACATCTCAAAGAATCATTTTTTAATGACATCTTCTCAAAACCGAGATCTACTGCCAGTTTCCTGCAGCGAACCGTGATGAACAGATCTTCTACCTGCTGCGGAACGGGACCAAAACGATCCGCCAATTCCTCTTTCATCTTATTCAGTTCTTCTTCTGTTTCACAATTATCCATTCTTGTATATAACGACAATCGTTCTGTGATGCTCTCTACATATTCATCAGGAATTAAAATCTCAAGATCGGTATCAATGGTGCAATCATGAACATAATCATCCTGCTTCGCAATTTCTTCTTTGAACAATTCTTTGAATTCAGTTCGTTTCAACTCTTTTATTGCTTCATCCAATATTTTCTGATACATTTCAAAACCGATCTCTGCCATAAAACCGCTTTGTTCACCTCCCAATAGATTTCCTGCACCACGGATATCCAAATCTCTCATGGCGATCTGGAAGCCGCTGCCCAACTCACTATGTTGTTCCAGTGTTTGTAATCTTTTTCTTGAGTCCGCAGGTAATGTACTCATCTGCGGAGCCAACAAATAACAAAATGCTTTTTTATTGCTGCGTCCCACTCTTCCCCGCAACTGATGTAGATCACTTAATCCGAATTGATGTGCATTATTTACAATGATCGTATTTACATTGGGAATATCCACCCCACTTTCAACGATGTTAGTACAAACCAATACATCATATTTTTTGTCAATGAAATCAAGGATCCGTTCCTCCAATATATGTCCTTCCATTTGCCCGTGAGCATAACCAATACTGAGATCAGGACACAACCCCTGCAGGATGGACGCCATTTCTGCCAATCCCTGGATGCGGTTGAAAATAAAAAATACCTGGCCACCTCTCTCCGTTTCAAAATAAATAGCATCACGGATCATATCTTCATTATATACCAAAACTTCCGTCTGAATTGGTTGCCGGTTTGGTGGCGGCGTATTGATAATACTCAGGTCTCTTGCACCCATCAATGAAAATTGCAAAGTGCGTGGAATAGGTGTAGCAGTAAGCGTCAGGCAATCCACTGTTGTTTTCAGCGTTTTGATCTTTTCTTTATGGCCCACTCCGAATTTTTGTTCTTCATCAATGATCAGCAAACCGAGATCTTTGAATTTCACATCTTTTCCCAATAATGCATGTGTGCCAATGATGATCTCAATTTTTCCTTCTTCCAGTTTTTTCAGTGTTTCCTTTTTTTCTTTGGCGGATTTGAACCGATTGATATAATCCACCGTGACAGGAAAATCTTTCAGGCGTTCGCTGAATGTTTTGTAATGTTGAAAAGCAAGAATTGTAGTAGGCACCAAAATAGCAGCTTGCTTACCGTCCACACATGTTTTAAATGCAGCACGAATGGCTACTTCCGTTTTTCCAAAACCCACATCACCGCATACCAAACGATCCATCGGCGATGGAGATTCCATATCTTTTTTTACATCAGCTGATGCCTTGCTTTGATCAGGTGTGTCTTCATAAATAAAAGAAGCTTCCAGTTCGGTTTGCAGATAATTATCCGGCGAATGAGCAAATCCTTGCTGCGCTTTTCGTTTCGCATATAATTTGATCAGGTCAAAAGCGATCTCTTTTACTTTTGATTTGGCTTTTTCCTTCAACCTGTTCCATGCATCGCTTCCGAGTTTATTGATCTTTGGTACGGTTCCTTCTTTGCCGGTATACTTGGCTATTTTATGAAGCGAATTAATATTGACATAAAGAATGTCACTATCTTTGTAAATGATCCTTACCACTTCCTGCAACTTCCCATTTGCTTCCAGTTTTTGCAAGCCACTGAAAATTCCAACACCATGATCGATATGTGTTACAAAATCTCCCGGCTGTAATTCACGAAGCGTTTTAAGCGTCAGCGCTTTATTTTTATTATAAGCCTGCCGGACATTATACTTATGATAGCGCTGAAAGATCTGGTGATCGGTATAACAAACAATTTTCAGATCTTCATCGATAAATCCTTCGTGTATTGAAGTAGCGATCGGAGTAAAATGAATTTCTTCTTTCAGGTCATTGAAAATGCTGTACAAACGCTCCAACTGTGCAGGATTGCCTGCAAATAAATACAGTTGAAAATTTTTCTTTTCCCAATCTTTCAGATCCTGTATCAGCAGATCGAACCTGCGATTGAAGGCAGGCTGCTCTTTGGTATTAAATTCTATTTCAAATGAACTGAGGGAAGAACGATACCCGAATTCAACTACATGCCTGCTTACTATTTTTTCCTGAAAATCTTTTGCCGTGATAAAATCTTCTTCCGTAATATTTTTTCTTACCATCCTATCCTCATTGGCATCCGGAGTCTTTTCATCTTTATTCCCTTGCTGCAAAAAAGAATTCAATTCGGCTGATGCTTCACTGATCTTTTCCATACACCAGTCCACATCCTGCATCCATACTATAGTATTTTCCGGTAAAAAATCAAGCAGTGAGATCCGTTCTTCATCGTCAAATTGCGTATCCACATTGGGAATGATGCTTACCTGCAATAATTTTCGTTCGCTGAGCTGCGTTTCCGGATCAATGATACGGATCGAATCCACTTCGTTTCCGAACAATTCGATACGATAGGGTTTGTCATTCCCAAAAGAATAAATATCCAGTATACCGCCGCGGATGGCGAACTGCCCGGGCTCGTACACAAAATCGGTTCGCTCAAAACCATAATCCGACAATTGCAGCAGTAATTGACCGACATCAAGTTGATCTGCCGTTTTAATGTAAATGATACTCGAAGAAAGTTTATTCGGCACCGTCACTTTTTCCTGAAG
>DASZPW010000306.1:0-7473 GCA_035550155.1 Chitinophagaceae bacterium | reverse complement strand
AGCTGAAAGATGCTTTTGATAATTTTAAAATTGATGAGTTGAAACAAGATTCCACTATTTATTTGACTGCTATCGATCCGGTAAATAATGCCAAAGTGGAGTTGGGAAGTATTTTGCAGGATCCTTCTATTGAAGAAAAACGGGGCTCATTGAATATTTTATCCGACAATCTTCGCAACCTGCTGGTGGTGGTGAAATATGACCTGGCAAAAGTGTATTGGCAGGAATGTGACCAGGCTTTTGGTGAAGATAAACCGGGTAATTGGCTGAGCCGATCTGCAGATTCTAAAAACCCTTATTCATTAAAGAATAATCAGCCTTGTGGTTCGGTCAGGGACACACTTAATTATATGGCGCCGGATTCAACGAAGAATTAAAGAATTTACATTGAAGTTTTAGAGTAATGAGAAAGTTTGTTGTAGTAGTAGCATTGTTTGTTTCAGTTGGGTTGCAGGCGCAGAATAAAGCTTCACTTGCCGGAAAATTCACTTTAAACGGCTACGTCAAAGACAGTCTTTCAGGTGAGTCTATCATCGGCGCTTCGATCATCATCAATGGGAAATCGAAAGGTGTTACAAGCAACCAATACGGGTTTTATTCCATTACCCTTGACTCCGGCACTTATGTGATCAGCGTTTCGCATGTCAGTTATTTATTTAAGTCGATCGAGGTGAAGCTCTATAGTAATTTATCTTTCGATTTTGAAATGATCCCCAAATCGGCCGCATTAAATGAAGTGGTTATTTTTTCAAAACGCCGTGACGGAAATGTGAAAAATGCGCAGATGGGAAAGATCGATCTTTCCATCGGGCAGATCAAAAATATCCCGGCGCTAATGGGAGAAGTGGATATTTTGAAAGCGATCCAGTTATTGCCGGGTATTCAAAATGCAGGAGAGGGGAATGCAGGATTTTATGTGAGAGGTGGCGGGCCGGATCAAAACCTTATTATGCTGGATGATGCCGTGGTGTATAATACCGGTCATCTTTTTGGTTTCTTTTCCATTTTTAACTCCGATGCTATCAAAGATGTTTCTTTGATCAAAGGTGGAATGCCGGCACAATATGGCGGACGATTGTCTTCTGTTCTTGATATTTCCATGAAAGATGGCAATATGAATAAAACCGAAATAGAAGGAGGCATCGGGTTGATCGCTTCCCGTTTTTCGATCCAGGGGCCCATCAAAAAAGATAAGGCTTCTTTTATGGTTTCTGCCCGGCGAACTTACGTGGATGCGTTAATAAAACCATTTATCAAAAAAACAAGCAGCTTTCATGGTTCCGGGTATTATTTCTATGATCTTAATGCAAAAGTGAATTTTCGTTTCTCTAAAAAAGACCGTTTATATCTCAGCGGATATTTTGGAAGAGATGTATTTGATTTTAATAATAGTGATCAGTCTTTCAAAACAAATATTCCCTGGGGAAATTCTACAGCAACGCTGAGATGGAATCATGTTTTTAATCGTCGTCTTTTTGCTAACACAACACTGGTGTACAATGATTATAATTTCCGGTTTGGGGCGGTACAAGATAACCTCGCATTTAGTCTTTCATCCGGCATACGTGATGGCAACATGAAAATTGACTTTGATTATTATCCATTACCTCAGCATAAAGTAAAGTTTGGCGGGTTGGTCACTTACCACAAATTTATTCCGAATGTTCTTTCAGGACGCCAGGATTCAGTGATCTTTCATCCCAATAACGAAAACAATAAATATGCGATTGAAAACGCATTGTACCTGCAGGATGATTGGGAGATCAGTGATAAAATAAAAATAAATTACGGGCTTCGCTGGAGCGGATTCACCCAGATAGGGCCATACACAAAGTATGTTCGGGACATTAATCAAAATAAAACGGACAGTACGGTGTATAAAAGTTTTCAACCGATAAAAACGTATGGTGGGCCGGAGCCAAGATTTACGATCAGGTATTCATTGAACGATGAAACATCATTGAAAGCTGCTATCACAAGAAATTATCAATACATCCACCTCGTAAGTAATTCCGGCAGCACATTGCCGACGGATCTTTGGGTGCCGAGCACTTATATCGTAAAACCTCAGTTGAGCTGGCTTTACTCTGCAGGAATATTTAAGAATTTTAAGAACAACGAATATGAAACATCGCTGGAGCTATATTATAAGGATATGAAAAACCAGATCGAATACAGCAATGGATACACGCCTTCGCTCACTGATCCCGAGAGTGAATTTGTTTTTGGAAGAGGATGGAGTTACGGTGCAGAGGTATTTATTAATAAAGTGAGAGGAAGATTCAATGGCTGGATCGGCTATACCTTGTCATGGACATGGCGCAAATTCAAAGACCTTAATAATGGTGAAAAATATCCAGCTAAATATGATCGCCGCCATGATCTGAGCCTTGTTGCTAATTATGAAAAAAATAAGAAATGGAAGTTCGGAGCGGTTTTCGTGTTCGGAACCGGCAATGCCATCACACTTCCGGAACAATTTTATATTATTGGCGGGGTGCTGACGCAGGAATACAGCCAACTGAACCAGTATCGCATGAAACCCTATCATCGTTTGGATCTTTCTGCTACTTATACACCAGTTCCGAAGAAGAAAAAGAAAATTCAGTCTTATTGGGTGTTTAGCATTTATAATGTGTATAGCAGGATGAATCCATATTTCCTGTATTTCGATCAGACGGGTAGTCCGTATAACGGAACGTTACAGGTGCAGGCCAAACAAGTTTCATTGTTCCCAATATTGCCGGCGGTGACCTGGAATTTTAAATTGTAGAATATTGATGTCGCTGTCGTAAATTCCAATCCGATTTTAATCTTTTTTACTGAAATTTCTATGAGCGATTAATTAATTTAGCCATCAGTTTTGCCAACGATCGGTTGCCACTCATAAATCCTTAAACTTTTTTTAAAGTCCATCAGTTAATGCCTTTCACTTTTTCACATCCGGGAGCAGTGTTGCCGCTGGGGTATTTGCCAAAACGTTTTTTTTCAATGACAGCTTTAGTGATCGGAAGTATTGCGCCTGACTTCGAATATTTCATGAGGATGAGAGACAGGAGTTATTACAGCCATAGATGGACAGGACTGCTTTGGTTCGATCTTCCATTAGTGATCATCCTGGCATTTGTTTTTCACGCTGTGGTTCGGGACAACCTGATCAATAATCTTCCCGGCATTTTTGCTAAAAGATTGCAGTCATTCAAAAATTTTGATTGGCCGGGCCATTTTAAAAAAAAATTTCTGATTGTTATTGTCTCAGCGATCATCGGTACAGCATCACATATCCTTTGGGATGCATTTACGCATGAGAAAGGGCTTTTTGCAGCGGACATAGGAAAGCTCAAAGAGATCTATGCTATTTCACAATATCATCGCTTTGCTACGTACAATTTATTACAGTTGATAAGCTCTGTAATTGGGATACTTATTGTTCTTTATTCCGTATTACGTCTTCCGGTAGATAACAATTATGTAAGAAAGACATCGATCCTCCCTTTTTGGCTATCGATAATTGCTGTTGTAATAATCATTGTGGAAATCAGGGTTCTTAATGGATTTAATTTGAAAGCCTATCGCAGTACGATAATGACAGTAATATCAGGAGGGCTGATTGGTCTTTTGCTAGCGTCACTTTTTTTACCGCAAAAAGAAAAAATCAATCAAGCATAACATTTTTTTAAAGTCGGGATCATTGTATTATTTATAATTCCAAAAATTATGGTCAGCTTGAAAATTTGATTTTTTGCCGTTCTATAACTGATGTTTACCGTCTTATTCTCGTACTGACCGTACTCATCTGTCCGCCTGACTGATTTCATTTTGCCCTTGTTAAAAATTAAAGAAATTTGATTTCTTAAAATCAAGGAGGAAATTATGGGTAAGACATTTTATGAATCGTTTAAAATTGATGGAGAAAATCTTTTAAAGAAAATAAAGGAGTTGATAAAAGAAGGAAATGTCCGTAGAATCATAATTAAAGACAAGCATGACAAAGAACTGATCGTATTTCCGTTAACGGTCGGGGTGGTTGGTGCCGTGTTGGCTCCGGTATTAGCTGCCATAGGTGCAATGGCTGCGTTGATCGGTGAGTGTACAATACTGGTGGAACGGGAAGAGTGATATCACCAGCTGCGCAGGTTTTTTTTCCAGATATTGAAATGGATCCTGAATTTTTTTTCAATCAGCAATTTTCTCCAGTCAATGAATAAGAAAATACAGATCAAAACGATGCCGAAGATAGTTCCGAGAAGCGTTTTCCATGACATCAGTGTTTGACTTATACTCTCCACGTTATTGACAATATAGTCCCCGGTGACCACCATAACCGCATCACTGATAAATTTTCCCACAAAAAATGCAGGAATGATATGTAAGGTGCTAACTCTTGCTACTCCTGCGGCAGTAAATAACGGAGTTGACGGCAGCGGCATCAACGTGTAGACTAAAACGAAGAGATGTATTTTCCATCCATTATTTGAGAGCTTCGCTCCAATGAAATGAAGATCCTCGTTTTTGTCATCTTTAATAAATCGCTTTGACAAAAATGGTACATAGGCGCTATATAAATATCTTCCAATCGCTGAGCCGGTGACACCAACGATCAATACGATCCAAATATCAAGATGATATCGGGCCTGGAAAAATACCATCACTGTCCATGCCGGCGGACCGAACAGGGGCACAATATCCACCAGGAGTGATGCAAAAAAGACAAGAAAATATATGAAAATATTCACTGGCTAATTTACGTACAACATAAATGCATTATTATGATTTCAATTACGTCCCTAACTGATTTTGCTGATACACTTCAGCTTTTTTATAAAATACCGAAAATCCGATGCCCGGTTTTAAGATAGCGCTTACATTTGAAGTATGAAAAAATTCGTTCTACTCATTTTGTGGGCATTCAGCTTGATTTATATCCGTGCGCAAAACATTCCTGATACCACCCAGAAAATAGTACCCGGCAGAAGCAATAGCCCGGAACAACAGCAGAAACCTTATGTGATCCTTATTTCCGCCGACGGTTTTCGGTATGATTATGCTCAAAAATATGGCGCCACAAATTTGCTGCAACTGAGTAATGAAGGAGTAATGGCAGAATCAATGATTCCATCATATCCTTCGCTGACCTTTCCCAATCATTATACTTTGGTAACAGGTTTATATCCGTCACATCATGGCCTGGTCAATAACCTTTTTTATGACCGCAACCGGAAAGCATTTTATTCCATGCGAAACCCCAAAACAGTAAAAGACGGAAGCTGGTACGGGGGAACACCATTGTGGGTATTGGCGGAGCAACAGCAAATGTTGACCGCAAGTTTTTATTGGGTAGGTTCGGAAGCTGATATAAAAGGTGTGTTTCCCTCTTATTATTATTCTTACAATGAAGCAATCCCAATAGATCGCCGCATTCAGATCGTGAAAGAATGGTTGCAATTACCTCCGGAAAGCCGTCCGCACCTGATCACCTTCTATTTTCCGGAAGTAGATCACAGTGGCCATACTTACGGGCCGGATGCACCAAAAACAGCACAAGCGGTTCGCTGGTTGGATTCAAGTATCAGGAAGTTGGTGGATACGGTACGGACAACGGGCTTGCCGGTGAATTTTATTTTTGTTTCCGATCATGGTATGACAAATGCTGACAGGGATACTTTATTGTCGATGCCTGCTGCCGTGGATACAAGCCGGTTTATCATTCCTTCCGGAGGAGAAATAGTGGAGCTATATGCAAAAAATAAAGAAGATGTTACAGATACCTATGTGAAATTGTTACGGGAAGCAAGAGGTTATAAAGTTTACCTAAGAGAGAACGTACCTGCTAAACTTCATTATGGTTTAGAAGATGATGCCATGGATCGGATTGGAGATATCATACTTGTTCCGGATTGGCCGAAAGTGTTTGATTTTTCTTCACGTAAACCTCCTCCCGGTGCTCATGGATATGATCCTTATTTGGTAAAAGATATGCACGCAACATTCTATGCGTGGGGACCAGCTTTTAAAAACAATCTGGAAATTCCTTCATTTCAAAATGTAAATGTATACCCGGTAGTAACTACTATTTTGGGATTGAAATACACAGAGAAAATTGATGGTACCCCAGCTATTGCAAACGAAATTCTCAAATAGAAAATTTTTTCAATAAAAAAACCGGGCTTTTCAGAACCCGGCTTTCATCAAAAATTATTCTACGACTATTTATGATTAGTTGAATCTGGCATATTACTCATAGTCGCTTGTTGTGATTGCGACATCATTTTCATCATATCGCTGGGTTGCAAGAATTCCCAATGTTCTATTGCTTTGCCATCTTTCATTTTTGAAACTTCAATTGCGGCCATATCATATTTGGTGCCAGCAGGCATTCCCATATCAGCAGAAGAGGAGGTGCCGGTGAATCGCTGCCATTGAAAAACATAGTCATCATCAGCCAATTCTTTAATCGTCACCACCTTCATATCAGTTGACATATTATGGATTGAAGCCAGGGAAGCTTTGATACTATCTAATCCCTTTATATCGCCTCTTCCACCGGAGTGATCTACCGCATCAGCGCTGATATAATCCCCAAGTTTGCTTACATCGCCGGATAAGATTGCAGCATTGATCGCATTGCAGGCATCAAGATTTTTTTTAGCAGTTGCACTCATTCCCCCGGAATTGCCGCCGGAGCAGGAAAGTAATGCGCAAATACAGATTGCTGGTAAGGCAAATAGTAATCGTTTCATTTTAGTTTGTTTTATTGATTAAATAAATAGGATGTATTACAAACTGATCGAACCAAAAGGGCTTCACAAAGCAACAATCACTTTTTTCCCGAGGGTATAAATTGATAACAAATAAAACTGCTATGTTCTCAATTGAGAATTCAAAAGTAAGAAAAGAAAAATTTGAAGAATAAAATACATTATAAAATGTTTTATTCCTTATGTACCAGGTAAATAAAGATCATAATGTAAGAAAAATCTTTACCTTCCCTTCCTTAAAATATACCACAATGAGAAAATCCTTAACTATCATTTCCGCACTTCTTTTTGTAATTGCGCTTTCTGCCCAGGAAAAACTGGACATGGACATGATCAGCAAGATCAGAAAAGAAGGTTTAGACAATTCACATGTAATGGATATCGCATTTCATCTTACAGATGCAAGTGGGCCGAGATTGACCAGTTCGCCCGGATTTTTCCGTGCAGCTAACTGGGCAAAAGATCAATTGACGCAATGGGGTTTGGTAAATGCTGCCCTGGAACCTTGGGGAAATTTTGGAAAAGGATGGGAGTTGAAAAAAAGTTATGTAGCAATGACTGCACCATACTATCGTCCTTTGATCGCTTATCCCAAAGCATGGACCAAAGGGACTAATGGATTGAAAAATGCTGAAGTCCTGTTGGTTGATGTGAAAGATTCCTCTGATCTTGCAAAATACGAAGGTAAATTAGAAGGGAAAATATTGTTACCATA
>DASZPW010000305.1:0-8814 GCA_035550155.1 Chitinophagaceae bacterium | reverse complement strand
GTAATAAGGCACCACTGAAGCATAATTTTTTTCATTCTCTACGATTTTAAAACTTTGCAACGCCTCACTGTACTGTCCATCTTTAAAGGCAAGAAATCCATAATAATAATTGGCGTCAATATAATTCGGATCGTCTTTGATGCTGCGGATGGTGTTGAACAAAGGCTTAGCCTGGGCAAAACGCTGTAATGTGAAATACGAATACCCCTGGTGAAATTTCATATCAGCAATTTCACGGTTGCTCAGGTTATCGATATTGGTCTGTTCATATTGCTGTGCCGCCTCGGCGAATCGTTGCTGCCGGAAATAATACTCTCCCAGGTGAAAACTCATCATTTCGGTTCTTGCCACATTTTTTTCCAGGTCAATATATTCAAGGGCCTGTTGCTCTGCCCTGCCTTCATTTTGTTTCAATGCGCAAACGATTGTATAATACCCGATCTCCTGAGCCGTGACGGGATTATTGACTTTATCTGTTGACTCAAGGGATCGCTGCAATTCTTTGAAAATCGGGTAAGCCAGGCTGTATTCCTCTTTCTGAAAATATTCTTTCGCCTCTTTGAATTTATCAACAAGCGGCGGATCGGAGTAAAAACGGGTTTGTTGTGAAAATGCAGAAATACTGAGGAGGATGGCTATTGCTGGAAAACTTATGTTCTTCATTTGTATGTCCTTTGTCCGTTGGGGGATTAACGTTGCGAAGATTCAAATTATTTCAAGGTTGACCAAACATCATTCCAAACAGTTGTGGATAACTACCGATAATGAAGTGATTTAACATTTCGTTCATTTTTATTTAGAAATAATCATACAGAAAATTCTTTTTATCATTGCAACATTAAAGACCCATTCAATGAAAAAATTTTTCAGCACACGGTATTCCGAATTTTCTTTTAACCTCAGCATGTTCCTTGTTCGCCTGGGATTCGGAGGTTTTTTGTTTTTGAATCATGGCTTGATAAAATTGAATCGCTTTTCGGAGCTCAAGAACAGTTTTTCCGACCCATTTCATGTAGGCCATACCACCAGCCTGATGCTGGCATTATTTGCCGAAGTGTTTTGTTCCATTCTCCTTGTCATGGGCTTACTGACCCGGTTGGCGTCATTTGTATTGGTAATTTTATTTCTTACAATTATCTTCATCATACAAAAACACAAACCGCTGCAGGATTCTGAATTGGCGATCCTGTACCTGATGGCATCGATCACCACTCTGTTTTGCGGGCCGGGAAAATGGAGCCTTGACAGATTGATAGGAAAATAGTTTCTAAATTGCCCGATCATTTATAATGGAAGAGTTACATCAATCATACGAGCCGGATACCGGCGTACCTGCCACGCCTGTTGAGAATAATTTCATTTATCCTCCCAAGCTTCCTGCGGATGAGCCAAAAAGCCGTGCGAATATTTTACTGCGTTCCATTACCAGCCTCGCCTTGTATCTAGCTGTTGGATATTTTTTCTTCAACAGCAACTGGACTTTGGTACTGGCTTTGACAGGCATTGTACTCTTTCATGAACTTGGCCATTTTCTTGCCATGAAAATGTATAATTACCAGGACCTCGGAATTTTTTTTATTCCGCTGGTTGGCGCTTATGCCTCTGGCAAAAAACATGAAGTGTCCCAATTGCAATCGGCGATCATTCTTTTAGCAGGACCGGTACCGGGAATTGTTGTGGGAGTAGTATTACATTATATTGCTCCATATATCACTCATGATTATTCACAAGTTTATTTATTAAGTCGCATTGCCTGGATATTGATTTTTCTGAATCTTTTTAACCTGCTTCCTGTGTACCCGCTCGATGGTGGACAACTACTAAATCGACTATTCCTTGATGGCAGTAATATCATTAGTCAGATCTTTATTGTTATTTCAGTGGGATTGATGATCTGGTTTGCGTTGTACGGAATGCAACGTCCTTTTTATCCGCTGCTGATCCTGCCCTTATTCTTGTTATCACGTCTAGCCGCTGATGTGCAATTCGACAAACTCACAAAAAAGATCGAAGCGGAAGGAATTGACCTGAACACCAGCTATGAAGAACTCAATGATGAAAATTATTGGAAGATCCGGAATGTGTTGATACGACTGCATTCGCCTTTTAAAAATATTCCTGAAGCGCCGCCATATGAATATTCAGACAAAGAAGATCAAATAAAAAATCTCATGCAAAGCCTTTTACAGAGAACATTAGTGCAGGATATTTCCCTTTCCGGTAAAATTTTGATCGTGCTGGTCTGGGTGGGATGTTTTGCCGTTCCTTCACTGATCGGAGTTGGTATAAGATTGTTTTAAATCTGCTTTACTTATAAACCAACTGTATTTTTTGTCATTTTAAAACATTCAACACTCTATACATTTTCTCTACCAACGCAGAGGGAGAACCATTATAATTATTCACCAGGAATGAAAAAATAAACTCCTCTCCTTTTTTTGAAGTTTGATAACCTGTAAACCCTTTTACGGCATTAATGGTACCGCTTTTCATCTTCATGTTATTGTATTCCGGAAGTGCGTCATAGAAATAAGGGAACCAACTGCGGCTTTTTGCATATTTTAAAACTTGCACCTGTGCATGAGTGGTAATTCTGTTTTGAGGAGAAAGGCCCGAGCCATCAGTAATATGGATCTCATTTTCATCAATGCCTCTTTGCTTCCAGAAATCTTTTACAATATCGACACCCGAATCAGTGGAGCCAAAACCATTTTTTTCATAAGCAAGTTCTTTCACCAAAGCTTCTCCATAGAGATTAATACTTTTCTTGAGAAACCAGTAAATAACAGAATCCAATGTCGGCGAATAGTAAGTATAGAAGAAATGGATATTTTTTAATGCCGATGAATCTTCCTGGAAAAGTTGCCGCTGATAATTCCCATTATCCTTTGTGCATTGAATTGAATTTTTAGCAAGGCTTTTATTCAAATCAGAAAGCAAATCAGCTACCGGATCAGCAGAGGCGCCAGAAATGGAAAATGATCTTTCATTAACCGGAATTGTGCCCGATAAAGAACGATCGTAATAAATATACGCATTGTCGCCTGATCCTCTTGGCGCTGATCGCAGCTCATTTACATCAAAAGAATAAACGCTGTCGTTCAGAATTTTTACTTTATCATTTACTCTATTGCCCGAAGCGAGATTGAGATCATATTGGTTTTCTTTCCAGTTCAAAGGATAGGAACCTGCACCATAATAATTGCCGATGTCCTGCCAGATCCAGCCGTCAGGAATAGCCTGGTATGTAAATGCTGAAGTATTTGTTTTGATCGAGCCATTAATTTTTTGAATGTTCAGTTTTTTGATCTCACTGACCCATTTATTCAACACAAGACTATCTTTTGTTTGCTCCCAGCGCCAGCTTCCTAAAGTTGGATCGCCAGTGCCAACGACATACAAGTCGCCGTCTAAATCCCCGGCATTTATTTTTCCTGAATAGCCCAAACGGGTTTTAAACTGGTAATCTTTTCCCAACAATTCAAATGCGGATGTAGCGGTAAATATTTTTTGAGTGGATGCTCCTGCCAGTCCGATCTGTGAATTTTTTTCAAATATCACTTTGCCCGTCTTTGCATCAATTACATACAAGGAACTGATGGCATGTTTAAGTTGCGGGTCATTCTCAAATCTTTGAAATGCTACTTTAAGTTTTGCAGCAACAGTTTGTGCCGATAATGCAACACTCAATATGCAAAAGCAAGAAAGAAAAAATACTCTTTTCATTTAATGGGTTTATTTTATACCCAGCAAATTTAGCCAACTCCTACCTTTGCCGTCTATGCAAGTTGTTAATGCTTCTATTGTCACTATCGGCGATGAACTTTTGATCGGTCAGACGATTGATACGAACAGTGCATTTATTGCACAAGAACTAAACAAGATCGGCATATGGGTGCGGCGCAGAGTGGCTGTTGGTGATGTTTGGGATGAAATCTGGAATGCATTGGATGAAGAAAGCCAGGAATCTGAAGTAATTATTATTACCGGAGGATTGGGACCAACCGCAGATGATATCACCAAGCCGCTGCTTTGTAAATATTTTGGCGGGAAATTAGTGTTGAATGAAAAAGTGCTGGAACATGTAAAATATCTGTTTGAAAAAGTGTATCGCCGACCGGGCCCTTTGCTTGAAAGAAATATTAAGCAAGCCGAAGTGCCGGATGTATGTACTGTTTTGCATAATTCGAGAGGGACGGCTCCGGGCATGTGGTTCGGCCCCAGGAGAAAAGCCTCCCCAAGCCCCTCCAAAGGAGGGGTTTCAGAGTCCGATAATTCTGAAAGTCATTATAACTATTTAACTGCTGATCCAATTGTCTATGGTACACTCAAAAACTTTGTAGCTGAACATCGAAGCAACTCAACAGAGGCAGAAAAAATTCTGTGGGAAATTGTACGAGGGAAAAAACTTTCTGGTTATAAGTTCAGGAGGCAGCATATCATCTTAAATTATATCGCTGATTTTGTTTGTCTGCCGGAAAATCTGATCATAGAAGTAGATGGTTTGTATCATCAATTGCCTGAAAATAAAATAACTGATAAAGAACGAACGAAGCGGCTAAATGAAACTGGCTTTGATGTATTGCGATTTACAAACGAAGAAGTAATTCATCATACGGACACTGTCGTAAATAAAATATTAGAACAATTAAATAAGAAAAAAACTGAAACAAGAACGACCCAAGATCCCCCCTCGGGGGGCGGGGGGACAATTTTTATTTCCCTGCCTGGTGTCCCCTACGAAATGAAGGGACTGATGATCGATGAAGTGATACCTAAACTGAAACAAAGTTTTACATTACCTGCCATTGTACATAAAACGTTATTTACTGCCGGTCAGGGTGAATCCTTCATTGCAGATAAAATAAAAGATTGGGAAGAATCATTGCCGGAAAATATCAAACTCGCCTATCTGCCCGGTTATGGAATGGTGAAACTGAGGCTAACTGCCCGGGGAGAAGATAAAGAAATATTGGAAAAACAGTTGGCGCCTTATGTTGAAAAATTGCGGGAACTGGTTAAAGATTTTTTAGTAGCTGAAGAAGATATTCCGCTGGAAGTAGTTATTGGAAGAATTTTGAAAGAAAAAAACAAAACCATGGCCACTGCCGAGAGTTGTACCGGAGGATACATTGCACATCTGATCACTACGGTTCCCGGAGCTTCTCAATATTATAAAGGCAGTGTTGTGAGCTATGCAAATGAAGCAAAAGAAAATATACTTGGGGTAAAACATGAAACGTTGCAAGCGGTGGGTGCAGTAAGTAAAGAGACAGTTTTGCAAATGGTAAAAGGCGTAATTGAAAAGCTTAACGTGGATTATGCTGTAGCCACTTCAGGAATCATGGGACCGGATGGAGGAAGCGAAGAAAAACCTGTTGGTACGGTGTGGATCGCAGTGGGTAATAAGGATAAATCAGAAGCAAATAAATTTTATTTCCGTTTTGAAAGAGAAAGAAATATTGAGCAAACAGCTATGGCTGCTTTGAATATGCTGAGAAAGTTTATATTGTCCGAACCCTGATTGAGCAAGATTAAAAGGATTAGACGGAAAAATTTATCTTTGACCCCGATTGCGATTGCCATGTTCCTGCTGAATAGAATTACTGCAGTACAAGAGTGCGACGCAACAACTGTTGATAAGAATTACTAAAGCTGGTAATAAAAAATAAAATCAAAAAAACTATGGCAATTGTTGATCTGATCATGCCGAAAATGGGTGAAAGCATTATGGAGGCGACTATTTTGAAATGGCATAAACAACCGGGTGATACGGTGAAGATGGATGAAACGGTATTGGAGATCGCTACGGACAAAGTGGATAGTGAAGTGCCGAGCACTGCCAGTGGAGTGATCGAAGAAATATTATATAATGTGAATGATGTGGTGCCGGTTGGAGCCGTAATAGCCCGGATAAAAACAAGCGCCGAACAATCAGTAAGCCAGCAAACATTTACTCCTTCACCAAAGATCCAGGATACAAGCTACAAAGAACAAAGTACAAGGGAAAAATTGCAGGAAACTACAGCTATAGTAGAAGAAATAAAAAATATTCACCCTGTAACATCACAACCTCAACATACGAATGGCAACGCCAATCGTTTTTATTCTCCATTAGTATTGAATATTGCTGCCAGCGAAGGAGTGAGCATGACAGAACTGGAAACAATTCCGGGAACAGGAAATGAAGGAAGAGTGACGAAGAAAGATATTCTGCAGTATGTAAGTGATAAGAAGAGCGGAAGAGTGAAGAGTCGGGAGTCAGGAGTCGGGAGCCGGGAAGAAGCAATGATGATACCGGTTTCGAAAGTGGAACAGCCCACTCAATCTACTGCGATGACGACTTACAGTGGTAATGTGGAGATCATTGAAATGGATCGGATGCGGAAACTGATCGCTGAACACATGGTACGCAGCAAGCACACCAGTCCGCATGTGACCAGTTTTACGGAAGCAGATGTAACAAACCTGGTGATGTGGCGTGACCGGGTGAAAAAAGAATTTGAAAAAAGAGAAGGCACGAAGATCACGTACACTCCACTGTTCATTGAAGCAATCGTTAAGTGCATTAAAAAATTCCCATTGATGAACAGTTCTGTGGAGGGTGATAAGATCATTATAAAGAAAGATATCAATATCGGGATGGCGACAGCGATGCCTTCCGGTAATCTTATTGTGCCTGTAATTAAAAATGCCGATCAGTTGAATCTGGTTGGTTTAGCCAAACAAGTAAATAATCTTGCTGATAATGCCCGCAACAACCGATTGAAACCTGATGATACACAAGGCGGCACTTTTACACTTACTAATGTTGGAACATTTGGGAGCCTGATGGGAACGCCGATCATCAATCAACCACAGGTTGCAGTGCTTGCAGTTGGTGCAATCAAAAAACGTCCGGTGGTTGTTGAAACTCCACATGGCGACAGCATTGCTATCCGGCACATGATGTATTTATCCATGAGTTATGATCATCGCATCATTGACGGAAGTCTTGGCGCTACATTCCTGACAGCAGTGGCGAATGAATTGGAGAACTTTAATGCGGAGAGAGACTTTTAGTCACGAATTGCAGGAATCACACTAATTACACAAATTAAATTTTAAAGGATTTTTAGTGAGTGGCCGCACCATAATGTTCGTTTGTAAAAATATAATGCTTGCCTTTTTTCTTTACGATAAACAAGTTGTCGTAATCTGATTCTTTCAGATCGCCATTGACTTCTGTTTTCCCACAAAGCATATTCACTACATCGTCAACTGTATTGCTATGTCCAACGACCAAGACATTTCTTTTTAGTGATTTCAGTTTTGAAATAAAAGCGGCATCCGGAGTTGGCCCATAAATTTCAGTTTGAAGATTAAAATAGTCGGCCGTGGGCTGTACAGTAGATTTAGTGCGAATAAAATTCGTTGAAAAAACGTAACGGATCTTTTTATTCTTCAAAACGACTTTCAGCGCTTCCGCTCTTGCTTTTCCCTGATCTGACAGCGGAACATCGCTACTCATCATATTAGCAGAAGCGGAAGCTTTTTCCGCATGGCGAACGATATAATAAGAATGGCTGCAGGACGCAAAGACTACGGTAGCAATAAGAAAAAGATATTTCATGAACATAGCTTTAACAGTCTAAAATTAAACCTTGTTGGTATTTTTTCCGTCTTTTTTGTAAATTAGTAAATACTAAACCCGGCAACTATGAAGTCCCTGTCCGAAACATGGTTTGCAGAAGGCTATATAGATTTTGAGTTGAAAAAATATACACTTCTCGCCTACCTGCAGGAAGTAAACGGATATTTTAATGAAAACAAATTATACCCGCAGCTGGCGGATGTGATCTTTCACTACAACAATATCGTCGCATTCCGGGAGAACAAAAAATTTCTGCAGGAACATTTTCCGAAAAAATTATCGGGAGTTCAATTGCAAAAGTTGCAATTGCTTTATGAGCAAATGATCGGCGATGACGAACTGATGCAGGAACTGGAGGATATAATTAATTATTCCGCAGGAAAAATAAAAAATACGATCAACAACGGAACAGAGATCTATGAATTCGTGGAAGAAAAGATCAATATCGCTCCTGTAGGCATTATTCCCCTGGATGTACAGGAAGGATATTTCTTTTTAAGCGAAGGAAAAGATAGAAACACCCGTGTGTATCATTACCGCCTTTCTATTTTTGAGCGGCATGATGAAAAATTCCGGAGCATCAAAACCTTTTTCATTGATAAATGGCAGCGTAACATCTCCACTACTTACGAGCATATCAAATCGGAATTGATCCGCAAAAGAAGCGAATTACCAAACCCTGCTGTGTATTCTATCGAAACCGGATTGAATTTTCCGGTAGATGAAACTTTGTTGCCGATAGCAAAAAGGAGTTTGGTGAAATATATTTCGGCGCAGGCAGCCTAATTCAATTAAAAATTAATAATTAACAATTAATAATTGTAGTGCACTTTTGTAACTCTTAATTTTTAATTATTCATTATTCATTTATCTCCAATCCCCAATCTTTTCCTTTCTTTACGGCAGGAACTCCATCCGTGATCCAACGTGCAGGTGGCTCTCCTTTTAATATCCAGTCAAAAAATTGTTGCATGCGTATCTGGTAATCGAGTTTATCTTTTCTTACGGTTAGCCCATGCCCTTCTCCATTATAGTCGAACATCCATACTTTCTTTCCCAATCTTCTCATGGCAGTGAACAATTCAATGCCCTGGTACCATGGAACAGCACCATCATTATCATTCGCCATTATTACCAATGGCGTTGTTACATTCTTCAAATGAAACAAAGGAGAATTTTCA
>DASZPW010000304.1:0-4390 GCA_035550155.1 Chitinophagaceae bacterium | reverse complement strand
CGTGCTATTGTATTGCAGCATTTGTATTCGCCGGCTATGTGGAGTATTTTCCAGTTACAGGATATTTTAGGAATGAGCGAGACATTGCGCAGAGAAAATCCGCATGAAGAACGGATCAATGTGCCGGCGAACAGTAAAAATTTGTGGACCTATCGCATGCATTTGAATCTTGAAGATCTTAGCAAAGCGAAAGAATTTAATGAAGAACTCAGGGGCTATGTGACTCATTGTGGAAGAGGGTAAACTATATTTGCAGCTTGAAAGTTCAATACTGGAAATACGATCTTCAATTCCGCCATCCTTTTACCATTTCCAAAGGAACAAAAACACATCAGCCTACTTTAATTGTTGAGCTCGAAAATTTTGGAGTAAAAGGTTATGGTGAAGCTCCGGCCATCACGTATTACAATATCACCGTAGAAAAAATGATGGAAGACCTGGCAGCAAAGAAAAGTTTTGTAGAAAAATTTGCTTTCACGGAACCGGATCGCTATTGGCATTACCTGCATCACTTATTTCCAAAGAACCCATTTTTAGTTTGTGCTTTAGATATAGCAGCCTGGGATCTTTTTGGAAAAATAAAAAACAAAAAGCTCTTCGAATTATGGAACGGCGACATTTCTAAAAACCCATTGACGGATTATACGATCGGCATTGACAGCATAGAAAAGATGATCGCCAAGCTAAAAGAAACACCATGGCCAATCTATAAAATAAAAGTGGGAACAGCAGATGATATTGCAATTGTAAAAGCATTACGGGAAAATACCGACGCCATTTTGAGAGTAGATGCCAACGCCGCCTGGGATCTTGAAACCGCACTAAATCTTATCCCAAAATTAAAAGAATTAGGAGTGGAACTGGTGGAGCAGCCATTGGCAAAAGATAATTGGGAAGGAATGAAAAAATTGTACATCGAATCTCCGATTCCGTTATTCGCTGACGAAGCTTGTGTTTTTGAAAGTGACGTTGATAAGTGCAAAGATCATTTTCATGGAATAAATATCAAACTCACCAAATGCAGCGGCATTACGCCGGCATTACGAATGATCAAACGGGCGAGAGAACTGGATCTGAAGATCATGATCGGTTGCATGAATGAATCAACTGTTGGTTCTGCTGCTATTGCGCATTTACTTCCTTTCATCGATCATGTGGATATGGACGGGCCGTTGTTGTTGCAGGAAGATGTTGCAACAGGTATTCAATATGATTTCGGGAAAATTATTTATTCTGATAAGCCGGGGTTAGGAATTGAATATACCGGTTTATTCAAAAAATAAGTGCCGGCATAACCGGCACTTATCCTTACAATTCGTGTTCTTCGTGGAATTAGTGTAATACGTGTTTACCAGATCCTCGCTCTCAAACTATCCGCCCGGTACATCGGATCACCGGGTTTTATATTAAACGCTTCATAAAATTCATCTACATCCATAAAAGGACCGTTCACTCTGTATTTAGCAGGAGCATGCACATCTGTCATAAGACGGTTACGCATCAATTCTTCACGACCCTGCCACAACCATCCTAATGCATATCCAAGGAAAAATCGCTGCATCGGAGTAAGGCCGTTTATTTTTTCACCTTTTTTATATTGTTCTGTTTTTTTGAATGCATCAATACCTAATACGATACCACCAAGGTCCGCAATATTTTCTCCTTGTGTACGGTCGCCATCTATATGATAACCTTTTACCGGTTCAAATTCATCAAACTGTTTAATGATCAATTGAGCTCTTTTGGTAAACTCTGCCGAATCTTTATCAGTCCACCATTTCTTCAAATTTCCATTCGCATCAAATTTTCTTCCCTGGTCGTCGAAGCCGTGAGTGATCTCATGACCGATAGTAGATGCAGCGCCATAACCATATACGATCGCATCATCCAGTTCATCGTCTTTGAATCCGGGAACAATGAATTGAGCGGCAGGTAAAGTAATGTCGTTGTTCGATGGATCATACTGCGCATTGTATGTTTGTGGATTCATGCCCCATTCATCTCTGTCAACCGGTTTTCCTAATTTATTGAACTGGTAGTTATGCCTCCATTCATTGGCATTGATCACATTTTGTACATAACTATCCGTACTGATCTCCAGGGCGGAATAATCTCTCCATTTATCCGGATAAAAAACTTTCTTTTTAATAGCTGCCAGTTTCTCGTACGCTTTCTGCTTGGTGCTATCGCTCATCCATGTCAGTTTGCTGATGTGATCTTTCAGTGCATCACGGATCGCTTCCGTCATCACTTCATAACGTTCTTTGTCTTTCGGACTTATGTATTCTTTTACATACAACTGTCCTAAGATCTGTCCCATTAAACCATTTTCCTGTCCGATCACTATTTTCCACCGTGGTCTTCTCGCTTTTGCACCACTGAACAACCTTCCAAAATCAAATGCTGCCTGCACATATGCTTCAGGAAGCTCGCTAGAAAAATCACTGATAAGATTAAACTTCAAATAATTTTTCCAAACAGTAAGCGGAGTTGATTTTAAAACATTATCTAATGCTTTGAAAAATTCAGGCTGGCCAACAATGACGGAATCGATACTCTTTACGCCAATGGTACCGAGATACGATGTCCAGTCAATTGCAGAAGATAATTTAGGGAGATCTGAAATAGCCACTTTGTTATAGTTCTTGTAATCATCCCGAAGGTCATTCAAAGTTCGGGAAGCTGTTGCCAGCTTTGTTTCCAGGGCCATAATATCTTTTGCAGCAGTTTGAGCCTGGTTACTGTCTTCTCCGGACATTGCGAGAATTTTTGCGATATATTTTACATATTCATTTCGGATATTGGCCGTTGCAGAATCTTTTCTGAAATAATATTCCCGCTCCGGTAAACCTAAGCCACCCTGCCAGAGGTAATAGGTCATCAAATCACTCTTTTTACTATCCTGGTTTACAAAATCAGAAAATAAAGAATAAGAGCCTATCTTTTTTAATTGAGCTACGGTATTTACCAAAGACTTTACATCAGTGATCGCATTGATCTTATCGAACCAGGGTTGTAATGGTTTTATACCTAAAGCTTCAGTTTTGGCACTATCCATCGCAGTTTTCCAGAAATCACCGATCTTTTGATCAGAAGTTCCTTTGGCGGCATTCGCGGCAACAGCTTTTTCGTTGATCTCTCTGAATCGCCTGTTATTTTCCTCATCCACCAGGTTGCCGATACCCCAGCTGCTCTGATCATTCGGAATTGGATTTTTTTTCAACCATCCGCCATTAGCATATTGAAAAAAATCGGTAGCAGGACTCACAGTGGTATCCATGTCTTCTGCCAGGATATCTCTTGTTGCTGACTCTGACTGTTTGTTTTTGCAGGAAGCCGCAGCAATGATGGCAACAACTGCAATGAAAAAATGTTTAAAGCGCATAGAATAATTATTTTATAATTTTTAAAAATAATCAAACTCAACATCCGGGAAAAATATATTTGCAGGGCGGCATGTATTCATTGAGATATTATTTTACGGAATTCAGGCTGCTGCCGGTTAACTTTGCAGATATTATTTGAAAAATGGCATATAAAAATCTCCAGGAATTTATTGCAGCGATGGAAAAAGAAGGTGAGTTGCTTCGCATCACTTCATATGTGGACCCGAAATTAGAAATAGCCGAGATCACTGATCGGATCAGCAAACAACCGGGCGGCGGTAAAGCGCTTTTGTTTGAAAACACCGGATATGAATTTCCTGTATTGATGAATGGTTATGGCAGTGAAAAAAGAATGTGCATGGCATTGGGGGTGCAGCATCTTGATGATGTTGCAAAAGAGATCGAAGATTTGTTCAAACTTTTATCTGCACCGAAAGAAGGGTTGATGGATAAATTGAAACTGCTGCCTAAGCTTGCACAATTTTCTTCATGGATGCCTGCAGTGAAGCATGGAAAAGGAGAGTGCCAGGAAATTGTGATGCAGGAACCTGACATTACCAAACTTCCGGTGATCACCTGCTGGCCAAAAGACGGTGGCCCGTTTGTTACATTACCTATCATTCATACCAAAGATCCGAATACCGGTCAGCGAAATGTCGGCATGTATCGGATGCAGGTTTTTGGCCCAGCACTTACAGGAATGCATTGGCATAAACATAAAGTTTCAGCGAAACATTTCCAGGAATACAAAAAATTAAATCAAAGAATGCCCATTGCAGTAGCGTTGGGTGGCGATCCTGTTTATGCGTATTCTGCGACTGCTCCGTTACCGGAAAATGTAGATGAATATATGCTCGCCGGTTTTTTAAGAAAGAAAAGAGTAGAACTGGTGAAATGCATCACACAACCGGAAGTGGAAGTTCCTGCTGATGCCGATTTTATTATTGAAGGTTATGTGGATCCTAATGATGAACTGATCTGGGAAGGGCCATTCGGCGATCATA
>DASZPW010000303.1:0-12823 GCA_035550155.1 Chitinophagaceae bacterium | reverse complement strand
GAAAATTTTCTTGCCGATTATGAAAATATTGTTCTCGTCGTCAGTCACGATCGTCACTTCCTCGATGCTGTCTGTACGCATGTAGCAGATGTGGATCGTCAGAAAATAAAAATATTTACCGGCAACTACACATTCTGGTACGAAAGCTCTCAATTGATGGCCCGCCAGATAAGTGACAAGAATAAAAAAACAGAAGAGAAACGGCAGGCTTTGTTGGATTTCATTGCACGGTTCAGCGCCAACGCATCCAAGAGCAAGCAGGCAACTTCGAGGAAAAAAGCATTGGAGAAATTAAGTATTGAAGAAATAGAACCGAGTTACCGGAAATATCCCGGCATTATTTTTCAGCCGTTGCGTGAAGTGGGCAATCAAATTTTGAATGTGGAGAAATTGAACAAGTCTGTCGATGGCAGAAAACTTTTCAGCAATGTCACTTTTACGGTGAATAAAGGCGATAAGATCGCATTGCTGAGCCAGGATCCTTTGGCGGTGACAGCATTCTTTAATATCATAACTGCAGAAGCGATGGCTGATAGTGGCTCCTATGAATGGGGATCCACTGTCACTCATGCTTATCTACCGCAAGAAAACAGCCAATACTTTAATGGAGCAATGAACCTGATGGATTGGCTGCGGCAATTTGTTCCTTCGCATGTGACCGATGCAGACGAACCATTTCTCCGTGGTTTTTTGGGAAAGATGTTATTCAGTGGCGATGATGTGATGAAGAAAACAAATGTGTTAAGTGGTGGTGAAAAAGTTAGATGCATGATCAGCCGTATGATGCTGCAAAATCCCAATGTGATCCTGCTGGACCAGCCTACCAACCATCTTGACCTGGAAAGTATTCAAAGCTTCAATGAACAATGTTCGGCTTTCAAAGGGATTGTTTTATTGACCAGTCATGATCATACATTCATGCAGACGGTTGCAAATCGGATCATCGAACTAACACCAAACGGTATTATAGATCGCCTGATGGAATTTGATGAATACCTTGCCGACGAAAGAGTGAAAGCATTGCGGGAAGAAATGTATCACTAAAATAGTTTACTGCTTCGCAATTCTTATACTTTCATTTATCCTTGATTGTTTTTAAAACTGAACAAGTATATATCCTTGTTCCAGAAATGTTGTGATGGCAGTAAGCCCTGAGCTTGCCACTTTCGCTTCGGGCACCAATTTGTCCCATGCAATTTTTGCTTTCGTCATCGTTTGTCCGCATACATAAAATTCTGTTCCTGCATCATGCAGTTCTTTGATCAGTTCAAGGTTTGGATTGTCAACCTTGAATTTTTTTTGATACAATTCATTTCCAAAAACTCCATAGGTTGCCATTTTGCGAAGCACTACCACGACATGAATATTTTCTTTTGGAACTCCTTCAGCCGCATGAAGATTAATGAGCGTCGCAACCGCTTCCAGCCATTCATTCAATGAATCAGGTTTAGAAGCATTTTCAGTAAGTTCCACTAACAATTTGTAATTGATATTCGGATCTGGCTTTTGAGCAGCATCCGGCAACTCATAAACCCCTCCATACGATTTTATGACTGGGAAAATTTTTGTTTGCGACCGTGAAGCAATTTGTAACAACAAAAAGCAAAGAAGCAGAATAATGGTTTTCATTTTTTATTTTGAAAGTAAAATATCATTATACTTATATTTTTCAAAATAAATAAACGGTGATTTTTCTCTTTGTACGGGCGGTGTTCAGCGTATGGAATTCATGCCCTGTCCGATTTGTACATATTAATTAATCTGATAGTGGCCGCTTCATGGAGCTTAATCCTTTTTCTTTATTAAGCATTCCATAATTCACCAGGTGAAACTTCGGATCATGTAAGAGTTGCTGAAATTGCGGAGCTAGCAGCCCATTTAGTTCCGCATTGCGATGTTTGCTCATATCTTTTGGGCCAAACGGATTCAGATCAGTCATTGCACTCATTTCCGGAGTATCAAGGCCTACATGGATCACGAATAATTTAATTCCTCCTGGCTTCGCCATTTTTAATTTGTACAACATCGTATCTGCCTTTTGAGCAGGAGGAGTGAAGTACCAACCTTCCACTTCGTCCTCATCATAATAACGGGAGATCGCAAGATGATATTCCGCCGCCAGTTTTTCAACGATGGCTCTCGTTTCAGGAGTTTGCACTGCTGCGCTCATGTGATAATCGAGATAATCAATTTTTAAACCGGCATGAATCGCTTTTTCGATTTGTGCCCTCAATTCAGTTTCTATTTCTGAAAGCTTAGGATTATTTCCAAAAAGTAAACTGCGGGAAGGAAAAAATAATCCGACTGAATCAACTAATGACGGAACTGTTTTTGCTCCTGCTACCGGTCCCCAGCGATATTGTTTCCATTCGGAATTCAATGTCAGATGAATACCGATAGAAGCATTGGGATATTTTTTTAAAATCTCCACTGCTTCGCTGAACCAGGGACAAGGAACCATCACCGAAGTGGAAACCGGTATTCCTGTTTCCAGCACTTTTTGTATTGCCATATTCACCGAATGGCACATACCGATATCGTCGCAGCGAATGAGTACTCCTGTTTTGTCGTTTTGAGAAAATGCGATCAGAGAAAAAGAGATAGCAATGATAATAAGGCAATATTTCATAGTGCTGATTATATTTTATCTAAAGTAAATTTTATAAAATGTGAAATTATATACCTTTTAGCTTCCTGGTTATGATAAGCCAGTCTTCAAACTGCCTCAATGAAAAGCTGCTGAGATTTTGTTCTTTGGTCAATCCTCCTTTTTGTGCAGCTAATACACCATATCGCACATCATCAAATCCTTCCAATGCATGTGCATCCGGATCAATAGAGATCAGAACTCCTTTTTCAATGGCATCATTAATATATCTCCAATCCATATCCAGTCTTCTCGGGTGAGCGTTCAATTCTATCACTACATGATTTTTAGCGCAGGCATCAATGATCTTTTTATGATTCACCGGGTAACCATTGCGGCTTAACAATAATCTTCCGGTCATGTGGCCGAGAATAGAAGTGTAAGGATTTTCGATCGCTTTGATCAGTCTCGTCATCGCTTTTTCCTCTGACATTTTGAGATTGCTGTGTACCGATGCAATGACAAGATCGAATGTGGAAAGAATGTTGTCCGGATAATCCATGCTGCCATCATTGAGGATGTCGCATTCGATGCTTTTGAAGATCTTAAATGGTTTCAGTTTTGAATTCAATTCATCCACATAGCGATGTTGCTCTTTAATACGCTCTTCATTCAAGCCGTTGGCGTAGAAAGCAGATTTGGAGTGATCGGAGATCACGAGGTATTCATAACCTCGTTTGATCAACTCGTTTGCCATTTCTTCAATGGTATTTACGCCATCACTCCAGTTGCTGTGAGAGTGGATCAATCCTTTTACATCTTCCGGCTGGATCAGTTTTGGTAATGAATTCTTCTTTGCTTTTGTTATAATTTCTGCAGATTCTCTAAGGCAGGGGAGTATAAATGGAATTTTTGCATTGGCAAATACTGGTTCATCATTTCCTGATTCATTGTTGAATTTTAAAGATGGAAAAGATTTTAGGAAAGCATCCGTGAATTCTCGTGAGCCTGTTGTTATAAATAACTTTTCTTCCATGGAAATTTTCCCGGTATAAAGCCGCAGTTTCAATCCATTCTTTAGCTGATATAAAAGGGTAGTATCATTTTCTTCCAGCAGTTCCGGTGGTTGAGCCGTAATGAATTTTGGTTTTATTACCTCATTGTTTTCAAGAACCACAAATTCCATTTCTTCAATGATGGGATACTGCCTGCGGTAGGCTCCGGTGACATGAACTGCCTGCGGTGAGAATAATTTTTCCAGATAAGATTGTACCTGGGGAAAAATCGCCTCAGCTTCGGCATATAAAAAATGTCCCTGGTGCTGATTATAAAATTCTATTGCTTCCTGTATATTCTTTTGTGTTTTTTCTCCAAAACCTTTGTAAAGAGTAAGCCGGTTCTCATTGCAGGCATACAATAGCTCACCGATAGATTCAATTCCCATTTCTTTCCAGATGGTATGGATCTTTTTTGGCCCGATACCTTTTATGTTCAGCATTTCCACTACACCCGGTGGAGTTTTTTGCAGCCATTCATCCAGCGCAGCTAATTTGCCGGTGTCCAGCATTTCTATGACCTTTTTCCCGACACTATCGCCAATACCTTTTATAGAAAAAATTTTTTCTCTCGGCGTGTCTTTCAATGGTGCCGGCAATTTCTCAATATTGAAGGCGGCAACAGAATAGGTCTTTGTCTTGTAAGAATTCTCACCATGTATGTCCATCAGTTTGGCGAGGAGGGAAAAACTATCGGCAATGGCAGCGTTGTCCATATATGCAATTTATGGTTTAGCTTCGAATTGAACGAATGCCGGGAATTTCCCGATCTGAATTGAAGCAGTGGTAAAAAAAAGTCCCCCGTGTTGCGGAGGACTTGTATTACATTTTAGAAAAGTTAAAACTTACTTTTTCTTTTTAGCAGCTTTTTTCTTTGTAGCTTTTTTCTTCGGAGCTGCTTTCTTTTTTGTAGCTGCTTTTTTCTTTGTAGCCATTTTTTAGAATTTAATTGTTAGTAAAAACGGGTTAACGATAGTAAAAATAATAATTATTTCATACTATCAAAAGTTTTTTTTAAAAAATGTGGAAAACAAAGAATGGAGATCAGGCCTGAACCGCTGCTACAGAAACATAAGTTCTGTTGTTTCTTCCTTTTCTGAATTCAACAACGCCATCAGTTAATGCAAACAAAGTAAAATCTTTTCCAACACCAACATTTTTTCCCGGATGATACACTGTGCCACGTTGACGAACAATAATATTTCCTGCAACGGCCGGTTGTCCTCCGAAAATTTTTACACCGAGGCGTTTGCTCTGTGAATCACGACCATTCTTTACACTGCCTTCGCCTTTTTTATGTGCCATAGTTTGAAATTTTAAATTTTGAAACTCAGGTTACAATTTTTTTCAGATGTTATGCAATGCCGGTTACTTTGATTTTTGTATACGCAGTGCGATGACCTTTCTTTTTATGAAATCCTTTTCTTCTTTTTTGTTTGTAAGCGATCACGGTATCGCCTTTTACCTGGTCTACGATCTCTGCTTTAACTTTTGTTTTAATTGATGGGCCCACAGATAATTTGCCGTCGTTTTCTGCCAATAAAACTTCCAGTTCCACTTTATCACCAGCTTTACCTTCCAGGTGAGGAACAAAAAGGGTCTGGTCTTTTTCTACGGTGAATTGCTGACCGGCTATTTTTACTACTGCTAACATAGTCTGAAAATTAGGAGGGCAAAGGTAAGGGGAAAACTTCAACTGGCAAACGGAAAATCAAAGTTTTATGACCGCAAATTAATATGGTTTCTGCTGGTATCCTTTATATTTTTGTTCTCATTTGTTATCAATGAGATCATGAAAATCAAGTCATTCTTAGCCAGGCCCTTTGCTTCCTATATATATAAAGGTATCCGCCGGAGTATGGAAACGGCAGTTTCCGACCAGGAAAATATCCTTCAAACTCTGATAAAAACGGGCCGGATGACCGAATTCGGTAAGGAAACCGGCCTTGCCCAGGTCAATTCATACGACGAATTCCGGCAGGCAATAGCTATCCGTGACTATGAACAAATGCGGCCTTATATTGACCGCATCAAAGAAGGGAAGCATAATGTTTTATGGAAAGGCAAACCTATTTATTTTGCAAAAACATCCGGTACCACCAGCGGTACCAAGTACATTCCAATCACAAAAGATTCCATTCCCAATCATATTAATACAGCCCGAAATGCATTGTTGTGTTATATGGCGGAAACCGGTAACACACATTTTGCCGATGGTAAAATGATCTTTCTTTCCGGATCACCGGAACTGGAAAGAGTGGGAGGGATCCCGACCGGAAGATTGAGTGGAATCGTCAATCATCATGTGCCACGATATTTACGCACCAACCAATTGCCAACGTATGAAACCAATTGCATCGAAGATTGGGAAACCAAACTTGGAAAGATTGCCGATGAAACGTTGGGTCAGAACATGACACTGATCAGCGGCATTCCTCCATGGATGCAGATGTATTTTGATCTTTTGATAGAACGTACGGGTAAAAAGATCAAAGATGTTTTTCCAAATTTTTCCGTTATGGTTTATGGCGGCGTAAATTTTGAACCGTATAAACAAAAATTGCTGGATAGTATCGGGAAAAAAATTGATGGCATTGAAACATTCCCGGCATCTGAAGGATTTATCGCATTCCAGGATTCCAGGGAGGCAGAAGGATTATTGTTGAATACCAATAGCGGCATTTTTTTTGAATTCATACCGGCTGCAGAGATTTTTAATCAAAACCCAACCCGTCTTTCATTGAAAGATGTAAAAGTGGGAGAGAATTATGCACTCATCATAAACAGTAATGCAGGGCTTTGGGGATATAATATTGGCGATACGGTAAAATTTGTTTCGATAAAACCATATCGCCTGGTAGTGACGGGAAGAACAAAACATTTTATTTCTGCATTTGGGGAACATGTGATCGGTGAGGAAGTGGAATTCAGCATGCTGAAAACAGCAGGAGAGGAACAGGTGCCCATTACAGAATTTACGGTAGCGCCTTATTTCAGTAAAAGCGAAGATCATTCTTACCATCAATGGTTTGTGGAATTTGAAAAAAAACCTGCTGACATGGAGCAATTTGAAACCAAACTGGATGAAACACTGCAGGAAAAAAATACGTATTACGGTGATCTGCGCCGTGGAAATATCCTGGCGCCATTGAAAATTGTATCCGTCCGTAAAAACGGATTTATTGATTACATGAAATCAATCGGTAAATTGGGCGGACAAAATAAAGTGCCCAGGTTAAGTAATGACCGCAAGATCGCTGACGAATTAATAAAGTGGAAAGAAAATTGAATTGGATTGCATCGGCGGATCTTTATTTTCCCTGTTGAATGATTGGACATTTTGACTGATTTCATTATTTTAACGAGCAGCTTGAATGAATACGGAACAAACAATAAAACGAATTGCCATTTTTGGTTCTACGGGTTCTATCGGTACGCAGGCCTTAGATGTTATTGCTGCCAATCCCGATAAATTCAGTGCGGAAGTACTGACAGCACATCATAATGACGAGTTGCTGATCGAGCAGGCGATGAAATTCTCGCCGAATATTGTTGTGATCGGGGATGAAAAAAAATACCTGAAAGTAAAAGAAGCATTGGCGTCTACCGGTATAAAAATTTTTACCGGGGAAAAAGCCCTGGAGGAAGTGGCGGCTATGGATTGTTATGACCTGATGCTGGCTGCAATTGTTGGTTATGCAGGATTAAAACCAACTTTGAATGCTATCAATAATGGCAAAGTAGTAGCATTAGCCAATAAAGAAACACTCGTGGTGGCTGGCGATATTGTGATGAGAAAAGCAGTAGAAAAAAGAGTTCCGGTCATTCCGGTAGATTCAGAACATTCCGCCATTTTTCAATGCCTTGTTGGCGAAACCAGGAACCCTATCGAAAAAGTGATCCTCACTGCGTCGGGAGGTCCATTTCTTGGGCGCAAGCCGAATTTCCTGGTTAATGTGAAAAGAGAACATGCGCTGCAGCATCCGAATTGGAGCATGGGCGCCAAGGTCACAATTGATTCTGCCACTTTGATGAATAAAGGCCTGGAAATGATCGAAGCAAAATGGTTATTTAATCTCAGGCCAGTGCAGATCCAGGTGCTGATTCATCCGCAGAGTATCATTCACAGCATGGTGCAGTTTGAAGACGGAAGTATCAAAGCGCAGCTCGGATTACCCGATATGCGCTTGCCTATTCAATATGCGATGGCATTTCCAAAACGGATCCCCAATGATTTTCCCCGTTATGATTTTAAAAAGATCAACACGTTGACATTTGAAGAACCGGATATGAAAACATTCCGCAACCTGGCATTGGCAGTAGAATCATTGGAGAAAGGAGGCAACTTGCCCTGTGTGATGAATGCTGCCAATGAGATCGCAGTGTATGCGTTTCTGCGAAACCGGATCGGTTTTCTCGACATGACCGATGTTATTGAAAAGACTATGCAGAAAATTCCTTTCATCAGCAAACCTTCTCTCGAAGAATATTTTGAGAGCGACGGTGAGGCCCGCACTTATGCTGCTGATATCATTCAATTATGAAACCGCAGCTCTTAAGGTTTTTCAAATTATTGGTCTCGGGGTTAGAAAAATGGCCAATTTCATTGATATTTGCAGATTCATTTTAAATTAAAATCGTTCTCAGTTCCCGAAACCCGTTGTATGAATTACTTTTTAGCGATCAATTGGTCAAATGTTGGTTTACAGGCAGGGCAATTATTGCTGGCTTTATCCATACTCATCATTCTTCATGAATTTGGGCATTATATCACAGCCCGCTGGTTCAAATGCCGGGTGGAAAAATTCTTTTTATTCTTCGATCCCTGGTTTGCTTTGGTAAAAAAGAAAGTGCATGATACCGTTTATGGTATCGGCTGGTTGCCGTTAGGAGGGTATGTAAAAATTTCCGGGATGATCGATGAAAGCATGGATAAAGAGGCGATGAAGCAACCGCCGAAAGAATGGGAGTTCCGCAGCAAACCGGCCTGGCAACGCCTCATCATCATGCTAGGAGGTATCACGATGAATGTGCTGACCGCTTTTGTGATCTACGCTTTTATCTTAATGCTCTGGGGCGATAAAAAAATTCCGGCCAATTCTCTTAAGTATGGCGTGCATGTAGTGGACAGCACCTTGTACAAAATGGGCATTCGCAACGGCGATAAAATAGTTGCGGTGAATGGTAAACCGGTAGAGGATTTTGAAAAAATGTTTCGTGCCGTCATTCTTGCTGATAATATAACGGTGGAGCGTAATGGAGAATCACTGAATTTAAAACTTCCGGTTGATCTACTTGGACAATTGATCGTGAACAGGAAAAAAGATGTCAGTTTTTTCCTGGAACCAAGGATCCCGGTGATGGCCATGTACGTTCCGGATACCGGCAATGCGTACAAAGCAGGCCTGCGAAAAAATGATAAAATAGTCGGTGTGGACTCCGACAGCATTAATTTTTATGACGAATTGAAAAACGATCTGCTGGAACATAAAAATCAGACGGTTGATCTTCGGGTGTTACGGGATGGGAATGAAATTTCATTCAAAGCGCCGGTGGACACGGAAGGAAAAATTGGGTTCATTCCATATGGCTATGGTAATTATGAGCAGATGGATAGTTTAGGTTGGTTAAAACTCAACGTGAAGAAATATGGATTTTTTGCAGCATTCCCGGCAGGAGTCAAAAAAACGGGAGATGAATTGTCGTATTACATTGCCCAATTCAAAAAAATTGTAAACCCAAAAACAGGCGGCTATAAAGGAGTAGGAGGTTTCAAAGCCATTGGTTCCATCTTCCCGAAATATCAATGGGATTGGGAATCTTTCTGGAGGATCACAGCCTTTCTTTCCATAATACTTGCATTCATGAACTTGTTACCTATTCCTGCGCTCGATGGCGGTCATGTTCTTTTCACTTTGTATGAGATCGTGACCGGGCGAAAGCCGAGTGAAAAATTCCTTGAATATGCTCAGATCGTTGGCATGATCATATTGATCGCTTTGATGCTCTATGCCAACGGCAATGATTGGTTTGGCTGGGGAAAATAAATTTTATAATTCTATTCCGATCTTTTTCATCAGCAAAGAGGCATTCATGCTTTGACAAATGCCTTCTTTTATTTTATAATCAAAATACAATTCTTCATTTTGTACCTGCACATCAAAATGAAAATTGTGAACGTTGCCGGGATAGGCATCAGCTAATTTTGCCAACTGCAGGTCATGCGTTGCTACAATGCAGGATGCATTTTCCTTTATCAGTTGTTTCAATAGTGCCATAGAACCGGTGTGGCGATCTGCAGAATTCGTACCTCTCAGAATTTCATCCAGCAAAATAAAAACTGTTTCCTGTCTCTTGACCGCTTCAATGATCTCTTTCAGTTTTTTCAATTCTGCATAAAAAGTAGACGTGTTTTCTTCGAGGTTATCACTGACCCGCATCGAGCTCATCACTTTCGTTGCTGAAAGCGTTAATTTGTTACAACAAACCGGCGCTCCCATCATGGCCAGAACAATGTTCACTCCGACACTTCGAAGAAAAGTGCTCTTACCCGCCATATTGGATCCGGTCACCAGGTTGATCTGTTTTGCTCCTTCTGTGGAAAATGAATTGTTCACTCTTTTAGATATCGGGATCAATGGATGTCCCATTTCATTGGCAACAAAAACATTTTTACCAGGACTGAATTTCGGATAACTCCAATCCGGATGATTGAATGCTGCTGTTCCAATACTTACCAATGCTTCTGTTTCTGCAAGCGCATCAAACCATGAAGAAATTTGATGTTGATGCCTGGCTTTCCATTTCTCCAATGAAAAAATTTGTTGCAGATCCCAGAGAAAAAAACTGTTCAGCGGAATATAGATGATAGGGTTATAGCGATAATCGAGACGGGCTAATATTTTCTTGAGTTGTTCTATACTATCGGAAGCTGTTCCTGTCGAATCACCAAGTTTGTTTTTTAATTCTTTGAATAAAGTGCTTTCAAATGAATTATTCTCGATCATCCGGATACTTTGTTCCAGTGTTTCCAATTCCGGGACAATTTTATTCAACAGGGCATATTGTGATTGAAATAGTTTGCTAATGGATGCAGCCACTCCAAAAAATACTATGAGTAGAAGAGTAAATATTGAGCCGGGAATGATATCGAAGATAAAAAGAACCAAACTGCTTATCGTGATAAGTGGAAATAATAGGCGGAATATCCTGAGCCATGATCTTGTTTGCAAAGGATCTCTATCGTGCTGCCATTCGTTGATCTTTTGTTCAGCCATTAATGTAAAAGGATGGCTGATGCCATAAGCCCGGAATTGTTGTCCCCATTCCACATTTTGACTGAGAGCAGCGGCGGCTTCCTGTCTTGGTAATATAATTTCTGTAGAAGTTGGATTCAGCAGCCAGGCGGCTAATAGCTGATGTCCTTGTTCTGAACGGGTGCGATTGATATATTGATACAAAGAAGCTTTTCCAAACAGGTCAAGATCCTGGGCGTAGGCGTGATGAGCGGGGCACCATTCCTGTCCGCCGGGCAAGTGCAGGAAATCGTGATTCAGGATGCGGATCTCTTCACTGCATATATTTTTCAGTATGCGGATATTTTCAAGAGCTTCTTTTGTTTTGAGATCTTTGATCACGATCGCAATGAAAATTCCTATGAGGATAAAAAAAACTATAAAAGCCACAACAATGGACAAAACCCACAATTTCCATAATGCAGCAATAGCAAGCACTGCGAGGGCAAGCCGCAGCAAAGAGAAAAGGCTTTTTTGTTTCAGTAATTTTTTTTCTTCCGCTTCAAACTGTTCGATCCGGCGCCGGTAAAATTTTTCGGGATTTGTCTCTTGCATATAGTAAATCTGGTTCTTTGGAATTGGTTGTTACCGGGTTTCAAATTACAAAAAAATAAGCAGGGGAGAGCGGCAGGTGTTTCAACTAAAGCGCAGTTTCGTTTTTGATTCATTGCACCAACAAACGAAGTTAAAGTAACTTTCATGTATTTCGGTTGTTAGCCTAATTGTCATGTAGGAGAGGGAGTTTCCGGGTGAAGACAACGGAGTAAAATGAAAAGTCTAGCGACTTTTGTCTTATTGCTGCGAAGTCAGGAGACTTTGCAGAGCGGGTGTTATACTTTTTGTATTGTAGTTAGGACAATCCGATCTGCCAATCTATGTTTTCTTTTCCCCGGCTCCTGTCTCATGAACCAAAAAACTCTCTGAAATTTGAATATCAATTCAACAACGGATTGGTCTCGATCTCTTTGATGTCAATGCTGCTGTAATCCCTGATCTCATTGTAAAGTGTATCTCTTTCTATAGGTTGTCTTTTGGCCTGGCGGATCAGCGTTACCAATTCCGAAGTGTTCATAGAAGGATTTTGTTCTTCGGCTCCGGCCATGGAATAAATTTTGGTACTGTCATCAATGGTGCCGTCAATATCGTTCACACCAAATGAAAGAGATAGTTGTGCATTCTGACGACCAAGCATCGGCCAATATGCTTTCAGATGAGGAAAATTGTCTAAATAAATTCGTGCAACGGCATACATCTTCATGTCTTCCACCAATGAAACTTCCGGCACATTACTCATGTCATTATCCTTATTGCGAAACTTCAATGGAATAAATGTATTGAAGCCATTCGTTTTGTCCTGCAATTCTCTCAGCCGTTTCATGTGGTCGATGCGATGCCAGTATTTTTCAATATGGCCATAGAGCATGGTAGCGTTAGTATGCATTCCCAATCGATGAGCCGTTTCATGAATATGCAGCCAGCCTTCAGTATTTACTTTATCTGCACAGATCTGTTCCCGTATTTCATGATGAAATATCTCAGCTCCGCCGCCGGGCAATGAATCCAAACCGGCATGATGCAGAAATCTTAATCCCTCTTCATTATTCATTTTTGCTTTGCGGAACATGTAATCTAATTCTACAGCCGTAAATCCCTTGATGTGCAATTCGGGCCGATGAGTTTTTATTTTGCGAAGCAGTTCTGCAAAAAACTCTAAGTTCATTTTCGGATGCACGCCGCCGACAATATGCACTTCGGTGATCGGCTTGCCATCATATTTTCTCAGCATGTCCATCATTTGTTCCAAGCTGAGTTCCCAGCCTTCGTCACGATGGGCATACAAGCGGGAATACGAACAAAAATTACAGGAGAAGACACAAACATTGGTG
>DASZPW010000302.1:0-4181 GCA_035550155.1 Chitinophagaceae bacterium | reverse complement strand
GGATATAATCCATCACTTCATTGAATTTGGTTCCGGTGCCAAAGTGTAATGGCATCCATCCGCCTAAAAATAATGTAGCGCCTATGGCACATACCACGAAAATGTTTACATACTCGGCGAGAAAAAACAAAGCGAATTTCATTCCTGAATATTCAGTATGAAATCCCGCTGTCAATTCTGATTCTGCTTCCGCAAGATCAAAAGGTGCCCGGTTGGTTTCTGCAGTGACAGCAATGATAAAAATGATGAAAGCGATCCACACGGGCACATGGCCTTTAAATATCCACCAGCCATTTTCCTGCGATGCAATAATGTCTGATATTTTCAAACTGCCCGTTAAAACAACAATGGCTAAAACAGAAAGTCCGGCAGATAATTCATAGCTCACGATCTGTGCTCCGCTGCGCATGGCGCCGAGCAATGAATATTTATTGTTGCTGGCCCAACCTGCCATCAATATGCCAATTACCGAAAGTGAAGAGATAGCTGTAATAAAAAATACACCTATATTAATATCCCAGATCTGGAAACCTTTGGCAAACATCAGCGGGGCAAGTACCACCATGGCAACGATCATCACAATGAAAGGAGCAAGGTTGAATAATAATTTATCAACGCCGGTCGGGGTCATTCCTTCCTTCACGATCAGCTTCAATGTATCAGCCATGGTTTGAAAAATCCCTTTCGGGCCGACACGATTGGGGCCCAATCGCAATTGCATCCACGCAGATACTTTTCTTTCCATATAGATCAACACCAGCCCCAGCATAGCAAATAAACCGATCGCTAATGCACCGATGATCACAAATTCGATCAGCATAGCGATGGTTGGATTGAAGGTTGCATACAACCAATCGTGAACTTTATCTGCTATGTTTTGTAAACTCCACACTTTTAATTACGAATTACTAATTAAAAATTATTGAATGATCTGCACTCGATTTTCAATTTTTAATTTTTCATTTTGACTTTTTTATCTGTCAATATCCGGTATCACTAAATCCAACGTTCCCATAATTGCTACCATGTCCCCGATCTTTTGTCCTCTTGTCATCTGATCCAATGCTGACAAATTAGAAAAACCCGGAGAACGGAATTTGATCCGGTAAGGAGTAGTGCCACCTTCACTTACAATATAAACACCAAATTCTCCACGGGCTGTTTCCACTCTTGTGTAATATTCTCCTTTGGGTAATTTCAAAACATTTTTTGTCTTAGCCTGGAAATCTCCTTCCGGAATATTATCGATCAATTGTTCAACAATGGATAAAGATTGCCTCATTTCTTTCATTCTTACCAAATAGCGGGCAAAGCAATCACCATCGGTCTCAATGATCTCATCAAACTGCAATTTGTCATACACTTCATACGGATATAATTTCCGGATGTCGCAGGATACGCCACTTCCTCTTGCAGAAGGGCCGCTCATCCCATAAGAGATCGCATCTTCTTTGGAAATGTAGCCGATGCCTTTAGTGCGGTTTTGAAAAATGATATTATTGGTGACCAGTTCATCATATTCATCGATCTTTCTTTTAAAATGATCAATGAATGCATGAACTCTTTTTTGAAAATTGGGGTGAATATCTGCCATCACTCCTCCGGGCACCATATAGTTCATAGTAAGCCGGGTGCCGCAGGTTTCTTCCATGATGTCGTTGATCATTTCTCTTTCACGAAAAGCCAAAAAGAAAGGAGTCAACGCACCGACATCCATTGCCAAAGCCCCCCACCACAGTTGATGTGATGCAAGTCTTGTGAGTTCATCCATCAATACACGGATCACTTGTGCTCTTGGCGGAACCTCTACCTGCAATCCTTTTTCTACACACATGGCGCAGCAATGATTATTCATGTGCGAGGAGAGATAATCCATTTTGCTGGTCACATAAATGAATTGACGAAAGGTCAGGCTCTCACACATTTTCTCAATGGAACGATGAATATAACCAAGATGCGGTTCTACTTTTTTGACTGTTTCTCCATTCAATGTAATGACAAGGTGCAACACGCCATGCGTTGATGGATGTTGTGGTCCGACATTGATCACGAGATCGCCTTGTTCCGTTGTGGCAATTTCTTCGTACATGTTTATAACCTTATCATATTTACAGGGTCTTCAAAATCTTTCCTCATTGGATTTTTTCCTTCCCATCCTTCCGGCAGTATCAACAGCCGAAGGTCAGGATGATGCAAAAATTTTACACCAAACATTTCATACACTTCCCGCTCATGAAATTCTGCCGTTCTCCATATAAGTGAAACAGTTTCTATCTCCGGCTGATTGCGATCCAATTTTGATTTTATAACGATCGTGTGACGAAATGTTGTAGAAGTTAAATGATACACCATTGATAAATGCGTTTTCCAATCGACACAGGTCAGGCAAAACAAATAATCAAACTGAAGATCCGGTAAATTGCGAAGCTGGTTTGCAAATGGTAACCAGGCTACTGGTTCTATCATTACATTTAACCATTCTCCTCCTTCTTCAAAACTTGCAGAAGGTAACAGTTCGATGATCTTTATTTTCAATTCGTCTCTTGTCATTTAAAAAGAATGCGCTGGTTTTTCCATTCGGATTTGTTCTCTTGTCAAACCGCTTCTTATTTTTTCCTGTAATGTCATTAATGCATGTATTAATGCTTCGGGCCTTGGCGGGCATCCGGCTATATAAACATCAACCGGGATGACATGATCGGCGCCTTTTACAACGGAATAAGTGTTATAAAAAAATGGGCCGCCGCTGGTAGCGCAGGCTCCCATTGCCACTACATATTTCGGATCAGCCATTTGATCATATAATCTTTTCAATACCGGCGCCATTTTGTTTACGATAGTTCCTGCAATAATAATTACGTCTGCTTGCCTTGGCGTAGCTCTTGCCACTTCAAATCCGAACCGTGACCAATCATATTTTGCAGAAGCGGCACTCATCATTTCAATAGCACAACAGCTGGTACCAAAGACCAATGGCCACAAAGAATTGCTTCTTGCCCAATTGATCACCTGGTCCATTTTGCCTAATAAAATACCTCCGCCGGGAGTTTGATGTACGGTGCCGGGGAAAGGGTCACCCTGTTGCAATTCGGGTTTTACTTCCATTTCAAGGCTCCTTTTTTATGTGCATATAAAAAACCTGTAAATAGTATAAAGAAAAATATTACGATCTCGACCAATGCAACCCATCCGATCTTTTTTACAACCACTGCCCATGGAAATAAGAAGATCAGTTCCACATCAAAAATGAGAAAGAGAAGAGCGAATAAATAATAACCAACGTTGAACTGAACCCAGCTGGGACCTTGAGTAGGAACTCCACATTCATAAGGTTCGCCTTTTTGTTTATTGGTGGTAGCTTTAGTAACCAATTTGGCAACCAGAATTGCTATTCCGGAAAAAGCGATAGCTGCAACAGCGAGAGCAATTAATGAACCGGCGCCCATGTGCAAATTGATTTGCACGAATATAGCAAGTAGTTTCTAAAAACAGGCATGACAGATGTCAACAGTTCTGTTGTAAAAAATCATTGGATAATAAAAAATCGGAAAAAATGCTAACCGTACAATTCAAGATGAATGGATTTTTTATCATATCCTATTGCCAAAATTCTTTTTTGCGCCTCATCCACCATATGTTTCCATCCGCAGAGAAAAAAATGAGCAGGTTGTTTGTCTTTGCATAATTCTTCGTAGATCGTATGCACATAGCCATGATGTCCATCCCAATGTTCACGGGATAATGTCGGGATATAATGAAAACCGGGTAATTCAGATTGCAGTTGTTTCAATTCTTCATAATATAAGATGTCTTCTTTTTTGCGGCAGCCAAAGATCAGGTACACATTTTTGTGTTCCACCGGATGAAGTTTCAGATATTGCGCCATGCTTCTGAACGGTGCAATGCCGGTTCCTGTGCAAATAAGGAAAATATCTTTGTCAAGATTTTTAGGAAGGGTGAAAACTCCCTGAGGCCCCCGGAATGAAAGAGTACTTCCTACGGAAATATTGTTGAACAAATAATTGGTTCCGGATCCGCCCTGCGCCAGTACGATGACCAGCTCGAATACATTGGTACCATCAGGCCAGCTGGAAATGGAATAACTGCGCCATCTTTTATTGGGTTTTTCGTGAATAGGCAGATCCAGTGTTACAAATTGACCGGGAATGAAATCAAATGAA
>DASZPW010000301.1:0-8742 GCA_035550155.1 Chitinophagaceae bacterium | reverse complement strand
AAGCCGAGGTTCAGCAGTTTCTCCTTATTGGCTTTAGCCGTTTCCTCGGTTGGTGGCAAAATAGATTCCAGGATCTTCCGGTTTTTCAACAAAGCATTATTGATGTTTCTTACATAACCGCTGTGGCTTCCTTTGGCTTTTTGCTGGTTGTTGTAATTGTTGCGGCAATAATCATCGCAAAATTTTTTATCTATTCTTCCTTTCAGGGGCTTGCCGCAATACAGGCAGTTCTTCGTTTCGTTGGATGAAGGCATAGCAATGGTTTTAAGGGAAACAAGGTACAGAAAAATATCCGTGTGCAAACGTTTTTACCCGGTTAGCTTCGGGAAGAAACGGGTAAAAACCGACTCCCGCTTTTTTGTCAGCACATCTTTGTGTTGTCAATCGGATACGACGTCGCCGGTTGATTGAGATAACAAAATTCAAAAACAGTTCTGCTTAGGCGGGACACAAATTTTAAAACTATGTACGCATTAAAAAACAAAGTACAACTGATCGGAAACCTGGGTTCTACTCCAGAAGTGAAAACATTTGAAAGCGGTAAAAAAGTGGCCAACTTCCGCATTGCCACTACAGAGATCTATCGCAATGCAAAAGGCGAAAAAGTAAAAGACACGCAATGGCACAACCTTGTGATGTGGGGAAAGCTGGCGGAGATCGCCGAAAAGTATCTGAGCGTTGGTAAGGAAGTTGCTGTTGAGGGGAAACTGGTGAACCGCCAGTATTCAGACAAGGACGGCAACAAAAAATACTTTACAGAAATACAGGTGAGCGAATTGCTTATGCTCGGGGCAAAAGCCGCAAATGAATAAGTGGGTAGCCACAGATGAACACAAATTCATGCAGATAATGCAAAAAGAGTGTTCGTCTGTGGCTTTTTCTTAAACTTCAAAGTTTTGTAATGGAAAGCTTTCTTTTTAAAAATGAAACATACCGGATAATCGGAGTTTGTATGGAAGTACAGAAGACTCTCGGATATGGCTTTTCGGAAGTTGTGTATAAAGATGCAATAGAAGTGGAATTGATTGATGCGAATGTTGCTTATGCACGAGAAGCCGAATTTTCTGTTTGTTATAAGGAGAGAAATCTTTCACATAAATTTTTTGCAGACTTTTATTGTTTTGAAAAAATAATAGTTGAGGTCAAGTCCTGTGATGAAGGGATAACAGATAATCATATAGCCCAAACCTTGAATTATCTTCGGGCTTCTGTTTGTGAGGTGGGTTTGATAATTAATTTTGGAAAAAGAAAATTAGAGTACAAAAGATTAATCTTATCCGCTGCTTAATATACAAGATCATATTTGTATTAATCTGCGTTCATCTGTGGCTAAATTAAAACATTCGTGGCGACATTCACCCCTGACATAAGCAATGAAATGTTTCAGCTGGCTGTGCAATTGGTAAATCAAAGCCGGCGTAATATTTTTCTCACCGGTAAGGCTGGTACAGGGAAAACTACATTTCTAAAATACATACGGGAAAATTGTTTCAAACAAATTGCTGTAGTCGCTCCCACAGGAGTAGCAGCAATTAATGCTGGCGGAGTGACCATGCACTCCTTTTTTCAATTACCACTTGCGCCCTTTATTCCCGAAGCAAAAGGTTTTTCCGGCAATGAATCCGAAACTACGAATCGCCACAGTTTATTAAGCCGGCTTCGACTGACATCAGAAAAGAAAAAAATTTTCCAGGAACTGGAGTTGCTGATCATCGACGAGATCAGCATGGTTCGGTGCGACACGTTGGATGCTATAGATACAATTTTACGACATGTGCGATTGCAACACAATAAGCCATTCGGTGGCGTGCAGGTGTTATTCATCGGAGATTTGTTTCAGTTGCCGCCAATAATTCCGGATAATGAATGGTCGTTGTTATCGCAATTTTATAATAGTCCTTATTTTTTTGACAGCCGTGTGTTGCGTGATGAACAACCGCTGTACATTGAATTTACCAGGATCTACCGGCAGAGCGAAGATCAATTCATCAACCTGTTAAACCAGGTCCGTAACAATGATCTCAATTCGGAAGGTATCGCATTGCTCGAAAGAAGATTTCAGCCGGCATTCAGACATCGTCTGAACGACGGATATATCATTTTGACCACACATAATTATAAAGCCGACGTCATTAACCTGGAAGAATTACAAAAACTTCCGGGACGATCATTGTCTTATCCGGCTGAGGTTGAGGGCGAGTTTTCTGAGCGGTCATTTCCTGCTGACGAAATGCTGCAACTAAAGGTAGGAGCACAAGTGATGTTTTTAAGAAATGATATGGATAAGAGCAAACGATATTTCAATGGAAAAATTGGTGTGGTAACGAAGCTGGAGGACGATAGAATTTTTGTTCAATGTGCAAATGAGGATCGGGAAATTGAAGTAAAGAGAGAAGCATGGGAGAATATTCGCTATTCGTGGAATAAAAACACAAGAACGCTTGATGAAGAAGTGCTGGGGTCTTTCAGACAATATCCATTGCGGCTTGCCTGGTCGATTACTATTCACAAAAGCCAGGGGCTCACATTTGAAAAGGCGATCATTGATGCGGAAGAAGCTTTTTCTGCGGGCCAGGTATATGTGGCATTGAGCCGATGCACCAACCTTGAAGGCATGATATTGCAAAGCAGGATCGGGTATTCAAGCCTTCAGTGTGATGAACGGATCGTTCGTTTTTCTGAAAATAAAACAACATTAGATGATCTGAAAGAAGAGCTGAACGAATCCGGCAAAAATTATCAACGGGATATTTTAGTATCGTTGTTTGACTTCAAGTCCCTCATTGGGTCCGCTAAAGAATTGTTGGGGTACCTGGTAGAGCATCGCACCTCTTTTAATATTGAATCATTAACATGGCTGGAAAAGCTTGTAGAATCCTTATTAGCAATACAGGAAACAGCTGAAAAATTTAACCCGCAACTATTGTCTTTTTTTGAACATCCGGTATCTCCGGAGAAAAACAATGGTCTGCAGGATAGATTAAAAGCAGCAGCTGTTTATTTTACTAATCAGATTGAACCGGTACTTCTTGCTATCCAACAATCACCGGCAATAACTGATAGCCGTCAACACGCCAAAGAATATAATGAAAGCATCAAAGAACTATATGCGCAGCTGTTTGCCAAAAAACAATTAATAGCATCCTGCAACGGCCAATTCAATATAGAAGCATATCATCAATTTAAAAGAAAGATCATCATTACGTCGGTATCAGTTAATGCATATTCCGGGGCAACCGACCGGCAAACACCAACAGAAACTCCTCATCCGGAGTTGTACAAGGAGTTAAAAAAATTAAGAGATGGCCTTTGCGCAAAAAGGGACTTGCCCGTTTATATGGTAGCCGGAAGCAAAACATTGGATGAAATGACAAGATTCTTACCGCAGTCTTTGGAAGAATTGAAACAAATAAGTGGTTTTGGTGAAGCTAAGGCGAAAGCATATGGTCAGCAGTTTTTGGATATCATACTCCGGTATTGCAATCAGCATCGGTTGCAATCGCTCATACACGAAAAAGTGACCAAGCGGAAACGAAAAGAAAAAGACAATTCCCGGCTCCCTGATACAAAGGCTGAATCATTCAGGCTGTACAAAGAAGGTAAATCCGTTTTGGAAATTTCTCAAGAGCGAAAATTAACTATTCAAACTATAGAAGGACACCTGGCTTATTATGTTCGGAATGGCAGTATCAAAATTGATGAACTGGTCAGTGCTGATAAACTGGCTTTGATTGTTCCGGCATTAAAAGAGTTTAACGGAAACACAATGACTCCGATAAAAGAAAAGTTGGGTAATGCTATCGGCTTTGGGGAAATACGCCTTGCTCTTGCGTGGCTTGAATATCAAAAAGAACATCATTCGTCATAATAGTTATAAAATGATGGTTGTTTAAATGATGAATGATCATTCAATGTGAATAACCCAAGATTCAATTCTCAATAGATAGAACAATTGTTAGTATATAAACTATCGAAATTATTCACATTAACGTAGGATTGATTTGTTAGATTGAATTTATTATTTATCTTTTCATAACAAATCAATATGATAACACTTACTAACCCCGGTTATCGCCTGATTAGTGATCACGGCTTTGCCGAAGTGAGATTAAACCTCACCAACAATCAAAAAACATTAATTGCATTGCGTCCATTCAGGGCAGGAGAATTGTTCTCAATGTTTTCTGCGAAGAAAATAATGCGAGAACCAAACTATCTTTCCTTCCAGATCGCCACTCATAAACATATTATGATCGATCCGGAATTTCTGCAATGCATTAACCACAGTTGTAACCCAAACACATTTTTTGATACACACGCCATGCGTGTGATCACCCTGCGCCCCATAAAAAGGGGCGAAGAATTGACATGGTTTTATCCATCAGCCGAATGGGAGATGGCGCAGTCGTTTCAATGTTTTTGCGGCAGTCCAAATTGTTTAGGCGAAATCAAAGGAGCCGCTTATCTTGCAAAAAGTGTATTAAACCAATACAAGCTAACCCGTTTCATTCAACAACAACTGCATGATCGTTCAAACGAAGAGAGGGCCTAAGAAGAGATCAAAGAGCACAAACACTCCTACACTTGAGCAACTAAAGATATGGGTGCTATATCCCCATTTCGAAACAGACGACCCAAACCTCAAACACTATTACGACTTCTCTCAGAGCCTTGGTGAATTCACTAAAGTATTTAAAGAACTCGACGCAGATTGGATTTGGCAACCGGTGACCATGCAGGACTTTAAAGAAGTCATTAGTGCCATCAGAAAAAAATCAAAAGGGAAAACGGCATTTGTCTTCAACCTCTGCGATGGTGACGAGATCAACAACACTCCCGGAGTGTCGGTAATTCATGAATTGGAAAAACACAAGCTGCTATATTCCGGCTCAAACGCCTATTTCTATGATATTACTTCATCAAAGATCCCAATGAAGAAGGCTTTTGATAAAGCCAAAGTATCTACTGCAAAGTGGGAGATTGTTGATGGAAGCGAAGAATCAATTGAAGGAATCTGTGAAAGACTGGGCCCGCCGCTTTTGATCAAACCGGCAGTGTCCGGAGGCAGCATGGGTGTTTCTGTAAAAAATGTTGTTCATACAGACGAAGAGGCAATTGAAAGGATCAGAGAACTGAACCAGGGATATCGTGGTTGGCAATTAACTACTGGTGGCCTGTTCGTAGAACAATTCATTAAGGGCCCTGAATATACAACGATGATTGTGGGCTCATACAAACATCCGGAAAAATGTATTGTGTATAAACCGGTAGAACGCATTTTTCATGAATCGCTTTCAGAAGAAGAACGGTTTTTATCATTTGACAGGCTTTGGGAAATATATGAAGATGAAATGCCGATGCCTAATGGCGGAAGCTTTTATCATTATCAGCCTTGCGATCCGGAGCTTTCAGAGAAGATCTGTAAACTAAGCCTGGATGCTTATTGTGCCGTAAAAGGTGTTGGTTATACAAGGATTGATATCCGGATGGATGCAGCTACAAAGAAATTGTATGTTTTAGAAGTAAATGCCCAATGCGGACTAAGCGAAGATGAAGATTATACTTCTATCGGAGCCATATTACGCTTTGCCGGTAGATCATTTACCCAATTGATTGAGGAAATTATTTATGATACTATTGCAAACCGGGGCATAACCCGGTAATTCCAACAATGAAGATTTGTGTACTTCTGCCAGATTATTCAACTACTTCGGTTGATTACAAAGAGTATGATCCCGTACGCAATCTATCTTCATTGATGCCGGAAGCAGAGATGGATCATGTATTCATCAACAAACTCACTACTTACAGGCAACTGCGTGATCTTAGTAAAAAAGGGTATGACATTTTTGTAAATCTATGTGAAGGCTATCCTGATTGGGAAGTGCCGGGGCATGATATTTATTTTAATGCAGAAATATTAAATCTTCCTATCACAGGACCAGGAACAAGGTTATTTGATGTTCCCAAAAAACTCATGAAATATGTAGCATATTCCGAAGGAGTAAAAGTTCCTGAATATGCTTTGATCAATTCATTGGAGGAGATTGAAAAAGAGACACAGCATTTGAAATATCCGCTGTTTGTAAAACCGGCTCATGCCGGCGATAGCCGCGGCATCGATGAGCATTCGCTGGTTCATAATGAAAAAGAACTAAAAGAAAAATGTGCTGCCATTATAGAAGAACATAGTTCATTGCTGGTAGAAGAATATATTGCAGGAAGAGAATTTTCGGTTTTGGTAGCCGCCAATGCGGATAATCCCAAAGAGTGTACTACATATAAACCGGTTGAATATATTTTTCCGGAAGGTCTTGAATTCAAAACCTATGCATTAAAAACATGGGAGCTTCACCCGGATTGTAATTATCCATGCAACGATCCCGAATTAGAAAAGGGTCTACGGGATGCTGCAAGAAAAATTTTCCAGGCTTTCAGCGGAGTGGGTTATTGCAGGATGGATTTTAGGGTAAATAATAAAAGGGAGATATATTTTCTTGAATTGAATTTTACCTGCTCGGTGTTTTATACTGACGGATGGGATGGCTCCGCAGATTTTATTTTAAAATTTGATGGAACAGGCCACGCAGGATTTCTGCGACATATCATTGCAGAGGGCATTGCAAGACATAAAAGAAAACAAAAAGTATACGAAATAAAAGGAAACTCCATTGCTGGATTTGGAATTTATGCAAGTCGTAATATTTCAAAAGGTGAAATTGTTTTTAAAGGAGAAGAACGATCGCAGCGGATCATTACCAAAAGATTCATGGAAAAAAATTGGAATGAAAAAGAAAAAGAGAATTTCAGCCGCTATGCTTATCCGATAAGCAAAGAAGTGTTCATTTTGTGGGATGAAGATCCGGCAGAGTGGGCGCCTCAAAATCATAGCTGTGATCCCAATACCGATTTTGATGGATTAAATATCGTAGCAACAAAAAATATTCAAAAAGGAGAAGAACTTACATTGGATTATGCAATGTTTCTCGATGAAACTATGGAACCCTTTACCTGTTCCTGCGGATCTGCTAACTGCAGAGGATTGATAACGGGGATAAAGGACATGTCCGTTACAAAAAGAGAGCAAACAAAAAAATCAAGCAGAAGACGCCCCCGCTCTATCGTCCCATATAAACCATCAGTATCTGAACGTCAGTCGGATTAATACCGGAAATACGACTTGCTTGGCCTAGCGTTCTGGGTTTTATGCTATTTAATTTTTCCCGGGCTTCATTTCCCAATGCCACAATTTTTTTATAATCAAAATTCTCAGGTATCTGGAGTTCTTCTAACAAAGACATCTTTTTAACCAGCTCTTTTTCCTTTTCTATATACACTTCATACTTTACTTGTATAGAGGCCTGCTCAATAATTTCTTTTCTATATTCTTTCAATACACTTTCAAGTTTCGGAACCATTTGCATGATCCCTTCTAATTCCACGTCTGGCCGTAAAAGGATCTTTTGTGCTTTTTGTTTTTCAGAGATAAGAGAAGAATTGATTTTTTCTAAATAAGGATTAATCTCTCCAGGTTCTAAGATTACAGTTTCCAGTAATTTTTTGATTTGATTTACACCCTCCCTTTTGGTCAAAGTTAGATCCATTCTTTCTTGTGATGCCAATCCGAGCCGATATCCTAATTCGGTTAGTCGCAAGTCTGCATTATCCTGTCTCAAAAGTGTTCTGAATTCAGCTCTCGATGTAAACATTCTGTAGGGTTCATTAGTGCCCTTGCTGATTAGATCATCTATTAATACTCCGATGTATGCATCGCTTCTTTTTAAAACGACTGGTTCCAACGAACGGTTTTTTTGATGGGCATTGATTCCAGCGATCAAACCCTGGCAAGCGGCTTCCTCATACCCTGTAGTTCCATTGATTTGGCCGGCAAAAAATAAACTTTCAATTAGCCTGGTTTCTAATGAATAATGCAATTGCGTTGGCGGGAAATAATCATATTCAATCGCATATCCCGGGCGGAACATTTTCACAGATTCAAAACCCGGTATAATACGAAGAGCTTCGTATTGTGTTTCTTCTGGTAATGAGGTGGAAAACCCATTTACATAGATCTCAACTGTATTCCAACCCTCAGGCTCTATAAATAGTTGATGACGCTCTTTTTCTGAAAATCGGTTGATCTTGTCTTCGATGCTTGGACAGTATCTTGGACCCGTTCCTTCAATTCTTCCGGTAAACATTGGGCTCTTGTCAAAACCGGTTTTTAGAATTTCATGTACTTTTTGATTACTGTAAGTGATCCAACAGCTTTTTTGTTGCTGAGGCTTAGGTGTTTGTAGAAATGAGAATCCGGTGATTTCTTTGTCTCCCGGCTGTTCTACCATTTTAGAATAATCTAGGCTTCTTCCATCAACTCTCGGAGGAGTACCCGTTTTAAGACGGTCACTTTCAAATCCCAAAGAAACGAGTTGTTCCGTCAATCCGCTTGCTGACCGCTCTCCCATTCTACCGCCCCCGAAATTCTTTTCACCAACATGTATAACACCGTTTAGAAAAGTTCCATTGGTTAAAACGACAGATTTCGACCTAATCTCATGTCCCAATCCTGTGATTACACCAATTACTTTTTTGTCTTTGACTAACAATCCTTTCACCATGTCCTGGTAAAAATCCAGGTTGGGAGTTTTTTCAAGCAGTTCTCTCCATTTCAGGGAGAAAAGAATGCGGTCGTTTTGGGTTCTCGGACTCCACATCGCAGGACCCTTCGAACGATTGAGCATA
>DASZPW010000300.1:0-3590 GCA_035550155.1 Chitinophagaceae bacterium | reverse complement strand
ACTCTCCTTACAATTGGTAAAACAGTATCTGATTCATCATCATCTCCCAACGGTTGAAATCCAAAAACTTTTTCAGGACCTATGTAGTTTGATGGCGCCGGCAAATTGATAATGAAATCACGGGGGAATAAATCATCTTCTGCTAACGGAATAAATATATTCGCAAAGGGAGTAGCTGTGTAACCTACATAACCGCTTTTGTCAAAGAGCCGGAGTATATCTCTTATTAATCCATTGATTCTTGTAGTGCCATCATTCTCAGGTCTTGTGTTAATAGAAGCATTGTCTGCTTCGTCATCTATTAAAAGCAGGGATTTATTCCGGATTACACGACGACCATCAGGCATTTCAACCGACTGGGCTGAAAGCCACTGTAGCAAACGATTTAAAACGCCTGCGTTTTTCTTTACAACTGCAATGATAGGTTCATTGGTATTAAAATTTATTCCCAATGCATTTGCTGCACCTGCAGTAAAATCCCCTTTATCAAGACTAGAAGTGAGAGAATGAGCAACCATTGACGTATCAATTCTTCCTACACCCATCCATCTGTTGTTCTGATTAAATGCTCTCTGATGTTGTGTGTCAAATCCGAGAAATCCTTCATCAATACGAAGCTGTGTCTGGCTTCGCAGATTGTTATGTAATCCTGCCAGAACAATAATTAGTTTATAACCGGCATCAGCTGCTTTACAAATGAGGCCAGTATAATTGGATGTCTTACCTGATTGTACCTGGTGCGAAGTCGCCATTGCAGAAGAGTTCTTTCAACTGGTCATTGTGCTGCTGAAATATTTCGAGCAACATGCGGGGCTTTTCTGAAATGCCCAACCATTTGTTTCTAAAGGTCTCGATGGTGAATGGTAATTTCTCCCGAACCATCTCTATCTGCAGTTCATACACACGATTGCGAAGTGTATCAATCAATGCATTGATTGCCTTTGCCTGTGGTGTGTTGATGTTGGATCTTATTTTCCCTGCTTCGCTGGACCATTGCCCTGCTTCAACATAATTCTTTGTTGAAGTTTCAAAGCGTTGGCCATTGATGGTTACTCTGAGATAAACCGGGATAAGACCGTCTGTCGTGGCTTTTGCCTTTTTTGCATAAAAAAGGATGGACAAAGTTGTGTTCATGTGGTGACCCCTCGTTAAGGTGATAAAATTAGATTCCCAGGTATCGCAAGACAAGATGTTCGAATTCTGAAATGCTTGCTGGACAAGTGTTTCAGAGCGCCTCGGTTACCCGAGCTGCCGGTTCATCCGGGTAACCGAATGGGTCACCTGGCTACTGCGATTTTTTGAATTGAAATGAAAGGGGGAAAAATTGAAATGCCCGTCTGTAAAGGGTTTGACGGGCATTTGAATGTTTTGATTGGGTTATCAGCGGAGAGGAAGGGATTCGAACCCTTGATACCCTTTCAGGTATACACACTTTCCAGGCGTGCCTCTTCAACCACTCGAGCACCTCTCCGTTATTAATAATTTCCTTTTTAGTTATAACCTCATTTCAATTATACAATTTCCTGTTGCGCCTCTTCAACCTCCCGATAACTATCGGGACGAGCATCTCTCCTGATTGGGGCTGCAAAAATACTGGTTGAAATTTTAGAGACCGAATAATTTTTCGGCATTACGGGTTGTGATACGGGCAATTTCTTCAAACTGCATGTTCTTGACTGCTGCCAATTTCTGTGCAACATATTTCAGGTAACCGGATTCATTTCTCTTCCCTCGGAATGGAACCGGCGCCAGGTAGGGTGCATCTGTTTCCAAAATCACATTATCCAAACCTACCTTTTCCAACACTGCATCAAGTCCCGAATTTTTGAAGGTCAATACACCTCCAATACCGATATAAAATCCCAACTCTATGATCTGTTGAGCTTGTTTTATTGTTCCTGAAAAACAATGGAATACTCCTTTTAATTTTCCATTCTGGTTTTTCCTGATCATTTCAATACAATCATCGGTAGCATTTCGGGAATGAATGACAATGGGAATATCATAATGCAATGACCAATCGATCTGTTGTTGAAAAGCTACAAATTGTTGCTCCCTGAAAGTAAGATCCCAATAAAAATCGAGGCCTGTTTCTCCAATGGCAATAAATTTTCGCTGTTGTAGAAATTCAAAAACCACCTGCAGTTCATTTTTATAATTGTCTTTTATAGAACACGGGTGCAGTCCTATCATACTCAGGCACAGATTAGGAAAATTACGTTCCGCCTCCAGCATTTGTGCATGCGTTTCGCTATCAATGGCCGGCATCAATATCTTTACAACGGTTTCTTTCTCAGCTCTTTCAAGCATTGCTTTTCTGTCAAGATCAAATTCATTTAGATAAATATGAGCATGCGTATCGATCAGTGCCATTTTATTGAATTAATTTCAGGCAAAGCTGAGCAAAAAACTTAACAAACCCTTAAACCTAAACCAATAAAAACCATCTTATTACCGTTCAGTCGTTTAATTACCCAAAACAATTGTTATGAAACTGAGTTTCTCCCTGCCCCAATTGATCTCCACCACATTTATTCTTTCTTTACTTACTGTTGGATCTTGTTCCAAAGAAAAAAGCAATGGTACGGATCAGCAGCAGCAGGATGCCTCGTTTACATCAGTTGAGTCCGATGCCCAGGGTGAGTTGGCCTTCAATGAGGTTTTTGATGACGCTATGGGAGTAAACAATGATGTTGGAATGGCCGGTACCGGTATTTTTGGCCGTGGAGAATCAGTCAACGGAAATTATCGTTTGGACTCATTGCCTACCTGTGCTACTATTTCAATAACACATGCCAGCACTTCGGCTTTCTTCCCGGTACGGATAACAATAGATTTTGGTACCGCCGGTTGTGTTCGTCCAGCTGATGGTCATACCCGAAAAGGGAAAATCATTATTGATTACAGCAACAGGTTAACAGTCCCTGGCGCTGTTGCTACCACTACATTCGACAACTTTTATATAGATGATACAAAAATTGAAGGCACTGCAACGATCACTAACAAAAGTGCACCCAACAATACTCCCCCTTCACGACAATTTACAGTAGATGTTACTGATGGTAAATTAAGCACTGTAGATGGAAATTATGTTGAATGGACCAGCCATAAAACCATAACACAGAGCGAAGGATTAAGTACTCCATTGTATCCAAAGGATGATGCATTCGAGATCGAGGGTTCTGCAAATGGCAAGGCAAAAAAAGGAAATTTGCTGGTAGCCTGGCAATCAACGATCACAACGCCTCTTGTAAAAACATTTGAATGTCGTTGGATCGTTCAGGGGGTAGTAAAAATTGTTCGTGCTTCATCAAATGCCAATACATCCTGGACCGGGTATCTTGACTATGGAAATGGCAATTGCGACAATAAGGCTACGGCAACAGTAAATGGAGTTATGCATCAAATAAGTTTGCATTAATTAAAAAATATTATACCTTTAAACCAGTTTTCATAGGGTACGGATTAAAAACGGGCCAGGGTTTCTACCCAGGCCCTAATTATTTTTACAGGTACCCGCACCCCGAATCGTCAAATTGACATATCGCTTTTTTACCTAATTCCTTACCGGGCCCTGCTGCGCTGAGGCC
>DASZPW010000299.1:0-12423 GCA_035550155.1 Chitinophagaceae bacterium | reverse complement strand
TTTGAATGCGTTTCTTTGTTGTGTTATTTTATTTTTAAAAAATAATCCATCATCCTTTAAACTTAATTGCCGGGGCAAGGTCTATTTCCCTGACAATTTTGAAAAAAAACAAAAACTCGAATCATGAAAACTAAAATCCTGGTAGTAGCCGTACTGACATATTGCACGGCTCTTATTTTCACCGCATGCCAAAAAGATTCTTCTTCCTCCACAACTGATGAAACCACTCAGGTCTCAATCGAGGCGGATGATCAAACAACTGTTTCAAATGAAGCTGATGATGCAGCAAATGATGTTGATCTCATGGTAGAAGCAAGCGCTTCATTCTCCGGCCGCGGTTATGATGTTCAGTCTCTCATATGTGATGCTACCGTTGTAGCAGATACCACCGGCGGTACACGTTCACTTACCATCACGTACAATGGAACTAATTGTTTGGGCAATCGCACCCGTACCGGTGTTATTGTGGTCTCCATGCCTTCCAATATTCGTTGGAAAAATGCAGGAGCTGCTGTTACTGTTACTTTCCAGAATTATAAAGTGACCCGTTTGCGTGATAATAAGAGTGTTACGCTGAATGGAGCTATAACTTATACCAACGTATCCGGTGGTTTATTGGTCAACCTGGCTTCCCTTGGAACCATCACCCACACCATTACCAGCAACGGCATGTCTGTAACATTCGATGATGGCAGCCAGCGCTCATGGCAGGTGGCAAAACAAAGAACATTCACATATGACAATGGAGTTGTGATCACAACTACAGGCACACATACTGATGGCAACACGTCAGGAATCGCTATTTGGGGAACCAATCGTTTTGGTAAAACATTTACCTGGCAGATTGCACAGGCATTGGTTGTTCGCCAGGATTGTAATTTCAGAATAGTGAGCGGCCAGGTTATAAATACAAGGCCTGCCGTAACTGCCACAGCAACCTTTGGGTTGGATGCTGCCGGAAATCCCACAACCTGCCCAGGCAACGGAACTTATTATATGAAGATCGTTTGGGTTGATGCTAATGGTGTTTCACGAACTGCGATCTTACCTTATTAATAGCAAAAAGAAATAAAACTTATCCGAACCGTTCCGATCTCATCGGGACGGTTTTTTTATTATTCCTATCTTTCAGGCATGGCTACTACTCTGATTACAAATATCAAGCAGCTATTTGGAGTAAGAAAGGAGAACAAATTACTACGAGGCAATCATCTTGCTGAATTGATTTCAATTGAAAATGCTTTTCTCGTTATTGAAGATGGCGTGATCGTTTCATTTGGCGAGATGAATACTATTCAAACATCAATGTTTGGCATTCAGCATGTAATAGATGCAAAAGGGCAGTTTGTACTTCCATGCTGGTGCGATTCTCACACTCATCTCGTTTTTGCTGCAAGCCGTGAAGAAGAATTCATTGACAAAATAAAAGGAAAGAGTTATGCTGAGATTGCAGCAAGAGGTGGAGGAATTTTAAATTCTGCCCAAAAATTAAATGCTGCATCGGAAGATGCATTGTTTTTTGCCGCATGGAAACGCCTGGAAGAAGTGAGTCATCTCGGTACCGGGGCTATAGAAATTAAAAGCGGGTATGGCTTATCAGTGGAAGGTGAATTGAAAATGCTGCGGGTGATAAAAAAAATAAAAGAAAAATCCGGTCTTTCCATAAAAGCTACTTTTCTTGGCGCACATACTTATCCATTGGAATATAAAGGCAATCACCAGGGCTATATTGATTGCATCATTAATGAAATGTTGCCGGTTATCGCAAAAGAAAAACTGGCAGATTATATTGATGTTTTTTGCGAAAAAGGCTTTTTTTCTACGGAAGAAACTGAAATGATTTGTAAAGCGGGAATGAGATATGGATTAAAGCCAAAGCTTCATGTGAACCAGCTGTCCTCGATCGGGGGAGTAGCAACAGGTATCAATGAAAATGCAGTTTCCCTCGATCATCTTGAAACAATGACGGATGAGGACATTCAAAAAATTGCCGCTTCGAAATCTATCGGCACGTTGTTACCAACAGCGGCATTTTTCCTTCGGATGGATTATCCACCGGCCCGGAAATTAATTGACAACAATTGTGCAGTAGCATTGGCAAGCGATTATAATCCCGGCTCTTCGCCGAGTGGCAACATGAATCTTGTTGTAGCCATGAGTTGTATTCAAATGAAAATGCTTCCCGAAGAAGCCATTAATGCTGCAACGATCAACGGCGCTTATGCAATGGAGCTGGAAAAACTAACCGGTAGTATTACCATTGGGAAAAGAGCGGATCTTATTTTTACCAAACAAATTCCTTCAATTGCTTTCCTGCCATATTCTTTTGGCACGAATCTTATTGATAAAGTAATGATCAATGGACAATTGATTTGAAACATTTCCTTTAATTTCATTGCATGGGTAATATCGGAGCTGAAGAAATACTGATCGTTCTCTGCAGTATGGTAGTGCTGTCTTATCTGTTTTCCATTATCAGCAGGTATATCCGGATACCATCAGTATTATTACTGCTATTTGCGGGAGTGGGACTAAGAATGGCAGCGGATACTTATGAAGTTCAGATGTATCTGCCTGAACGATTGATCGAAGCCCTCGGTGTGGTGGGTTTGATCATGATCGTGCTGGAAGCAGGTTTGGATCTGAAACTAGGAAGGGAAAAATTGAAATTGATCCGAAATTCCTTCCTTTCTGCATTAATCATTTTAGCTGTTTCCGCAGGATTGCTCACATTGATTCTGTATTGGTGGTTGGATGAACCAGTAAAAAAATGTCTCATCTATGCCATACCACTTTCAATCATGAGTAGCTCTATCGTAATTCCAAGCATACATCACCTTTCTGAAAGCAAAAAAGAATTTCTCGTTTATGAAGCCTCTTTCTCAGATATTTTGGGAATACTCGTTTTTAATTATTTTACTGCTGAAAATACATTTACGATACAATCCGCCGCGGCGTTTGGAGGAACATTGCTGATCTCAATATTACTGTCGGTCGTACTATCGTTTCTTTTATTCCTGATTTTGGCAAAAACAAAACTCAATATCAAGTTTTTCCTGATTTTTTCATTGCTGGTCTTGATCTATAGCGGAGGTAAATTATTGCATTTACCTTCTTTGCTCATCATTCTTGTCTTTGGTTTGCTGATCAATAACTGGGATAAGGTATTAGTAAAAAAGTTGCAGCGCTTCTTCCCCAATAATGAGGTAGAACAACTGCGGCACTTGCTTCATTCTATAACTGCAGAATCTTCCTTCCTGATACGCACTTTCTTTTTTGTGCTTTTTGGTTTTTCTATTTCTTTGAATTTCCTGAGTGAACAGGAGGTGATCATTGTAGGCAGCCTGCTGGTGCTTGCCTTATTTGCTGTCAGGTTATTGTACCTGCGTTTTTTTCTTCGCACTAATATGTTCCCGGAATCTTTTTTCATTCCACGTGGTTTAATCACAATTGTACTTTTTTATAAAATACCTGCAGCGTACCGGTTAGATTCATTTAACGACGGCATAATTCTTTTCGTAATATTGGTTACGGGTATCATCATGACACTGGGTATGATCTTTTATAAAAAGAAGCCCGAACAAATTGTGGAAGAAGAACAATTTGCAGAACGCAACGAGGGATACTGAGGCAAATTTTAAAAACTTATTGTTTTTCGTATACAGCTTTAGTGGATAGATCACCAAATGATGATGAAGAATTATTTTCCAATACCAGTGTTTTGCCTTCGTCAGTCATACTCCATTTTTCTGTTCCGTCCACTTCTGTCTGTTGTCCATTAAAATCGAGCATCAGTTTATATGTGATGGTAAAAGATTGACCATCATCTGCCCATTTTAGTGATGCGATCTTTTTTGATTCGCCAAAAAGGTTTGATTGACATTCTTTGCCGTCAAACGTTAATGTCTCATTCGAAGTAAAATCATCTCCGTTCATTGAAGGAGCAGTCCGGGCAATCGAAATTGAATCATTATTCTGAATTGTTTTAATGGAACGTGTTGCATAGTTGGCGAATTGCCCCAGGTCACTTTTCCCTTCATCTAATTTCCAATCACCGGAAAAATTTACGTGGTCTGGTTTGAAAGTAAATGAAACCAAAAATGCCGGGGCTAAAATGAAAATAAAAAGTTGTTTCAGAAAAGGTATTTTCATATAAAAAAAATTTAGAAACTAAAAGTAAGAAGAAGGACCGAAACCTGAATATAATTTAACCCCTGGCCGGCAGGGATACGGGGGATTTTTTCTCAACTTACCCATTTTATTAACCACTCATATAAACCAAAGCAGGCATTTCAATAAAAGCCTAACTTTAGTATCCGAAATTTTTTTTAATTAAAAACTCTTTGCAATGAAAAACTTAATGATGAAATATTGTCTGATGATGACAATTGGAACGCTACTGCTGTCTTCTGCAGTTTTTGCACAGGCGGATAAATCTAAACGAGCAAGTCCACCTGCCACGGCAACAGGCAAAATAGGAGACGCCACGATTACTATTGATTACAGCAGCCCCTCAGTAAAAGGAAGAAAAATATGGGGTGATCTTGTTCCGTACGATAAAGTTTGGAGAACAGGAGCCAATGAAGCTACCATATTTCAAACAGACAAGGATATTACAGTTGAAGGAAAGACATTAAAAGCTGGTAAGTACAGCTTATATACAATTCCCGGAGAAAAAGAATGGGTATTTATTTTTAATTCTCAAACGGGTCAATGGGGAATAAAAGACGAAGCTGGAACAACCACCGAAGATCCGGCAAAAGATGTATTGCGTGTAACAGTGAAACCTAAAGCAAGCAAAGCTTTTAATGAACACATGAATTTTGTTGTTGACAAAGATGGCTTTGCACTAGTATGGGAAAACCTGGAAGTACCCGTATCTGTTAAATAACTCTTCCAAAACATTATTTTATTCCTGCCAGAGTACAAAAGACCCTGGCAGGAATTTTTTACTTCAGATCTAACAAGTTCCCTAATTAAGGAAAAAAAATATCTAGCTGACAACGTTCATGTTGTCCCGCTAAACATAAGGGTGAATTCTTTTTTAGATTCAGAATGTTAAAAATGGGATTACTTCTTCTTCATGGCATTTTTAATAAAGCCTATAATGGCCATGAGAATGCCGCCTCCTACACCTCCACCAAGAATGTTGGTAAGAATACTTCCGATGTCTAAAGAACCATTGCCGGTCGGCAGGCCCAAAGGCCCGAGAAGTTGTCCGCCTAATCCACCACCTAAGATCCCGACAATAGAATTTCCGATTGTTCCCAATGAGAATTTTTTCATCAGTCCGCCTGCGACATTACCACCAACGGCGCCGCCGGCCAATTGAATGATCAGGGGTAAAATAGCCATATAGTATAGTTTTGGTTATTCTAAATATATTACAAAATCCCGATATTTCAAGCTTATTTTATTAACTACCCGGAAAGTGAATTATCAATCAGAAGAATTGCTCAGCCATATATTTAGAACAAGTATTGAAAATGGTTTGTTTAATAACTGCAACTTCCCCTGGCGCCATGAAAAATATTTTCATAGTATATAATGAATGAAAATGTGAATCAATGGCAGGAACAAAATCCAAAAACTTATTCTATCGGTTGTTGCCATTTCAGATAGATGGTTTGAACATCGACACCAGTGGCTTTAGTGATCATTAAAGGAAATTCCTGCATGGTAAAAGGCCGTTTATTTTCTTTTGCCCATTGATACAAATAGCGGAAAACATCTTTCATTGATTTTTTCCCTCCTGTTTTTTCTTTGATATAATTATTCATCTCTATTGCCATCATAGCGCCGCGGGAATAGACCGCCTGGCCTAACCTGAAATCAATTCCATACATTGTTGAAGCAATTTGTGATAATTGTTGCAGCGACATCTTTTTTATTATGGATGAAGTTTCATAAACATTTTTATAAAAACGTTTCTTCATTCCTTCCAGTTTTAAAGTATCATAGGGAAGGAACCACATAAATCCTTCATTGAACCAGATGTTGTTGATGATAGGCGGAATTTCCAACACATAGGGTTTGTAGGTATCACCATAGCAACGAAGCGGAATAAATGCATGACCCATGTGGTGCAGGTACGTGGGTATTGTTTGCATGAGTCGTTCTTTACTCATCGGTTTCATTCGCATGCCTGATGTATCGCCAAAGAAAGTGGAACTTTGCAAATGCTCCATGGCCAATGCCGGCGCACTGATCGGTTCCAACGGAATTGCTTTTCGTAACATAATTGAATAAAATGGAAATGGTAATTCACCAAAATAATTGTTCAGTATTCCCATGCTGATCTTTTCCTGTTCAGCATAATCTTCGAGATATTCATCAGCAGTTTGACAATAGGATACTACAAACAATGGGACAAGTGCTTTATATTCTTTTACCCGGAAACGAGGGCCCATGAATGTTTGCCCGTCTGCGAGTGTATAAAAATTATCAGTATTAAATTTCAGTTTTCCTTTTTCGGGAGTAGCGCTGGGTTGAATGGTTGAAAAGATTGGCCATTGATCAAATGTTTCAATGGTACATTGAACCGGTTCTTTGTCCGTTCCATCTATCCAGCCGAAAATGGAATAGTTCAGAAGTCCTGCGAAACCCGAACGTACAATAGAAGCATCACCCGGTAATTCATGGCGTTCCATTTTATCCAGGTTCACTTCGTATTCGATCCGTGAGATCTTTTGCGTAGTATCACTGCAAAACCAGCGGGGAGCATCATTCTCATCTTTGACCATAACTTGTTTTTCTCCATCTGAATTGATCGCAGTAATATTTTCAATGTAATTATCATAAGTATAGATCTGGTAAGCGCCGGGAATAGATCGTGGCATTACAAAGTTTGCATTTGCAATCGGAGAAGATGGCTGTATGGAAACCTGCAAAATTGATCTTGAACTATCTCTATACGTTAATGTGTAATAAACCTGGGCTGAGAGGGTCAAGCCCGATAAAAAAAGCGATAACAGAAAGATAGTTCGGCGCATAAATAAAATTTTGATCAAGTTAGTACTTACTCAAGTATTTGAGCAAAGGTTTGAATATCATAAAAACAAAAACCCGGAATTCCCGGGCTTTTTTATTTGGAAAAATTCTTTTACTGCGACTGGAATTTGTATTTAACAATGGTGGGTGCACCTTCTACACCTGCATCCTGCATGATTTTTTTGAAATCATCTGATTGGAAACGGGCATTGGCTTTATTCCAATCTGAAATAGCGAAAAGAATATACACCATGTTCGGGTCAGTAGTACCACGAGCTAAAGCCCGATCGATCATGCCATTGGCTTTACGGGTTTCCATTCCTTCTTTGTCAAAGACTTTCAGCCAGGCATCAAAATCTTTTACTTCATGCTTAACAAGAAGCCGGTCAGTAACATCAGTTTTAGTAGTATCATTTCTTATTGTATGAACTACATCAATAGTGGGAGGAGCGGACACGCCTGCTTTTTGCATGAGTTCTTGTAGCTCAGGGCGATTCATAAATTGATTTGACTTCGCCGTATCTGAAACCCTTAAGAACAGGATAACCTGGTTCGGGTCATCAATTCCCCTGCCGATACCAAGAGTTGTAAGGCCATAGGCTTTTCTCGAAGAATCGTCACCGTCAAAGAAAGGTTTCCAGTTGTCGTAATTGGCAACGGGATGTTGAACGATTGCCACTATTTCATCGGCGGCAGGTATGGTGGAGGTTTTCTTTGAACTACATGAGATCAAAAAAATAGTCGTAATTGCAATGAAGGCAATTAATTTCAGTTTCATATTTATCAGTTTTGATTTAATAAAAGCTGTGATTCGGCGGGCACGATAGGAAGGTCATTCGGGCGGAGAATATGGAAAGCTAAGAGAAATATTTAATATGTCCATATTTTATTTTCACCGGAGTTTGATTTTCTAAGTAAATGAATTTGGGCATTGAAACAAATTAACAACAGTGCCAATAATGTTTAATTCAATCGGCCTTTCGCTCCTATCTGGATCAGCGCTGCGGCAGGCTACATAAAATCGTTTGCAATATCTTCGCACTATGCAGCAACTTATAGAATGTGTTCCCAACTTCAGCGAAGGCCATGATATGACTATCATCAAGCAGATCACTGATGTCATTGAATCGATGAAAGGCGTTCGTTTGCTGAATGTGGATCCGGGAAAGGCGACTAACAGAACGGTGGTAACTTTTGTGGGTGAGCCGAAAGCTGTGGTGGAAGCAGCTTTTCTTGCTATTAAGAAAGCTGGTGAATTGATTGACATGAGCAAACACAAAGGCGAACATCCGAGGATGGGTGCTACTGATGTGTGTCCGCTGATACCAATTGCGAATATTTCAATGGAAGAAACGGCAAAGTATGCACAGCAACTGGCAAAGAGAGTGGGGGAGGAATTGAAGATACCGGTGTATTTATATGAAGCTGCACAAACTGATAAAAAACGCAGTAATCTTTCCGTGATCCGTGCCGGTGAGTATGAAGGATTTTTTGAAAAAATAAAATTGCCGGAGTGGAAACCGGATTTCGGCCCTACAGTATTCGATGCGAAGAGAGGTGGAACTGTAATTGGCGCCAGGGATTTTTTGGTGGCATATAATGTAAATCTGAATACCACTTCCGTTCGTCGTGCCAATGCGATTGCATTTGATGTTCGTGAAGCGGGAAGAAATGTTGAAGAAAACGGAAAGAAAATAAACGTACCGGGTACATTGAAATCAGTGAAAGCTATCGGTTGGTATATTGAAGAATATGGTATCGCACAAATTTCAATGAACCTAACTAACATTAATGTAACGCCGGTGCATATCGCATTTGATGAAGTGTGTAAGAAAGCGGATGCAAGAGGAATACGGGTGACCGGAAGTGAATTGGTTGGATTGATCCCCTTGAAATCAATGATCGATGCCGGAAAATATTTTTTGAAAAAACAAAAACGTTCAGCCGGTGTGCCGGAAAAAGAGTTGATCCGCATTGCGATAAAATCCATGGGGCTTGATGAACTTTCTCCTTTTAAACCTGAAGAAAAAATTATTGAGTATATGATCCAGAACAAAGACAACAATCGTTTGGTAAGTATGTCACTCACAGATTTTGCAGATGAAACATCGAGTGAAAGCCCGGCACCGGGTGGTGGTTCTATTGCTGCTTATATCGGTTCACTGGGTGTTTCATTGGGGACCATGGTGGCTAATCTTTCTTCTCACAAAAAAGGTTGGGATGATCGCTGGGAAGAATTCAGTAATTGGGCAGAAAAGGGACAGCAATACAAAGATGAATTGTTGCGATTGGTGGATGCAGATACAAAAGCTTTTAACGATATCATGAGTGCTATGGGTTTGCCTAAAGGAACTGATGAAGAAAAGAAAATCCGCAAGCAAGCGATACAGGATGCAACAAAACAGGCGATAGAAATTCCATTCAAAGTAATGGAGACGAGTTATGCAAGTATGGAAGTGATCAAGGCGATGGCAGAAACTGGAAATCCAAATTCAGTTTCGGATGCCGGAGTGGGAGCACTCTGTGCAAGGGCAGCTGTGATCGGCGCTTTTATGAATGTAAAGATCAACGCAAGTGGCCTTGATGATAAAAAATTTGTGGAAGATATTATAACTAAAGGCAAAGAGATCGAGTCAAAAGCTATAGCATTAGAAACCGATATTCTTCAGGTTGTCAGTTCGAAGATCGGCGCTTAATTATTTGACTCCAGTTCAGCGATCTTTTCAAAAACTTGTTCGTATTGTTTGTTAAATTGTTCTAATTCTGCAGAGATATTTTTGTAACTCGCTTCTATCTGCAAAAATTTTTCTTTGTTGGCATAAGTAGACGGATCCGCTAACGCAGCTTCCAATTTTTGTTTTTCATCATTCAGCTTCGAAATTTTTTCTTCTAACTGCTGAAAAATGCGTTGTTGCTTTTGCAATTCTTTTTTCAGCTGCTTATCGATGGCACCGGAAGTTGATATTGTCTTATCTGGTATTTCCGGCTTCTTTAAAGAATCCGACTCCTGACGCCTGGCACCAGACTCCCGGCTCTCTACAGAAGACTCCATTCTCTTCTTCCATTCTACCCATTCTTCATAACCACCTTTGAATTCTTTGATTTCATGATCCACGATCTCCCAGATCTTATTCGCAGTTTGAGAAATGAAATAACGATCATGGCTTACCAACACATAACTGCCTTCGTATTTATTCAAAGCTTCCGCTAGCAATTCGCAGCTGTGCATATCAAGATGGTTGGTTGGCTCGTCCAGTAGTAGAAAATTTGCTTTGCTGATGATGGTTTTTGCCAAAGCTACTCTGGCTTTTTCTCCACCACTCAGCACTTTGATCTTTTTTTCCACATCATCGCCACTGAATAAAAAACAACCGAGCAATGTTCTCAGTTCCAATTCTGTTTTCTGGCTGCCACACTCCATCATTTCTTCTATTACAGTATGATTCAGGTTCAATGCTTCCAACTGGTGCTGGGCATAAAAACTTTCTTCTACATTATGTCCCCATTTGCGTTCGCCATTGAAAGGTTCGGTTCCTGCGATCATTCGAAGTAAAGTTGATTTTCCTTTTCCATTGGCGCCGATCAATGCGATCTTGTCGCCCCGATTCACTTCTGCTGAAGAATTTTTTACAATAACATTTTCATCAAATGCTTTGGTTACATCTTTTAATTCCACCAACACTTTTCCAGGCACTTTGTCCAACCGGAAATTTATTTTGATATTAGGACGTTCCAGTTCAGGTTCTTCAATACGATCAAGTTTTTCTAATTTTTTGATCAGGCTTTGTGCCATGGCTGCTTTACTTGCTTTGGCTCTGAAACGTTCAACCAATCGTTCATTTTGCCGGATATAATCCTGTTGATTTTCATAAGCCCGTTGTTGCAGTGCAATCCGTTCCAGTTTTTCTTTTTCATAAAAATCATAATTGCCGTTGTAGATGTGCAATTGTTTTTGATACAACTCCACAATTTTTGTTACCATGCGATTCAAAAAATATTTATCATGGCTAACAATCACTACAGCGCCATGGTAATGCTGTAAATATTTTTCCAGCCATTCAATAGAAGGAAGATCGAGGTGGTTGGTCGGCTCGTCCAATAATAAAAGATCAGGTTGTTGCAGGATCATTTTTGCCAGCAATACTCTCATGCGCCAACCGCCGCTGAATTCCCGGTAGGGTCGTTGCAGATCGCTATTAGCAAAGCCAAGTCCCTGCAATACTTCTTCTGTTTTATGATGAATGTTATAACCACCGAGAATTTCTAACTCATGAAGTTTATCAGAATAGTCATGAACAAGTTTATCATCATGATTATTTTCCAGTTCTTTTCCTAATTCTTCGATCTCTTTTTCCAGTTGCAACACTTTTTCAAATGCGCCTAATGCTACCTGCAGAATCGATTCATTAGTATCAAAACTCAGAAGGTCCTGGTGCAGATAACCAATGCTGGTGTTTCGGCTTTTTTCTACCGTGCCTTTGGAAGGTGAATATTCTCCCACCAATAATTTTAATAAAGTGGATTTGCCGGTTCCGTTGAAACCGATAAGGCCGATACGGTCGTTGGGTTGTATATGCCAGGTGGCATCTTCCACAATGGCCCGGGCGCCAAATTCAAATGTTACGTCTTGTAAGCCTGCTAACATATCAGAAAAGTTGCAAATTTAGCGACAATTAACAGTTATTGGAAAACTAAGCTTCAATGATCCTTCAATCATGGTTATTTTTGTGAAAACTATTTGACCGCTATGAAGAAGATACTGGATATTCTTGCGATTGTAATTCCGCTTCTACTACTGTTGCTCCCTCTTTTTCGCCGGATATTTTTTGGCAAAACCAAAAAGGTTGACGGAGTCATTGCTTACCAGCCTTGGTTCTTTCGTTTTTCCCGAACTCTTTTGATCGTTGTATTGTTATTGATCGGGATCATACAATATCTTTTTTTCAGGGATGGTACGTCCAGGTATTTTGGGCCAAAAACGGAACCGCTGACAGTGAGTAAACACAGTTCTGCATTCAACGAATCATTACAAAATGTATTGAATGCATATTATGATATGACAGATGCATTTGCGGTGAGTGATACTGTGGCGATCCATACAACTGCAACTAAGCTGAAAGAGGCATTTGAAAACTTTAATATTGAGGAGTTGAAAAAAGATTCCACTATTTATTTGACTGTGATCGATCCGGTAAATAATGCCAAAGTGGAGTTGGAAAGTATTTTACAGGATCCTTCTATTGATGAAAAACGGGGATCATTAAATATTTTATCCGACAATCTTCGCAACCTGCTGGTGGTGGTGAAATATGACCTGGCAAAAGTATATTGGCAGGAATGTGACCAGGCTTTTGGTGAAGATAAACCGGGTAATTGGCTGAGCCGATCTGCAGATTCTAAAAACCCTTATTCATTAAAGAATAATCAGCCTTG
>DASZPW010000298.1:0-26530 GCA_035550155.1 Chitinophagaceae bacterium | reverse complement strand
AAAAGCCTATTTTCCGGAACCTAAATACTGGATCAGCATGGTGCACGGCCGCCAGCCATCAAAGCAGAAAGAGATGAACATGCAACGGTTTGTAAAAGGCGATACACATATCATGGTTTCTACAACAGTAATTGAAGTGGGAGTGGATGTGCCAAATGCAAGTGTGATGGTGATCGAAAGTGCTGAAAAATTCGGGCTTTCCCAGCTGCATCAATTACGGGGCAGGGTAGGTAGAGGCTCTGAAAAAAGTTATTGCATTCTTTTGACAAATGTTCAATTAGGTAATGAAGCAAGAGAACGGATCAGGACAATGGTATCAACAAATAATGGATTTGAAATTGCCGAGAAGGACCTGGAATTAAGAGGGCCTGGTGATATAGAAGGCACACGACAAAGCGGTATGTTAAACTTCAAGCTGGCCAGCATAGTCAAAGACAGGTCATTGTTGGATACAGCAAAAACGATGAGTGAAATGTTGTTGGAAAATGATCCTGACCTTGTTTCGGCAGAAAATTTGCGGTTAAAACAATTCCTTCAACAGCGAAGGGGTGATCGTATCTGGAGTATTATTTCTTAACATAGATTTTCGGTTTCTTTCTCAGTAAATTTGACTACCTTAATGAAAAGCATTTTTATCCAGAATCGTTATTTACTTATCTGCGTGCTGTTTGTTCTGAGCGTTGCGAGCCATGCACAGAATTATAACACTATTGAATTTGTTGAAAATAAGGGTCAGTGGGATCCACAGGTGCAATTCAAAGGCGATGTAAGCGCCGGTTCTTTTTTTATTCGCAAAAATGGTTTTACTGTTCTTCAGAATAACCGCGACGACCTTTACGATATCTATGTATCGCTTCATAAACCGTTGTCACGGCAGTCAGCATCGGATAACGAAAATCTATTGCTTCGTTCTCATGCTTATAATGTAGATTTTATTGGTGCGTCTTCTGACCTGGAGATTATTCCTGATAAACCATTACCTACTTATAATAATTATTTTATTGGCAACGACCCCTCCAAATGGGCAAGCAATTGCCGCATTTACCAGGGCATTACTATAAAAAATGTGTATCCCAATGTGGATATTCGTTATTATACAGATAACGGTACTCTTAAATACGATATTATCGCAAGGCCGGGGGCAGATATCAGCCAGATCGCAATGAGATATAAGGGAGTGGACAAACTGAGTGTGAAAAATAAAGAACTAGTTATTGGTACTTCTGTTGGCGATCTCAGAGAATCCTCTCCTTATACGTATCAAACTGCTGCGGAAGGAAGAAATGAGATCGGTTGCAAATACGAGATAAAGAATAATATTGTCCGGTTCAATATCAAAAATTATGATCCCACCTCCACGTTGATCATTGATCCATCACTGATCTTTTGTTCATTCAGTGGAAGTACTGTGGACAATTGGGGATACACTGCAACTTATGGTCCTGATGGAAGTATGTATGGTGGCGGCATTGTTTTTGGAAACGGATTCCCGGTTTCTCCTGGTGCATTTCAGACTTCATTTCAGGGCGGCGGCGGTAATGGTTTTGCCGTGGATATCGGAATTATAAAGTTAAGTCCTAACGGAACAAACAGGGTTTATGCTACGTATATCGGCGGATCAGGAAATGAGCAACCACACAGTCTTATTGTAGATCCCCAGGGAGAACTTATCATGGCCGGACGTACCGATTCGGGCAATAGTTATCCAACACTGGGACCAATCGGCAGCACATTAGGTAGTGGACGTAGTGATATTGTTATAACAAAATTGAATGCTGCAGGTAATGCATTGATCGGATCTGTCCGTATTGGCGGATCGGGAGATGATGGGGTCAATATTTCTACGAATCGTTCAGGTTCTGTTTCACTTGATCAAAATTATGGTGATGATGGCAGAGGCGAAGTGCAGTTAGACGGAGCCGGGAATATTTATTTAGCATCATGCAGTCAGTCAAATGACTTTCCAAGAGTAAATGCATTTCAAACTATAAACAATGGCGGCAGTAATAACCAGGACGCAGTTGTGATGAAGTTTGATCCCACTTTATCTTCATTACTTTTTAGTACTTATTTAGGAGGAACTGGCAATGATGCAGCTTATGTTATTGATCTGGCACCCAATGGGAATATTTATGTTGCAGGGGGAACAGAAAGTAAAGACCTGCCGGGAGTACCTGCGGGTGGTGTAATACAATCATCCAACCAGGGAGTGATCGATGGGTTCATTTCCATTCTAAGTAATTCCGGTGTTTTGCTTTCTTCCACTTATGTTGGAACAAGCGGTATAGATCAGATCTATGGGATCAAGTTTGACAACAGTGGATTTCCATACATTATGGGTCAAACAACAGGTAACTGGCCGGTAGTAAATGCTCCATATAGTAATGCAGGTGCCAAACAATTCATTGCAAAACTGCAGCCTGATCTTTCAAACTTTGTGTATTCAACAGTTTTCGGATCGGTTTCATCGGTTCCCAATATTTCACCAGTAGCTTTTCTGGTAGATCGTTGTGAAAATGTGTATGTATCAGGATGGGGCGGCAAAAGTGCATTTACAAGCAGCTATCTTGCGGGGGGTACTGACAATTCAATGCCCGTAACGCCGGATGCGTTCAAGAGTACTACTGACGGAAAGGATTTTTATTTTTTTGTTTTAAAGAAAGATGCTGCTGGAATTCTTTTCGGAAGTTTTTATGGAGAAAATAATGGAGGTGCACCCGGCTCCGGCGGTACTGATCATGTGGATGGAGGAACAAGCCGGTTTGATAAAAATGGCGTGGTCTATCAGGCTATTTGCGGTAATTGCAAAGAATTTAGTCCAACTCCACCTTATCCTACAACACCCGGGGCATGGGCAACTAACAATCCATCTCAGGGTTGCAATCTTACCATGCTTAAGATCGCATTTAACCTTGCAGGCGTAAGAGGCGGTATTGAATCCATCATTAACGGAGTGCCGAAAGATTCTGCAGGATGTGCCCCATTGACCGTAAATTTTACAGATACGATTGCCATAGCCCAATCATACGAATGGTATTTTGGTGATGGATCACCGATGGTGACCACTACTATACCTAATACTTCTCACACCTATAATTCTATTGGTACGTACATAGCCATGTTGGTTGCAGTGGATCCTACCACCTGTAATGTGCGGGATACTTCTTATGTACATATTCGTGTAGGAAATGTTCAGGCGAATCTAAATTTCAATCCCGTAAAATTGAATCCATGTGATTCATTCAAATACCAGTTTGATAATTTATCTACAGCTCCACCGGCATATCCTTTTTCTGCACAGTCCTTTATTTGGGATTTTGGTGATGGGTCACCGAGGATCGTTACCGGAACAAATAGTGTAACTCATAATTACACTGCACCAGGTACCTATAATGTAAAATTAATTCTTACCGACACAACCTATTGCAATGCTCCGGATTCATTGACCATCCAATTGCGGGTGGCTGCATTAGTAAAAGCGCAATTTGAAACGCCGCCTACAGGCTGTGCTCCTTATAATGCTGTTTTCAATAACACGTCAATTGCAGGACAAACTTTTATCTGGGACTTCGGAGATGGCACCGGTTCCAATGCCGTAAATCCAACTCATTTATATCCCACTGCCGGCACATATACAATTACGCTCATTGCAAACGATCCCAATACCTGTAACCTGACAGATACTACCAGTTATACTATTACTGTATTCGATAACCCGGTATCCAATTTTACTACATCACCGATTCCTCCGGTAGAAAATACGCCGACAACCTTTGATAACCTTTCTTCACCGGATGCAGTCACCTTCAAATGGCTCTTTGGAGACGGAGATACGTTATTGACTTCTTCACGAAGCCCGGTACAACATCAGTATAATGCCACCGGCACATTTAATGCCTGCCTGATCGCTTATAATGCAGCCGGCTGTGCAGACACCAGTTGCCAGCAGGTGCAGGCGATCATTGTTACATTGGTTGATGTTCCCAATGCATTTACTCCGCAAAGCGGTGATGTCAACAGTAAGATCATGGTACGTGGATTCGGAATTTCAAAAATGAAATTCATCATCTGGAATCGCTGGGGACAAAAAGTATTTGAAACCGAAGACCGGTCGGTAGGTTGGGATGGAAAATATAAAGGTGTGTTGCAGCCGATGGATGTTTATGCATATACATTAGATGTTGAATTTTTTGACGGTACTAAAACAACCAGAAAAGGTGATATAACGTTAATCAGATAATGTGCGAGTGAAAAAAATAGCTACGATATTGATTTGTATTTTTTGTGTTGGGCCTTTTGCATTTTCACAAGACCTGCATTTTTCTCAATTCTTCAATTCTCCATTGCTTACCAATCCTGCAAATACAGGGTTTATACCTGATGGCGACTATCGGTTAGGGATTAATTATCGCAATCAATGGTCTTCCATTATGTCAGTACCTTATAAAACGATGAGTGCTTTTGGAGATGTTCAGGTATTGCAAAACAGGGATAACACAGGTTGGATGGGATTAGGGGGAGTGATCCTGCATGATGTGGCTGGCAGCGGACAACTGACTACAACAAGGATTTATGGATCGGTCGCTTATCACCAGATGCTCAACTTAGGAAGTTTATTAAGCCTGGGCTTTAATGTTGGTTGGGCCAATAAACAGATCAATGTCACAAATCTGAAATTTCCGGATCAGTTTGATGGCCATTTTTTTGACAGCCATTTACCTACCGGTGTATTACTTGCTACCAATAACATTAATTACCTCGATATTCAAACCGGGATGAATTATGCATATTTTCCCTCTGAAAAAATTTATTTGAACGCCGGATTTTCTGCCATGCATATCAATCGTCCCAGAGAATCATTTTTCAATCCGCAACCGGGAATTGATAACCGCATCCCGATACGCTATGTAGGATTCGTGAACGGAAGTATTATGTTGAATGATCAATGGATCATCAATCCTAATGCTTATTATACCAACCAGGCCAAATCATCAGAACTGGTCTTAGGTATGAATGCTCATTACAATCTTTCCGGGAATGGTGATAATGTCCTGATCGGTGGTTTGTACTATCGTTCCGGCGATGCAATAATTCCCCTTATCGGGTTAGGGTATAAAGATCTGACCTTCACATTTACATACGATGCCACCATATCAACACTAAAAAATTATAACAATACACGTGGCGCTTTTGAATTCTCGCTGATCAAGCAAGGGGCAATTGACAAATACATGGGTAACAGGCATCAATCCATGTGCCCGTCCTTCCGTAGTTTTTATTGATAATTTTTTCGGTTTTTAAGATCAGGATGTTCCTGAATATTCCGATTTTTACAAAGCAGACGTAAAAATTATAAAGTGATGGAAATGGTTGCACATTCAATGCCCGCAATACATCATATTGAAGCCTTTAAAAAAATTGTTGGCGAACAATATGTCTTTTCAGATGAAGAATCTCTGAATAATTATTCGCATGATGAAACAGAAGACCTGCATTATTTACCTGAAATAGTGATCAAACCACGTACTGCTGAAGAGATCAGCGCTATTTTAAAAATTTGTAACAAAGAAAAAATTCCGGTTACGCCACGGGGCGCCGGAACAGGATTGAGCGGCGGCGCCTTACCACATCTTGGTGGTGTATTACTTTCTACAGAAAGAATGAATTCTATTTTGGAAATTGATGAAAGAAACCTACAGGTAACTACAGAACCCGGCGTCATCACGGAAGTATTGCAAAATGCGGTAAAAGAAAAAAAGTTGTTTTATCCTCCTGATCCAAGCAGCCGTGGTTCTTGTTTTATCGGCGGAAATATTTCTGAAAATAGTGGTGGACCCAAAGCAGTGAAATATGGCGTGGTAAAAGATTATGTATTGAATCTCGAAATGGTGTTAGCTAACGGAGAGATCATCTGGACCGGAGCAAACGTGTTGAAAAATGCGACTGGTTATAACCTCACACAATTGGTTGTTGGCAGCGAAGGCACATTAGGTGTGGTCACTAAGATCGTTTTAAAACTGATTCCCTTACCCAAACATGATCTGCTGATGTTGGTCCCATTCAATTCTGCAGAGAATGCCTGTGCAGCGGTTGGCGCCATTTTCCGTGCAGGATATACTCCCAGCGCAATGGAATTTATGGAAAGGGATGCGTTAGAATGGGTGACAAAATTTGTAGATAGCAGTACTGTAAAAATTGAAGACAATGTGCAGGCTCATCTGTTGATTGAAGTGGACGGTAATAACCTCGATGTTTTAACACAGGAAATGGAAGGCATTGCTATGATCGTTCAGGAATTTGAATGCGGTGAAATTCTATTTGCGGATAATGCTCAACAAAAAGCCGAGTTATGGAAATTACGCCGCAGAGTGGCAGAAGCAGTAAAAGCCAATTCAGTTTATAAAGAAGAAGATACCGTAGTGCCCCGGGCAGAGTTGCCTGTTTTGCTCAAAGGAGTGAAAGACATAGGAAGGAAATATGGTTTTCATTCTGTATGTTATGGCCATGCCGGTGATGGCAATCTTCACGTAAATATTATTAAGGGCAATTTAACAGACGAACAGTGGAATGGTTCGTTAAAAGAAGGGATAAAAGAGATATTTGCATTGGTAAAACGACTGGGAGGTACACTTAGTGGTGAACACGGAATCGGGTTAGTGCAAAAAGAATTCATGAATATTGTATTTAATGAAACCCAGTTACGATTGATGAAAGAGATAAAAAAAATATTTGATCCCAATAATATCCTGAATGCTGGTAAGATTTTTGACGCTTGAAATTTTTGAAAAAACCATTTTATGAAAAAGCTGTTACTCTTTGTGATCTTAGTTGCCGCTATCGGTACGTTTGCTCATGCACAGGATGAGAATACTAATGAAAAAAAGAAAGGCTTTGATAAAAGTAAATTATTTGTTGGCGGCAATTTCGGAATGACCTTTGGCGATTATACACTGATCAATGTTTCACCCCAAATAGGATACCGCTTCAATCAATATTTCGCAGCCGGTACCGGCATCAATTTTCAATATGTGAGTTTGAAAGAAAGGGATTATTATACCGGCCAACCGGTGGATAGGATCTCGCAGGGAGTGATTGGTTTGAATATTTTTGGAAGAGTATATCCGTTTCGTCAGCTGATGCTGCAGGCACAACCGGAATTGAATTATGTTTTCGGTAAAATAAAATTTTATGATGGCACGCCTTCTACGAATATTGATGCTTCAATAGTTCCGAGTCTTTTGATGGGTGGAGGTATTGTTTTTCCCGCAGGTAACGGAGGTTTTATTATTTCTGTATTATATGATGTATTGCAAAAACCGAATTCACCTTACTCTGATAAACCCTTTTTCAACTTTGGTTATAACTTCGGACTTTGATCCTCGCTTTCCACGTAAGCTTCGAATTCGGAAGGATCATTGAGAAATTTGATCCTTTTCTCTGCAGGCTCGTATAAAAAGCCATTTTCTTCCAATGACGCTATATGCCGGATCAGGTGGTCAAAAAATCCGCCGGAATTCATGATGAAAATTTTTTTATCATGAATGGAAAGTTGGTTCCATGTCAGCATTTCAAACATTTCATCCAATGTACCAAGCCCACCGGGTAAGACCAATGCAGCATCACACATGCTGTACATTGTTTTTTTTCGGGAATGCATATCATCAGTAATGATGAGTTGACTGATATTTTTGTGCTGATGTTCCCATTCAATAAGAATTTTCGGTATCACACCGATCACCGTTCCTCCGTTTTCCATTGCATGATCGGCTATTATTTTCATAATTCCTTTTCCGCCGCCGCCATAAATGAGTTTGATATTATATTTTGCGAGCAATTTTCCCAATTCTGCCGCATGTGCCGAATAAATTGGATCACTTCCGTTTTTAGAGCCGCAAAAAACCGCCAAAGATTGAATAGGCATTGTTTCAGTAAATTCAGCGCAAAGGGAAAGCAAATTTGTTTATCTTCAAAATTCAATACTCCACATCTTCTTAAAAACTGAATAAAGAAACTGTATTATGACGCCTGCCTTATTATTTTCTTTTGTGATCGGATATTTTTTATTGTTATTATTGGTAGCCTGGATCACTTCAAGGAATTCCAACAATGAATCGTTTTTCATCGGCAACAGAAACTCTAACTGGATGCTGGTTGCTTTCGGTATGATCGGTACTTCATTATCGGGAGTCACCTTTGTTTCTGTACCAGGAACCGTTGGAGGATCAGGGTTTGCGTATTACCAGGTGGTTATCGGTTATTTCATAGGCTATTTTATCATTGCTTACGTTTTACTTCCGCTTTATTACCGGTTAAACCTGACTTCTATTTACAATTACCTGGAACAGCGGTTCGGGACAGTATCGTATAAAACCGGCGCTTTATTTTTTATTGTTTCCAGAGTATTAGGCGCTACGCCAAGACTGTATCTTGTCATCAATGTCCTATACATTTTTATTCTCAAAGAAATGCATATCCCTTTTGAACTGGCGGCTTTTGTGATCCTCTTGATGATTCTTCTTTATACTTATGAAGGAGGTGTAAAGACTATTGTGTTCACAGATACATTACAAACAACTTTTATGCTGTTAGGTTTGATTGTTTGCATCGTTTATATAATGAACAATATGGGTCATTCGGTGGGTTCGACATTGCATGAATTAAAAAACCAGGGATTGATGAAAATATTCGATACGGATGTAAACAGCCCGGGATTTTTTGTAAAACAGATCATCGGCGGGATGTTCATCACAGTCACCATGACAGGACTTGACCAGGAAATGATGCAGAAAAATATCAGCGTAAAAAATCTTCATGATTCAAGAAAAAATGTGCTCACGTTCAGCGTTACAATACTTATAGTGAATTTCCTCTTTTTGCTGATGGGAGGATTATTGTATTTGTATGGAAATTCAAAGGGAATACATGTGGCTGCTGACGATTTGTTCCCGACGGTAGCGTTGCACTATTTGCCATCTGCTGTTTCTATTATTTTCGTGATCGGCCTTATATCAGCTCTTTTCCCAAGTGCCGACGGCGCTTTGACAGCACTTACTTCTTCTTTCTGTATTGATCTGTTGGGCATGAAACGGAGGATGGATTGGGATGAAGCAAAGAAACGCAGAATAAGGATGCTGGTCCATTTCAGCTTAGCTTTTCTCTTCTTTCTGATCGTTATGGGATTTAAATGGATGGATAATAAGTCCATCATTGATATTATATTAAAAGTTGCCGGCTTTACCTATGGCCCGCTTTTAGGTTTGTTCGCATTTGGAAGATTGACGAAGAAAGAGATCAATGATAAACTTGCCATCTATGTTTGTTTGGCAGCGCCATTATTGATATGGGGAGTGGATTTTATCAATAATATCGAATGGTATCAGCAGCAATTTAAACTAGATGGAAGCTGGGTAGATTCTGTTAAAAATCTTTCTCAAAATATTTTCGGGCAATTTAAGATCGGTTACGAATTACTTATTTATAACGGGCTGCTTACTTTTCTTGGTTTGTTACTTATTTCTAAAAAGAAAAATGCTGTTGTTTAAGCTCTGCCTTTAAGAGGTTATCTTTGCAAAAAATTTTTGATGGAGCTGATCAATTCTTCTGTGCAGGAATACGCTGAAAAATATTCTTCAGATGCAGGAGAACTTTTGCAAAATGTGGACAGATACACAGCCGGGCACAATCTCGACTACCAGATGCTAAGCGGTCATTTGCAGGGAAAAGTGCTGGAAATGATCAGCTGCATGATCCGCCCGAAAAGGATCCTTGAGATCGGCACATTTACCGGGTATAGCGCTTTATGCCTGGCCAAAGGATTGAAAGAAGATGGGCAACTGCATACTATTGAAGGAGTTGAAAAAGTGGCAGCAAAAGCGCAGGAATTTTTTAAACAATCAATTTACAGCGATAGAATAATTTTGCATACTGGAAATGCGTTAGAAATCATTCCCACAATTGATGAAACCTGGGATCTTGTTTTTATAGATGCGCATAAACCCGAATATATCGACTATTTTAAACTTGTTTTTTCCCGGCTGAGGAAAAATGGTTTCATATTAGCCGATAATATTTTTTTTCATGGTGAGGCATTGGATGAAAAGGCAACAGGAAAAAATGCACGGGGAATCAGAGCGTTTAATGAATTTATCAGGCAACAAAAAGATATAGAAAAAGTAATTCTTACGATCCGGGATGGTTTGTACCTGATCCGGAAAATTTAATAGAAGTCCCATGCAAAACAGGAAATTTTTATTAATGATCATGGTGAGTTGTATCACCCGGCTGGCATTGGCGCAGGATCCTGCCACCATAGAACAATATATCAATACGTACAAAGACATTGCTATTGAAGAGATGCAGCGAACCGGCGTTCCGGCAGCCATCAAATTGGCTCAGGGTATTCATGAAACCCTTGCCGGTACCAGCGACCTGGTGAAGATGTCCAACAATCATTTTGGAATAAAATGTAAAGACACCTGGACGGGCCCTTCTGTGAAACATGACGATGACCTGAGAAATGAATGTTTCAGAAAATATAAAACTGCTGAAGAATCGTATCGTGATCATTCCAATTTTTTGAAAAGCAGCTCCAGGTATTCATTCCTGTTCAATTTAAACCCTACAGATTATAAAGCATGGGCCTATGGATTGAAAAAGGCCGGCTATGCCACGAATCCAAAATATCCGCAGATCATCATCAAACTGATCGAGGATTATCATTTGGAAGATTACACATTGATTGCTATGGGAAAAATGAAACCAAAAGAAGACGAAGTGATCACAAAAGCTGAACCAGTTAATTCGCAGCAACAAAATAAAACTCTCGTTACTGCTTCAAGAACCACGGAGCCGGTCTTTGTGGAACAGCCTCAAAGCGGACCCGTAAAAAGCGAAATGAAAATACAGGAAAACAAAATCGCAGGTTTGAAATCGCAGGCTGCAGTTGTAACATCAAAACCGGATTATCCAACAGGAGAATTTAAGATCAATGAAACACGGGTGATCTTCGCAAAAAAAGGTACTCCATTGTTAGCAATCGCACAGCAGTATAATATCTCCTTGTCGTGGCTATATGATTTTAATGACCTGCCACAAACTGAATCATTAGAAAAAGATCAGCTGGTTTATCTCCAGCGCAAACGCAAGACCGGAAAAGATGAAACACATATTGTCAAGCCTGGCGAAAGTTTATATGACATCGCCCAGCAGGAAGCCATTCGTTTGGAAAGTTTGCTGGAATACAATATGCTGACAAATGAAATGCAACCCGCAATTGGCGAACAACTATACCTGAGGGTAAAAGCTCCCTCCAGGCCTAAACTTGCGTTGAAAGAAAATTATTCACTTACATCATTGCCTGAAGCTGTAGCGATGAATGCAAATACTGTAACTACATTTAACTCACAATCCAATTCGGGGTATGAAGATCGTGCAGAAAAACAAAATACAGCTCCCATTGTTTATATTGTTCAACCAAAAGAAACAATCTGGGCAATCGCTCAAAAATATAAAGTGAGTGTTGATGCCCTTGTAACATGGAATCAACTGCAGGCACAGGATCTGAAAGCGGGACAACGAATAAAAATCTATAAATAAAAATTAATGGCGGTTATCAGGATTCATGACAAAGAATTTGAAACGTATCTCTCCAGCGAATCAATAGCACAGCGGGTGAAAGAAATGGCGGATGCCATAAACAGGGATTATTCAGGAAAACGACCACTTTTTATTGCAATACTCAACGGCTCATTCATATTTGCTGCAGATCTTTTTCGCCATTTGACCATTGAAGCAGAATTATGTTTTATTAAATTAGCATCTTACAAAGGGATGAAATCATCCGGGAAAGTAGTTACTTCTATCGGCCTGGAAGAAGACATCTTCGGAAAAGATGTAGTGATCGTAGAAGATATTGTTGATACGGGAAAAACGCTTCATGGTTTTTTACCAAAATTACTTCATCAACAACCCAACACTCTTAAAATAGCAACATTGCTTCACAAACCCGAAGCAACAGAATACCCGCTTCAACTGGATTATACCGGGTTTGCAATCCCGGATAAATTTGTTATTGGTTATGGGTTGGATTATGACGGCCTCGGGAGGAATTTGAAAGAAATTTACCAATTGAAATAGCCAGGATCATTCCGGTGATAGTTTAATTTTTGTATCTTATCTTCCTAAAACATACGCTTGAAGGCTGCATGTTACATATGTATTCTCATATTGCTGTATTCGTCCTCGTATAGCCAGCCTTATTATATCCGCGGAGAAGTGAAAGACGAAAAAGGAAATCCACTACAAAATGTAAAAATTTTGGAACGACACACCGGATTTGTGTATCATACCGGTGTGTATGGATCTTTCGGCATTGTGAGTAATGATCAAACAGATACCTTAAGTTTTTCACTGGATGGGTATGAAAAACAAGAAATGGTTGTTAATGCCGATACTTACGTGGAAGTGAAACTGAAATTACTTTCCGGCTCTTATGTCAGCATCCACCGGGAACGGCTCATCTCGTTGACAAAAGATCTCCAGCGGGATGAACAAAAAAAATGGTTCACCGGTGATGAGACTTATGCAAGCCTTGTGGAAAATCATTTTATCAATGCCAGGAAATTTCCTGTCACTGGTATGTCGCTGGATATTGACAAGGCATCTTATAGTAATGTAAGACGATTTATCCATTTTAATTCCATTGTACCTCCGGATGCGGTGCGTATAGAAGAAATGCTGAACTATTTTAATTTTAATTACACCGAACCTGCCGGAAAAGATGTGTTCAATATAAAAACGACTTTAACCTCTTGTCCATGGAATCCCGACAATGAATTATATTATATCAATCTTTCCGCCCGTAAACTAAATCTTGATTCTTTACCGCCGAGTAATCTGGTTTTCCTGATCGACATTTCCGGCTCGATGGATATGCCTAACCGGTTACCTTTATTGAAATCAGCATTTCACATGCTGGTAAATAATCTGAGAGTAAAGGATACCGTTTCGATCGTTGTGTATGGTGGTACTGTCGGCGTCATGTTGCAACCAACGAGTGGTGCCGAAAAAGAAAAAATTCAGAAAGCAATTGATGAATTAACGCCTGGCGGATCCACACCGGGAGAATCGGGCATCCGTATGGCATATGGCCTGGCCAGGAATCATTTTATCAAAGGAGGGAATAACCGGGTGATATTGGCAACGGACGGAGATTTTAATGTAGGTTCCAAAACGGAAGAAGAATTAGATGATCTTATCTCACGCCAGCGTGAATCCGGTGTTTATCTCACTTGTTTAGGAGTTGGAATGGGCAATTATAAAGATTCAAAGATCCAGACGCTGGCTAGGAAAGGGAACGGAAACTTTGCTTACCTGGACAGTTACCAGGAAGCGGAAAAAATATTACTGATGGAATTCACACAAACTTTATTTGCGGTTGCAGATGATGTGTACATGAATGTTGAATTCAATCCCGATTATGTGAAAGAATACCGGCTGATCGGGTTTGATAACAAAGTGAGTGCTTTAAAAGATTCTCTCACGGAAGTGGAAGGTGGGGAGATCGGTTCCGGAAATTCCACCGAAGTGGTTTTTGAGATCGAACCAACGGAAATGAACCAGGATGCTGTGCAAAATAATCTGCAAGTAAACAATTTCGCTCAAATGAATGTGCGATATAGATTACCCAATGATACTTCCGGGCAAAACGCTTTGTTCAAAAGCCGGTTTGAATTTACTCCATTTGAGGAAATTGATTCTTCTTATCGGCTTGCAGCATCGGTGATCATGTTCGGCTCGTTACTACGGGAATCGCCTTTTATGAAAGCGATCGGATGGAATGATGTACTTTCCCTTGCGACAGGATCAGCAGATGAAAAAAATGTGTTGCAAAATGAATTTGTAACCCTGGTGCAGCAGGCAAAAAATCTGTACTCAAAGCAAAAAAAGAAAAAAGGGAGATCCTCCCGTTACTGATCCTTCAGGAGAACATTTCTCTTACTTTATCAAAAAAGCTTTTCTCGTTCTTATCCGGCTGAGGTTTGAAATTCGGTGAATGACTTAACTTTTCCAGCATTGCTTTTTCTTCCGGAGTTAAGTGTTGAGGAGTCCAGATATTTACATGAATAAGTTGATCTCCTTTTTCATATGAGTTCACTGCAGGAAAGCCTTTCCCTTTTAACCGGAAGATTTTTCCGCTTTGTGTGCCTGCAGGAATTTTAATTTTTGCTCTTCCGTCAATGGTAGGTACTTCAATCTGTGCACCAAAAGCAGCGTCAGTAAATGAGATATGCAGATCGTAAGCGACATTCAATCCTTCCCGATGCAGTTCTTTATGTGGTTCTTCCTCTATCACAATGATCAGGTCGCCGGGCATACCGCCTCTTTCTCCTGCATTTCCTTTACCACTTATATTTAGTTGCATTCCTTCCTGCACACCGGCTGGGATGTCAATACTTATCGCTTCTTCTCCATATACTCTTCCTTCACCACGGCAGGCGGGGCATTTTGCTGCAATTGTGATTCCTTCACCACTACATGTTGGACAAGTAGTCACTGTTTGCATCTGGCCAAGGAATGTGTTTTGCACTCTTCTTATTTGACCGCTTCCACCGCATGTGCTACAGGTGTGTACACTGCTTTTATCTTTGGCGCCGCTACCGCCGCATGTAGTGCAAACAGTGTATTTTTTTACTTTGATATTTTTCGTTACACCTTTTGCAATCTCTTCGTAAGTAAGTTTTAGTTTGATGCGCAGGTTACTGCCTCTCACTCCGCGGCTGCGCTGGGCCCTGCCTCTACCGCCGCCTCCGCCAAAGAAACTACCGAAAAGATCATCTCCGAAAATATCACCGAACTGGCTGAAGATGTCTTCCATATTCATACCACCACCTGAACCCGGACGTCCGTTACCACTTACGCCTGCATGCCCATACCGGTCGTATTGTGCTTTTTTATCTGCATCACTTAATATTTCGTACGCTTCTGCTGCTTCCTTGAATTTTTCTTCGGCCGATTTATCTCCGGGGTTACGATCCGGGTGATACTGCATGGCAACTTTACGGTATGCTTTTTTGATTTCATCCGCTGTTGCAGTTTTGCTGACACCTAATATTTCGTAATAATCTCTTTTTGCCATGTTTCGTTTTGCCTGGTTAAACTTATTTACCTACTACCACTTTCGCATGACGGATGATCTTGTCATTCAAATAATAGCCTTTCGCAATTTCATCCAGCACTTTACTTTTTTGTTTTTCCGATGGAGCAGTGATCTCAGTCACAGCTTCATGCAGATCAGGGTTGAATTCTTCGTTGATTGTTTGCATGGCTTTCAGGCCTCTTGACTGCAAAATATTTCTGAGTTTATTGAACACTAATAACACACCTTCACGGACCTCTTTTACATCATTACTGTTTTCAATCTGTTTTTGAGCCCGGTCACAATCATCCAGCACATCTAATAAATCAATGATCACTTCCTTTCCGGCGGTCTGGATCAGTTCCATTCGCTCCTTTGCATTCCTTCTTTTGAAATTTTCAAATTCCGCCACCTTTCTCAGGTACTTATCTTTCATGTCCTCCAATTCGGCTTTTAATTTATCAAGCTCAGAATCTTCGGCTACTGGTTCGTTCAGATGGGTAACACCGCTCAGGTTTTCGTCGGTGTTAATATCCATTTCAGCGTTATTTTCAGGAATATTTTTATCCTTTTCGTTCATATCCTTTTGCGACATATCATAATAAATTGAGTGCAAAGGTAAGGTTGTCAATAATACTGCCAATAGCAGCTAATGGGACAAATTGTCTCTCAGTTAATAATGTAGATCAGGCCGGAAAGGAATAGCTGTCAGCGTTGTCCGAATTAATAGCAAACGCCGGCGTTCTCGCTTTTGTTTGTTTACCTTGCGGGTTTTTATGGCTGCAATTTATCTGAAAAAGAAAATATCGCCCCGTGTGTTGAATGGACATCCCTGGATCTTCAATAACGAGGTGGAAAATTGGGACACTGCTACCCCCGCTGGAGGGATCGTTGAAGTATTTACACATGACAAAAAATTCGTTGGCAAGGGATATATCAACCCGGTTTCAAGAATATTGATCCGATTGCTTACCAGGAATAAAAATGAAGAGATCAATGAAACATTTTTTATTGATCGTATCAGTCAGTGCTGGGAATACAGAAAAAAATTAGGCTATACTGAAAATTGCCGGCTGGTTTTTGGCGAAGCTGATTCGTTGCCACAACTGATCATTGATAAATTCAATGATTATTTCGTTATTCAAACTCTTGCCTTAGGAATAGACATCTGGAAACCTGCAATCGTTAAGGCACTGAATACGATCTTTCAACCAAAAGGAATTTATGAACGAAATGACGTACCCGTCCGGGAATTAGAAGGGCTCCCGCAACAAAAAGGATTTTTATCGCCTGCATTCAACACAAATATTATTATTCATGAAAATGGCCTTAAATTCAATGTTGATATAGAGAACGGACAAAAAACTGGTTACTTTCTGGATCAGCAAGATAACCGCAGACACATTCAACATATCGTGAATGGAGCAGAAGTGTTAGGTGCCTTTACTTACACAGGCACTTTTGAAATTCATGCGGCACATTACGGCGCAAAATCTGTTTTGGGAATTGATATTTCTGAAAATGCGGTGCTGCAAGCCAGGAAAAATGCTGAATTGAATGGTCTGCAAAAAATTTGTCAATTCGAAGCAGCCAATGCATTTGATGTATTGAAGCAATGGTCAAAGGAAAGAAAGCAATTTGATGTAGTGATGCTCGACCCGCCGGCATTTACCAAAAGCCGGGATACAATTCAGAAAGCCATTACCGGGTATAAAGAGATCAATCTCCGCGGAATGAAGCTATTGAAGCCGGGAGGATTTTTAGTCACTTCATCCTGTACAAATCTTGTAGCTCCTGAACTTTTTCTTCAGATCATTGATATGGCGGCAAAAGATGCCCGTAAGAAGATCAGGCAAGTGACATTCCAGACACAATCTGCCGATCACCCGGTGATAAGAGAAATTGAAAGCACCTGGTATTTAAAATTTCTTATCGTTGAAGTAAGTTGAGTACTGCAGAACAGTTCCGCTAAAGCATTAAATGGATTATTTGGAAACCTGGAATTTTCCGGAATCGATAACCTTGCCGCTGCGATCTACCAAATGATAGATATACACACCGCGGTTGTAGTCTGAAAGGTTCAAAGTTGTTTTATCAGACAGATCCTGTGATTCGTACATTTTTTTGCCAAGAAAATTATATACCTGGATCAGGAATCCTTTTTCAAAACCTTTTTGAAAATCAAATGTGATATAAGAAGTGGCGGGATTGGGATAAATCTTTAATACTACTACTGTATTCTCAGGTATAGGGTTGTTTCGAGACACCTGTGCCCTGGAGTAAGTAGCGGTAAATAGAATAATGGACAGTATAAGTAAAGTTCTCTTCAAGGCGACAAATTTACTTTTAAATTACAATAATATTTTGTTTTTTTTGACCACACAAGCCATTTGTCATAAAAATCGTAATTGTACTAAGTAATTGGGTCATATACCTAAGACAAAAAGGGTATGCCGGGTTTTATTGCAATTGTGTCAAAGTTTTGTCAATAGAGCTAAAATCGGGTATTTCGGAAGCATTTTCCAGCACTTCGGCATAGCGAACGATCCCTTCTTTATCAATAACAAAAGCGGACCGCTTTGAAACTCCTTTCATATTATATCCAAACATTTCATATAGTGAGCCATAAGATTCGGATACCTCTTTATTAAAATCACTCAGTAACGTAAAATTGAGTTGTTGTTCAGCTTTATATTTTGCAAGCGTATGAAGGGAATCAACAGAAATACCTAAAACTTTTGCATTGACATTGTTATAAAAACTGATAGTATCACGAACAGAACATAATTCGGTGGTGCAGGTACTAGTAAATGCCAGTGGAAAAAATAAAAGCAACACATTTTGTCCTTTCAGTTCTGACAGGTTGATCTTCTCTTTTTCGCTGCTATATAAAGTAAAATCAGGTGCCTTTTGTCCCGGTTCGATAGTCATGGTTTGATTTTTTTTGTAAAAAAATATTCAGGTTAATTACATCAGGAAAAACAATTCTGCAAATATTTTGTTCATGTAAATCCAAAATTCATCATTAAAATCTTGGACAAAGTGTGGAGTTTTGAGTGGATTTGTATTTATTCAAAAAGCCGATATAGGAGACCGACATTTCAAATCCTCCACGTCCATAGCTGGATGTTTTGAGCGGAGAAATATTTACATCATAACTTAATACCACTGAAAAGGGACTGTAGTCCAGTTTTATCACAGGGATCAATGCATCATTCCATCGCAAAAAAGTACCGGCATGAACTGTATAGTCCGGATGATCAGGGTCGGCCCCCAACTTTAATCCATACATAGCACCGGCCACTGTTTCTGCAGATCCGTTCTGTATGGAATGATCTGCCTGTATGGTCAGGTAAGTATAATCTGTTACTTCAAATTTTATACCTCCGGAAAAAACCCATTTGGATGGTAATTGAATTTTAGCGTTTCGGTAAAAAGAATTGCTTGGATGATTAAAGTGATGATAAGCGGCACCGATAAAAAAATTATTATTGGGGTTATCATCCAATGCAGAATTATAACTCATGCCAACACTTCCATCAATAAAAGTAAAACTTGCCCGTTGAAGTGATTCGCCATCTCCGAGCCCGTCATAAGTGCTGTTGGTGGTGATCTTTGACCGGTCGAAATATTGTTGTACTACTCCGCCCATGAATCCGAGAGATAAATAGCGGTTACGTTCATTACTTAATGATTTATGATAATTAAAAGCAGGCAACAATTGTGTTGTTGTCCATCCGATGGTTCCGGCACGGTCATACAAAATTTCCATTCCGGCAGTCATAAAATCGTTGGACTTTCCAACGGACATTTTATACTCTGCATTTACCGAACCTGTTCGGTAGGCATTCGTTACACTGTTCCATTGATCCCTGTAAACAGCCTGTACTCTTACATCTCCAGTATATATTCCTGCCAATGATGGATTTCGTAATAATGGCGTTTCGAAAAATTGGGAGAAATGAATATCCTGTGCAGACGCTATGTTCCAAAAAGCCTGCATGAAAAGCAACAACCAAACAATTTTTATTTTTTTAAAAATCGTCATGTTAATTCTTTTAAAGTATCAACGCAACATTTCCATCCAGTTTGATGATGTCGCCATTATCACAATATACTTCTACCTGGTACACATACACTCCGGCTTGTGGTTTTTTACCTTTATAAGTTCCATTCCATCCATACAAAGGATCGTTGACCGGAAAATTATTTTGTTCAAATACTACTTCGCCCCAACGGTCAAAAATCCGTAATGACTTCACACGGTCAAGGCCTTTCCCTCTCGGATAAAAAACATCATTACTTCCATCTCCATTGGGAGAAAAGGTATTTGGCATGAACAAATTGGCGTTTTTACAAATCACAATGACATGAATAAGCCCGGTATTTACACAGCCATTCTGATCGGTGAAGGTGACAGTATAATCTGTATTGAATTTCGGGCCTGCAGATGGTTGCGGACAATCCGTGCAACTCAGTCCCTGGGACGGTGACCAAACCCAGTTTATAGTGTTGGCTGAATAAATGGCCGGTATGGTTACGGGAAATCCATTTTGAATGGTCATGGTGCCTGGCATTGCAACGGTGGGCAATGGATAAATGATTATATTTTGCAAGGCCGTGTCTTTGCATCCGCTGCTATTAGTTGCAATTGCTGATATTACAAAATTTCCGGCGACAGTATATGTTTGCGCTGGAGGATTTTGTTGCGTGGAGCTATTTCCATTTGGAAAATTCCATTGCCATGTGACCAGGGATGTATCCGGGAAATTAAAAATTCCGGAATGTAACAAAGATGAATTAATGCATGCATCAGTATCACCTGTTATTGCTATGGATGGGCTTTGTACCACTTTTATTGCGTTGGGTAATGTGATCATATCGCTGCAACCGGTTTGAGTTTGTATTGACAATGTCACTGAATAATTGCCGGGAGCATTATATTGATGGATCGGGTTTTGTTGTGGAGAAGTTCCTCCGTCGCCAAAATTCCAGTTATAACTAATTACCGGATCATTGAAAGTGGTGGAATCAGAAAAACTAATTGGCCCATTATCGCATAAAAGATTTTTATCAAATCCAAATTTAGCATTGGCTCCAATAATGTGAATTGTATCAATACCTGTAACAGGGATCAGGCAACCGGAGGGATCCTGGAAGATGACCTTCGGTAAAAAATCTCCAAATGAATTGTATATATGATTTGTGGAAGGTAAAATAGTAGTTTGCGAAGTGCCATCACCAAAATCCCATAGATAGGTGGCGGGACCCGGACTAAATGCTGTGAAGTTCACCGATAAAGGTTTACAGCCATTTATTGGTAAATAATCAATCCGTGATCCGGCAGTATCATAGATAGTGATAGTTTTATACGTTGTATCCTTACAGCCCCCGCGGCTTGTTGCGATCAGCATTACAGAATATGTTCCCGGTAACGAATAGTAATGAACCGGGTTGGCAATTGAAGTATTACCGGGATTGAAATCCCAGAATAAGGATGAAAAATAAGTTGAAGTATTGGTGAATTGCACCTGTAAGGGAACACATGAGCTAACTGAATCACTCATGATAAAATCTGCAACAGGATTTTCTACATGAACAAAAAGGTTCTTGATCAGCGAATCAGCGCAGCCAACCGAATCAACTATTTTCAGTATCACTGTATAATCTCCGGGAGAAAGATAGGAATGGGTAACAGCTGTAGTACCCACAGTATTTATGGTGCTGCCATCACCAAAATCCCAGGAACTGGTTACTGGATAAACAGAAGTTGATGTGTTTTGGAAACGAACTGTAGCTCCCGGGCATGTGAGCGAATCAATTGAAGTAAATAATGCATGTGGAGAAGTGGCGATAATTTGATTTAATTTGATCAGACTATCAGAACATCCTGCAGCATCTGTTACTTTCAGTTTTACAGAATATATTCCTGCTATATTGTAAACATGCTGAAATGGCGGACCGGCGAATGTTTGCACAGTACCATCACCAAAATCCCAGTGCCAACTGACAATGTTATTAACGCCATCATTCGTGGAAAGGTCGTTGAATAATGTAGTCAGTCCAACACATCCTGCGGTGTCTATGGCAGTAAAATTTGCGATCGGCCCATTGACCCTGAAATAATTTGTTTTAGTAATTGTGTCCTGGCATCCGTTTATATCTTTCGTGATCAAAGTAACCGTATATGTACCTGAATTATTATAGATATGGTTTATCGAAGAAAGTGTAGTGGTGGTTGTGATACCATCACCAAAATTCCAGAAGTAAGTCGATATATCGGTTGTGGTAATGTTTGTAGCCGTAAAAGTCGTAAAGGCTGGTTTGCATCCGGATGTTGCTGTAGAATTAAAATCCGGGTTTACATCTATTGCATGGACTGTATGTTTTATTGTATTGGAGCAGGATCCGTTTGTTACCGTCAGTGTTACTATATAGTTTCCTAATGTAGGAAAACTGTGAACGGGATTTTGCAGATTTGATGTCGGATTTCCATCGCCAAAATCCCACAACCAGGTAAAAGGCCCTGTAGATTGATCAGTAAAAGTGAATTGGGTACGGTCAGAACAATTTGCTGCAAAACTGAAATTCGCAACCGGAGGAAGTACATTGATGTAATTAGTTTTTACTATGGTGCCGGGGCAACCATTATTGCTTGCGATCAGCGTTACTGAATATATTCCGGGCATTGCATATGCATGACTTGGATTTTGCAGAGTCGAGGTACCTCCATCGCCAAAATTCCACTGCCATTGATCGACAGGTGCCGAAAGGTCAGTGAACTGTACCATTTGTGTAGCACACTGAGTAGTAGGAGTCGCAGAGAAATCTACCACCGGGTTGGTACCTACCCTTACTGCATTGTTTATACGTAATGTATCACTGCAGCCGGTACTGGTTGTGATGATGAGTGATATAGTATATGTTCCCTGTGTGCTGTACGTATGAGAAGGTGTTGCAAGATTAGAGGTCGTTCCATCACCAAAATCCCACAGATAAGAAGTGACAAGGTCCAGCGCATTGATAGTAGCAACCGGCGATATGGTAAAAGGGACACAACCATTAGCGGGCAAGGATGGGATGCTTATCGTAGCTCTTTTTATTTTGATAAAATTATTTTTTATTATCGTGTCTGTACATCCGAAAGAATTTGTAACAACGAGTGTCACGTTGTAATTACCATAATTGGTATAGGTATGTACCGGGTTTTGAAGTGTGGAAGTTGAACCATCTCCAAAATTCCATTGCCAACTTACAGCACCTGATGTTTGATCCTGGAAATTAACGGTCAATGGCGGTTGACAACCTATCGTGTCAGGTGATTTGAAATCCGGAACGGGTAATGGGTTTACTGTAATATTTTGCGAAGCAGAATCAGCGCAATGTGCATAATTGTTATTAAGTTTTATGCTGTATGTGCCGGCTGATGTATATGTATGGGAAGGATTGATCAATACGGAAGTCCCGCCATCACCAAAATTCCAGATGGAGCTTGTTGGAACCGGAACCGAAGTGTTTGTAAATGTTACAGTGGAATTGACGCAAACATTGGCAGGAAAATTAAAAGACGTGGTAATGCCGCCGATAACAACAGGCACAGCTGACCGAAGCGTATCACTACAACCGCCGGAACTTGTTGTTACCAACGTAACCGGATAACTGCCAGCCGCAGTGTAGGTGTGAACCGGATTTTGCAGGACGGAGGTATTGCCATCGCCAAAATCCCAAAACCAGGTCAATGCACCGGGACCGGTGGAGGTATTGGTAAAACTAATATCTGCCGGAGGCCGGCAAACAGTTGCAATAGTGTTTGTAAAAGTTGAATGCACCCCGGGTGTGACAGATACATAATTAGGAATGCTCAATACTCTACTGCATCCCTTGTCGTTAGTGACTTTTAACGTCACAGAAAATGTTCCTGCTGTGGTATAAGAGATCGAAGGATTTTGAAGTGTGGAAGTTTGCCCGTTACCAAAATCCCATTGCCAGCTCACATTTGTATTTCCTGAACCTGCAGTGGATTGATCGGTGAACTGAACATGCAGCGGAAAACATCCGGAAGTATTGTTTGCAGTAAAACTAACTGTGGGTGCTTCGTATACAGTAATGTATTGAGTACGGGTTAATGTATTGCTTCCGCTTGCATTAGTTACAGTAAGCTTAACGGTGTATTGGCCGGGGGTAAAATATGTGGCTGAAGGATTTTGAAGTGTTGAAGTATTTCCGTTACCGAAATCCCATTTCCATGAGGTTGGGTTTCCGTTGGAGAGGTCCTGGAAGTTGACAAACAACGGCGAACATCCGGCTAAAGGAGTTGCAGTAAAATTTGCCGAAGGTGCCTGGTTGTAAGCCGGAATACTGAAGATCAGGAATACTGTTGCAAATGCAGCGATCAGTTTTAAAAGGGTATGGTGATCTCGTTGCTTCAAAAACAATTGGTTTAATGTTCTTTATTAAGGCGGAAATGTTTCTAACAACATTTATAAGGCAAGATCGGACATTTGCCCCGAAATTAATAGCATGCGTTCATAGGGTTATGACATGCTTAGGGTAGGAATGTTTAATACGGTTTAGTGCCTTATTTATTGTTTATCCAGCCGCATCGTTTTTGAGTCGGTGCCATTTGTTTGCGAAGCCACCACATAGGTCCAGCTGTTATTATTAATATGCCAGGTACCATTGATCAGGTCAAGTGGGGAAGTGGCCCCGGGAAAATTTGCCCAGGTCGTCATGGAAGAAGCGCTGCCGTCCCAACTTCCGGTTTTTTCAACGGTACCGTTTTTAATTGCATCCACTGTCTTGTTACTGTAATATTGAAATTTGTATCCGGTGAAACTGGATGTGATATCTGTACCGTTCTCAGTAAAACTGGTGATCACCCATTGTCCATCAGTCATTGCAGAAATGACGGCATCCTGGAGTATATGTTCAACAGCTTTCTTACAGGAAGAAAACAGGAATAAAAAAGAAAGAAGGATAAGCGTTTTTCTCATACTACTTTTTGCGCACACAAATTATGATTTAGCTTGAGTTTATCCAATAGTTGTTTTACTAATTGCAACGTGGAAATACTGAACGTGGAGCTTGTGCATCAGAAAATTATTGATTTTTGCACAAAACATCAGCAATGACGAAAGAGTACTTTATATCGACAGATAAATTAAAGATCGATATACCGCTGGTCCATGAATATTTGTGTCATCATTCATATTGGGCAGCTGGTATTCCGATTAATGTTGATCAAAAAAGCATTGATAATTCTTTATGTTTCGGAATTTATAAAAACGAACAACAAGTTGGATTTGCCAGGGTAGTGAGCGATTTCGCAACATTCGCATACCTCGCTGATGTGTTTGTACTGGAGCAGGAAAGGGGCAAAGGACTTTCTAAACTTTTAATGCAATTTATTATTGATCATCCGCAATTGCAAGGTCTGAGGCGATTCACATTGGCAACAAAAGATGCTCAAACTCTTTATTCTAAATTTGGGTTTACTCCTTTGGGAAAACCTGAACGCTGGATGGAGCGGCATCAACCGGGTGTTTATAAAAAAACAGATCCATAAACAAAAAGCCCCTCGTCCTTACGGGGATTTGGGGCTTAGGTTTTTCAACCTTGAGTTCATTTACAAGACCGGAACTACCGGGACGGAAACTTGGGATCGGTTCTTAATGCTTCGATCTGTTTTATATGCCGGTCACTGTGTGAGCCGATCATCAGGCAAAACTGGTAACAATCAATCCATCCAAATGGCATTTGAATTACATGATCTCTCAGGTCTTCCGTGCTTAATTTCAGGTATTTTAAAAGCTCCGCTCTCTGCAGTTTGAAAGATTCCAATGCTTCTGTTACGGATCTGAATGTTGTTTTTTTGGTATCAGCTGTTTCAGTTGTTAGTAAGTCAGAAGAGGGATCTTCCATGGATGCGACCAATTGATCGTCCGTTAGTGTGATCAACGACCTTTTTTCCGGATTAGGAGCAGCTTTCATAACAGCGGCCAATAGATTCCATGAATTTTTTTCGGATGCCGAGATGTGATAGATGAATTGCTTTATTGACCAGTTATGCGGATCTTTTTTGAAATCAAGTTGGTCATTTGATAAACCGCTGACGGCTTTAAATAATTCAATTCGGTCATTTTTCACCAGGTTAATAGCAAATTTCCTTTCTTTCAGAGAGAGAGACGTGTTGTTTAAAGTTCCTGCCAGGCCGGTAATTACCAATAAAGTGAGTAACAAGCGACCCTGGGTTCTTTTCAGCATAGCAAGATTTTTAAGTAGATTTTTGGATAAGGCGTTATCCAAAGGGCGGGAATGTGATGAAAAGGTACGAAGGGATTTTGTTTTTTTAAAGAAAGATTTTCTAAAACCTTCGTTTATTTTAAAGGTCGTTTTTTTACCATGCCTCCATGAGTATCTTTAATGCTTTGCATTACCATGAAAGCATTGGGGTCAATTCGTTCCACCTCATTGGTCAGTCGACTGATTTCCAGCCTGGTTATCACGGTAAAAATAATATCCGTGCTATCATGTTTTTCGCCTCTTTTTCCATATCCTTTTTTACCTGAATAGATCGTCAGGCCACGGCCCATTTTTACTTTTATCATATCAGCTATCTCGTGGCTATGGGTTGATATAATGGTAACACCGGTAAATTCTTCTATACCCTCTAACACAAAATCAACTGTTTTGGAGGCAGCCATATAGGTAAGAATGGAATAGAGCGCTACCTCCGGTGAAAGTAAATAAGCAGCAACAGAAAATATGATAATGTTGAATATTAAAATAAAGTCGCCTACTGACAGGCTTCTCTTTCTGCTCATGTAAATGGCAAGGATCTCCGTTCCATCAATGACTCCGCCGCCACGAATCGTAAGCCCGATACCGGCGCCTAAAAAAAATCCTCCGAAAACGGATACTAATAATTTATCGTTGGTGACAACGGGGAAATGAACAAAAGCAAGCACAGTTGCCAACAAAGCAATAGCGATTATACTTTTTATCGCAAACGTTTTTCCGATCTGCTGCCACCCTAAAAAAATGAAAGGCAGATTGATCAATACAATAAAAACGGAAAGCGATAGCTGCGATTCACGGCTTGCAAGCAATGAAATACCGGTAACACCGCCGTCAATAAAACCGGTTGGGATCAGGAAACCTTCCAGCCCGAAAGCGGCTGAAGAAATACCGGCGATCATCAGAATGATATTCCGCAATTCATGCCAGGCGCTTCGGCGAAGCATTGTTGCCCCCTTGGCATATTCATAGCGGGTGAGTGCAGCATTCTTGTCCTTGCCAAGAACCTTTCGGATCTGGTATCCCAGTAACTGATGAAATTTCGGATCGGTTGCCATTCTTTCAAAGATAAAAAACAAATCCGGGTATCTGCAAAGC
>DASZPW010000297.1:0-2261 GCA_035550155.1 Chitinophagaceae bacterium | reverse complement strand
AAAGGTAAAATAGTACATTCAAAGATCTATTTCTATGCAGGTAAAAAAGAAAGCGACTCCATGGTAACGGATATGTTGAAAGCAATGGAAGGGATGAGTAAAGTGTCTCATTCAAAAATGACCGCGGTGATCCGGGATGATGGAAAACATAATGAACAAACATGGCGAAAAGAATTTCCGTTGTTTTATCAATGGTTGATGAATTGAATCTGCAAGAACTTAGAAATATTTAGTAGATCAAACCTGGTACGAGACTCCTTCAATGGCGAGTTCGGTGTTTTCGAAAACCGTTCTCGCTTCTGCTTCAAATTCTTCTAACGTATCATACTTGCTGCTGAAATGTCCAATAAGCAATTTTTTCACATGTGCTTTTTGTGCGATTAGTGCTGCTTGCTTTGATGTAGAGTGAAATCGTGCCGTCGCTCTTTCCACTAAGTTGTCGAGATACGTTGTTTCGTGATAGATCAGATCGGCTCCGGCGAAATGCGGAATGATGGATTCATCATATTTAGTGTCGGCGCAGAATGCATACATTTTCTCTTTTGCTCCTTCTTCAGTTACCCATTCATTCTTTATTACCGTTCCATCTTTTTTTATATAATCTTCACCATGAGTGAGCCGGTCATAAAAATATGCGGGTATTTCAAATTCTCTTGTTTTTTCGGGGAGTAAACGGCGGGGTCTTTTCTTTTCAGCAAAAACAAATCCGTAACATTCGATGCGATGATTGGTGCGGAAACATTTCACAGAAAATTTTTCTTCATCCAGCAAAACACCTTCATTGCGGATAGTGTGAAAATAGAGATTATACGGTAAAATGGTATCTGCCACTTTCAACTGCAATTCTATAAGCTGCTGCAATGGCGAAGGGGCAAAAATGTGCAAGTCTTGCTGACGGTTCAACAATCCGAAACTATTAATTAGGCCAACAAGTCCGAAATAATGATCGCCATGAAGATGGGAAATAAATATGTGCGATATTTTGCTTCGCCGGATCTTGTAGCGGATCATTTGTATTTGCGTCCCTTCGCCACAATCTACCAGGAAACTGGTGCCATCAGTTGTCACGACCTGGCTGGTTGGATGCCTGTCGAAAGCTGGTACTGCAGAATTATTACCGAGAATGGTGACAGCAAGCATGAGTAAATTTATAAAAGTCAAAAGTAAAAGCTAAAAATCCAAGAGTCTTATCGGGAAGTATTTGCTGCTTCAATTTTTGAATTTTTGATTTTCCCTTTATTGGTTTCCCTCATCCATCATTTCTCTTTCTATCTCTTCCATCTGTACAATGTCAAACGCTTCACTTTGAGTAGGTGTAACATTCATTATCTCCAAAAGTTCATTTTCATCTAAAAATTTTTCCACGGGTTTTTGAAGTTCACAGATCACGAAGGAAACGTTATTCTCATAGAATTTCTGTTGCACATTGACCAGTGCTTCGGCCGCAGCATTATCAATGGAATTAATGTCTTTTAATACCAGTACAACGTTTTTAACGTCATTTTGCAGGTGAGAGAGTAAATAAACAGTGATTTCTTCTGTCATAGTAGCAGAAAGAGCAGGGCCAGGCAGCGTGATGACATGAAATTTCTCTTTGGTATCTCTTTTGAACTCCATAGCACTGAGTTTATCAACATTCCGTTTATAATTACGGGAAAACCAGTGTCAAATTTATTTGTTAATATTGTATTAGAACCAATTATCTTAAAAATGGATAATAATTTTTCAGCACAAGTAAAGGAAATCATATCGTTCAGCAGGGAAGAGGCTTTACGGTTGGGAAATGATTTCATCGGCACCGAGCACCTGTTGCTCGGATTGATCCGGGAAGGCGATAACACCGCCGTCCGTATCCTGAAAAGCTTTAATGTCGACCTCTATGAATTGAGAAAGGAAATCGAGTTGGCGGTAAAAGATAAAACAGGAAAAAATATTGCGAATATCAACAGTCTTCCATTAACCAAACAGGCAGAAAAAGTGATCCGTGTTACCGTACTCGAAGCAAAAGCTTTGAAAAGTGCTACAGTTGAAACGGAACACCTGATGCTTTCCATCCTCAAAAACAAAGAAAATATTGCTACGCAAATTTTGAATCAATTTGATGTGGATTATGATTTGTTTCGCCAGGAATTAGGCATTGTAAAATCCAATGATCCCCGTGCCGAATACACCGACGAGAATGATGATGATTTTGATGATGAGAAAAAATTTTCCAGTCAAAAAGGAAGCCGACAGCAGGGAGCTGCAAAAAGCAAAACTCC
>DASZPW010000296.1:0-6296 GCA_035550155.1 Chitinophagaceae bacterium | reverse complement strand
ACTAACATTTTTTACGATCGCAGCCCGGACACAAACCCTGGACCAGGCTAAAGAATTTATTTATTATGAAAAATGGAATTCAGCAGAGGATATTCTGAAAAATATTGTGCATGCTCAACCTGATCAGCCAGAAGCTTATTATTACCTCAGCGAATTGTATATGATGGAGCACAAAGATCCGGATGCAAATATGCTGTTGCAAAAAGCAATGGAGCAGGCAGAAAAAAATAATTTCTCAGAAAAAGATCATCCATTGGTTTCGATAGCATATGCACATATGTTGCTCAACAAGGGCGACAAAGAAGAGGCTGATAAAAAAATTGACGATCTGCTTTCATCAACAAAATATAAAAACCCTGATCTGCTGATGGCAGCAGCTAAAGTGTATATCAGCAGCCCCAACGGTGATGCAAATAAAGCGATTGAACTGCTGGATAAAGCAAAAAAAAGAGCTAAGAAAAATGCAACGCTTTATTTACTGATGGGCGATGCGTACCGCAAACAACTGGATGGCTCCAATGCTTTCAAAATGTATACCCAGGCATTAGAACTGGATCCGAAACTTGCCGAAGCACATCACAAGTTGGGTGAAATCTTCAAAAGCCAGAACAATGTTGACCTCTATGTACCTCAATTCACCGATGCAGTACAGGCAGATAAGAGCTATGCACCTTCCCTGCTGGAGTTGTACAATTATTATTTCTATGCCGGGAATTTTGATCAGGCAAAAAAATACATGGACGAATACATTGCTGCGGCAGATCCTTCCGTGCAGATAGATTATATGAAGGCCGATCTGTTTTATGTTACAAAAAAATATCCTGAAGCAATACAGACAGCTCAAAAGATCATCAACCACCTGGGCGATTCTGCCAAACCAAGATTATATAAAATGATCTCCTATTGTTATGACGAGCAAGGCGATTCGATACAGGCGCTTCAGGCCATCAACACTTATTTTGCAAAAGAAAATGAAAAGAATTATGTGATGAAGGATTATGCACTCAAAGCAAGCCTTCTTGAAAAAAATGATCAGAAAAGTGATGCGGCTGAATGGTATAAAAAAGCTTTGTCTGCTGCACAAAAGGATGAAGACAAAGAACAATTCATGAGAAATATCGTGACTCTTTACAAAGATTTGAAAGAGTACACACAGGAAGCTGAATGGCGTGAAAAGATCTATACGCAAACCAAATCCCCCAACAACGTAGATCTGTTCAACTGGGGTATTTCTTTATATTTCGCCGGCAACTTTCAGTATGCAGATTCCGTTTTCGGACTTTATTCTGAAAAATATCCAACACAGCTCTATGGATATTTATGGCGAGCCAGGAGTAATGCAGCCATTGACACTACAATGGAGTTAGGGCTTGCCGTTCCTCACTATGAAAAACTGGTAGAAGTAGCTGAAGCCGACAAACAAGCCAACAAGAGTACCTTGATCGCCGCCTATAGTTATCTCGGAGGCTACGAAGCCAACATCAAAAAAGATTATGAAAAATCATTGGATTGGTTCAATAAAGTATTAGCGATCGATGAAGGGAATGCAGACGCAAAGAGATATACAGAGACCATTCAAAAATGGATCGATCAGCAAAAAGAAGATGGAAATAAAACCAATAATTCCGGAAGTACCACAGGCACTTCCAATTCAGATAAATGATCCGTTAAATAAAATTATTAATTAAATAAGGGCTTTAAATTTTTCTCATAGTTTAAGTGATAAGAAAGAAAAGGGTGCCCTTTTGGGCGCCCTTTGGTTTTTTTTAAATGCCCTGCAATCAATTAAATAAAATATTTTAAATTCCCTTTACAATAAGTGGTTGTAATTTCGATGGGATTTGAAGGAATGAAAAGGGACTTGTATGCTTGAAATGGACGATTACCAAACGATCAGTAAAAAAGTAAAAAATTCTGAAAAAAGACTTTTATTCTTTGACTACGACGGGACACTTATGCCGTTAGTGAAATTCCCGTCTTTATCTGCACCCAATGAAGATGTCATCCGCACTTTATCGGTTTTGACATCTGATGAAAAAAATAATGTGGTCATCATCAGCGGAAGAGACAGTGCAACACTGGGTAAATGGCTGGGCACCATGAACCTGATCATTGTTGCAGAACATGGCGCCCTGATCAAATACCCGGGAGAACGATGGAAAGAACTGACAGATAAGGATGAAGATTGGAAAAAAGATATAATTTCTGCTATGGAGCATTGCTCCAACAAGTGCGAAGGATCTTTTATTGAAGAGAAAAAATTTTCACTGGCCTGGCATTACCGTAATGCTCCGTACGAAACAGGAAATTATTATTCCAGGGAGTTGATCCGTACCCTATCAAAAATAATTGATAACACTCCCCTGCAGGTGCTGGATGGAAATAAAATTATTGAAGTGCGGTTTACCAATATCAATAAAGGCGCTATTGCAAAAAAGATCGTCAGGGAAGTTCATCCTGATTTCATACTTGCCCTGGGCGATGATCGTACCGATGAAGATATGTTCAAAGCATTGGGGCCGCACAGTGTCACGATAAAAATTGGCCCCGGAGAAACAGCAGCAACATATAAGCTATCCGAGCAGGAAGAAGTGATAAAGTTCTTAAAACATCTTTTTCTCAAAAATCCAAATTAAACCAGAAGATGCATAAATATAATTTAGGGATCGTTGGCAATTGTTCTTATCTCGCATACATTGACACAAACGCAGATGTGCAATGGATGTGTCTGCCCGGATTCGACAGTAGCTTTTTGTTCGGGGGTTTAATTGCAAAAGAAAAAGGAGGTTGTTTTAAGATCAGTCCTGAAGGAGAATATAAAAGCACTCAATATTATTTACCCAATACCAATATTCTTTGTACGGAATTTGAATCTGCCCAAGGCCAATTCAGGGTTACAGATTTTGCGCCACGTTTTTTACAATATGAAAGATATTATCGGCCGTTAATGCTGGTACGAAAGATCGAATGGCTCAGTGGTTCGCCGCATATTAAAGTGGAATGTGAGCCACGGGGAGATTATGGGAATATCATTCCGGAAACTTATTCAGCCAGTAATCATATCCGCTTTATGAATCTTGGCAGCCCGGTTCGATTGACCACCGATATACCGCTTGTATACATTTCCGAAAAGAAAAGTTTTGTTTTAAATAAAAATCAATACCTCGTACTCACATATGGAGAACCATTGGAAGCACCACTGGCGGACACTGCTGAACGATTTTTAATGTTGACGCAGCATTATTGGGAAAAATGGATCAAAAGCAGCTACCTGCCTGATATCTTCCAGGAACAGGTGATCCGCTCAGCGCTTGCATTAAAATTGCACCAATATGAAGATACCGGCGGTTTCATTGCTGCCGGCACCACCAGTCTGCCTGAATCGCCGGGCAGCGGAAGAAATTGGGATTACCGCTATTGCTGGCTTCGTGATTCGTATTACACTTTGCAGGCATTTAATATGATCGGCCACTTTGATGAACTGGAAAAATATTTTGAATTCATTCAGAATATTCTCAGCCACGATCCCGATACTATACAACCGCTGTATTCAATTACAGGTGGAAAAAAACTGGATGAAAAAATTTTATCCCTCAGCGGCTACAGGAATAACACACCTGTCCGCATCGGCAATGCAGCGTATCATCAATTGCAGAATGATGTGTACGGCCAGGTATTGCTCACCGTGCTTCCATTGATATTTGACCAGCGCCTCATTATATATAATAAATCACATGTAGATTATAAATCCATTGTACAGCGGCTGCTGCAAAAAATTGAAAACATACTGGAGCAACCTGACGCAGGTATCTGGGAATTCAGAAATACGTTGCAACAAAACAGTTATACACTGTTGTTTCACTGGGCAGGCGCCAATGCTGCCAAAAAATATGCAGCCACATTAAATGAAACAGCTATGATCAAAAAAGCTGATGCTGTTATTAAAAGAGCTGCAGCCTTATTGGAACAATGTTATGATCCGAATGAAAAAGCATATACGCAGGCCATTGGGTCATCCAATATTGATGCCAGCACATTGAAGTTGCTCACCATGCAATACCTGCGCCCGGATGATGAACGATCCCGAGTACACCTGGAAACAATAGAAAAAAAATTACAATCATCCAACGGATTGATCTACCGGTACCGCCATGCCGATGATTTTGGAAAACCCGAATCCACATTCCTGGTTTGTTCTTTCTGGTATGCCGAAGCATTGGCTTATATGGGAAGATTGGATGATGCCATACGTACATTAGAAACAATTTTACAATACAGTAATCACCTTGGTTTGTTAAGTGAAGATGTCAGTGAAGACGGATCGCAATGGGGCAATTTCCCGCAGACGTACAGCCATGTAGGGCTGATCAATACAGCATTTCGTATTTCAAGAAGGCTGAACAAACCGCATTATTTTATTTAAGCCATGATGAATGATCACGACATATTTATTCTTGCCATTTATATTGTAAGTGCTATCGTAATAGGATTGATAGTGAGGAAATGGATAGTGCCATTATTATCCAATGTTGCCGGCTATACCCGGTGGAAGTCTGATGATATCCTCATTAATAATATTAAGCCCTGGATAGTGTTTTGGTTTTTATTGGCAGGGGCTTCATTGGCGATACCTGCGGCTCATGTTCCGGAAAAATACCGATTCATTGTTCAAAAGGTCATTATTGGATTATTGATCTTTTCGATCACATGGGTGATCGCAAAGATCATTTCTCAATTTATAACACACAAAACAAGTTCTGAAGGAACTGTTCTTCCTTCTACTTCTATCATAAGTAATATTCTACGGATCATCATTTATACGATTGGCTTTTTATTCCTGTTGCAATCCCTTGGAGTTTCGATCACGCCACTGCTGACTGCATTGGGTGTAGGTGGATTAGCAGTCGCATTAGCCTTGCAGGAAACACTCACCAATCTTTTTTCCGGTATCCAGATCATTGCATCAGGCAAGATAAAACCTAACCACTATATCCAGCTAAATACAGGTGAAGAAGGCTATGTAGAAGATATTGCGTGGAGAAGCACTACAGTACGGGCTTTGTCCAATAATATTATTATCATTCCCAACAGCAAACTGGCCAGTACCATAGTAAGAAATTTTTCTTTGCCGGAAAATGAGATCGCCGTATTGGTCAATCTTGGCGTCAGCTATTCCAGTGACCTGGACAAAGTAGAAAAAGTAACCATCGAAGTTGCAACAGAAACATTAAAAGAAGTACAGGGAGCAGTTCCTGAATTCAATCCCTTTATCAGGTACAATAAATTTAATAACAGCAGCATTGACTTTTCCGTTATTTTACGTGGAAAGGAATTCACCGATCAATATTTGATACAGCATGAATTCATCAAACGTTTACAAAAGAGATACCTTAGTGAAAATATTGAGATCCCGTTCCCCATCCGAACAATCTATATGAAGCAATCCCCAGGATAAAAAGAAAGCTGAAGGAACATTATGAACCTATTAAGACAGATACGTAACAGGTTAAAGAGATCATTTGACAATATCCGGAATGAACGACTAAAAAATAACCTGCTCCAGGCAATACCGTTTTGGGTGGCATCATTACTTGCCGGATTGATCGCTGTGTTGTACACTAAACTTTTTATTTACGCTGAGAATGGTACTACATATATTTTCAAACATTATGCCTGGTTGCTTTTTATCATCACACCTCTTTGTTTTGTACTATCCTGGTGGGTGATTGTTCGTTTTTCAAGATATTCAAGGGGCAGTGGGATTCCGCAAGTGATGGCAGCCATAGAATTAGCCACACCTAAAAATGATGAAAAGGTAAACAAGCTTTTAAGCCTGCGCATCATCATTGTAAAAATGATATCCAGTCTTGTGCTGGCATTTGGAGGCGGTGTGATCGGAAGAGAAGGCCCCACCATCCAGATCGCCGGATCCGTATTCAGAAAAGTGAACCAATGGTTGCCGAAATGGTGGCCAAAAATCTCCAAACGAAATATGATCATGACAGGCGCTGCAGCCGGATTGGCTGCTGCATTCAATACGCCATTAGGAGGAATTGTGTTTGCGGTGGAAGAATTAACCAAAACACATATCAGTTATTTTAAGACTGCTCTTTTTACTGCAATTATTATTGCGGGCCTCACCGCACAGGCATTGGTTGGTCCATATTTGTATCTTGGTTATCCTTCGGTAACCAATCTTTCATCATTCATATTTTTTGGTGTGATCATAGTAGCTGCTATCTCCGGATTATTGGGAAGTGTAATGTCGAAAATCATGTTAGGATTGTTTCAATGGA
>DASZPW010000295.1:0-2411 GCA_035550155.1 Chitinophagaceae bacterium | reverse complement strand
TGCACACAACTGTGCCAGTCAAGGCAACCATAAAAAGCAGGATGCAATTGTTCCGGCAACAGCGCCGCATCTTCCGGACCATCTGCAGTATGAGAAGTTTTATTAGGAAATTCAGTGACAATACAACGCAGCGGCAATCTCGCCAAACGAATAGCTTCCGCTTCGGTTAAGGACTGGGCTACTGCAATAGCTGATACACTAACGATCAGTATAAACAAACTTATTTTTTTCATATGCTAAATATAGAGATTGTACTGCAATCAGCTTTTGCCCTGCTATGCCTGTTCGTACCAAAACAATATCCGGGAATAGGAGCGTACTTATTTAAAAAGTATAATTATGAATAGCTCATTCAATCAAAATTGCTGAAGAATATTTTTCACATACCAAAAACGCCTGTTGAACGTTATTGATTCTGCACCGGTGCGTCACCGGTGCGTCAATTGACGCAGAGATGACGCACCAAAGGCGATGATGGCCTTTGCAAACCGGGGGCTATAATAAACATAAACCAACATCTTATGGCAATACAGGCAGCATCGTACCTGAAAGGAAAATTGGGCAATATCGTTTTTTACCGCCGTTCGGGCACTTATATAGCGAGATCCCTTCCTGGCCGTGTACAACAATCTCCCGCCACCAGGCAACGAAGCATCAATTTCGGCATAGCTTCTTCTGCAGGCAAAACATTGAGGCAATTATTAGCAGCTTCCATTGCTGATACAAAGGATAAAAAAATGCAGAGCCGTTTCTCCGGCGCCATTTCCCAATGGCTCGGTACGGAGGATCTGTCAACACTGCAACCATCAGACAGCATTCCGTATGTTTTGAATTTTTCTTTCAACAACAGCGTCAGCATTGCGGAGCGGTTTAAAGTGCCTGTCAGCATCACGCAGCCTTCGGCCAATATGCTGCGCATACATATTCCGGCATTTATTCCCACTCTTTCCATTGCGGCGCCTGTGGATACCAGCTCAGTGGAATTGAGCATCACTGCTGCTTCCTGCCTGCTTAAAGATGCTACAGCGCAGGGCACTGTTACCGAACAACTCATCATTCCGTATTCGGATGAACTATATAATGAACAAACACTTTTATTCCCGGTGAACACGGGGCCGGGCTCTATAGTGATAACAGCCGGCTTATTGCATTTCAAATTAAACAATGGCCAAACAGATCAGCGTCCTTCTTTTATTCCTTCATCAGTGATGGATGCGAGGTATTATTGATAGGGTGATGGGGAGATGAATCATGCAATAGTTTGTAAATTGGTGATGGAGTGCCATTTTAACACGAATGCTGAATACAAGTACTGCGTTTCATCTTGCTTAAAAATTCAATAGTAGCACTTCACCTGCTCTATTGTAAATTTGTTTGTTAGCGCTTCGTTGTTTTTTGTTTCTCATTAACGTATTCTAAAATGTCGCCCGGTTGGCATTCCAGCACATTACAAATGGTCTCCAGAGTACTAAACCTGATAGCTTTCGCTTTACCTGTTTTTAATATAGAAAGATTGGACAAAGTCAAACCCACTTTGTCGGAAAGTTCATTGAGTGACATTTTTCGTTTAGCCATTACAACGTCTAAGTTTACTATAATTGCCATAGGTTAAACAGTTAAATCGTTTTCGATTTGTAATTCTACTCCCTTTTTGAAAATAGTTGCAATAATATAGATCACTGCTCCCATTAAGATAAATGCCTGGCTGTCTCCCCAGAATTGATTTAAGTTGTCGGTGACAAAACCGTTATGTGTTAAATTTTCAGCTACCTGTCTGGCAATGTAACTCAACAACCCGATCGAAAGAGTATAATAACTAAGCTGTGAAATTTGTCTTGCGGCAAAAGCGCTGAAAGGTTTTGATAGGTCTATTTTGTGCATGAGCTTAACAACTATGTAAAACAGGTATGCTTTTAAAAGCGCAATAAAAAGAATAAAGGCATAGATACCGTAAAAAGCCAATTTGCTTTCTTTATACATTTCAGTTAAGTCCAGTTTCTGATAAAGATTTTTGATAAATTCAGGTTTAAACTGGCTGACAAAGAAGTTTACCATTAAGCCTCCGGCTTCAATGCACAAGCCTACAAATATGATCCAGGCCACGATATGTAAGACTTTAAATACGAGGTTGTTTGTTTTTGACATCATTTTAAAATTTTAGGCTATTGTGCAAAGATAATAAATATTTATTGATAAACAATAAATATTTATTTATTTACGAAAAAGCATTGTATCGTGCAAGTTGTCGGTACGTATGCCATACTTTCAAAGTATGGCATACGTAGATATTTCTTCATCGGTGATGGATGCGAGGTATTATTGATAGAGTGGTGGGGAGCTTTGATTTTTTTGTTTGAGGAATAAATTATATGGAAATGAATTATGAAACGGACGTTCACAGCTTTGCGGTC
>DASZPW010000294.1:0-1771 GCA_035550155.1 Chitinophagaceae bacterium | reverse complement strand
GATTCGACAGACTATATTGTATTTGAACCAAAGATACCGGGACGTTTTCGCTGGGAAAGTCCGGACCAGTTGGTGTTTTCACCTTCGCAACCGTTGTTGCCTGCCACTTCTTATAAAGCCACTATCAAAAGCGCTGTACTTCGTTTCAGTAAGTACAATTCAGTAAAGGGTGGCGATGCTATCAGTTTTCATACTCCCGATCTTTCATTGGACAATTCGCAGGTAACCTGGATGCTGGTGGACTCAGCCGAACATAAAGCAGTGCCACAGATCGACCTGTTTTTTAATTATCCCATCAACCCGGCTGACCTGAAAGATAAATTGGGTATTAAAATAAATGGCGAACAAGCGGCATTTACCATGCTTACTGTTTCTGCTGACAAAAAAATCTCGATGCAGATCAGCGGAATGAAGGTGGAAGACAAGGATTACGATGCAAAAGTCACTATTGATAAAGGATTGAAACCAGAGAATGGTACGAATGCTACTACTGATGCATTGGCCACATCTTTTACCATTCCATCTCCATATGTATTAACGATCCAGAATGTGGAATCAGAACATGATGGGATGGATGGAACAGTAACTGTAACTACCAGCCAGCAGATCAGTGATGAGAGTTTTAAGTCGTTCATAAAATTAGACCCGGATCTAAAGTATGCGGTGTCATTGACGGATAACGGTTTTACAATCACCAGTGATAAGTTTGATGTAGACAAAAGTTATGCATTAACCATTGCAAAAGGATTGAGAGGAAAGATCGGTGGCGTATTGCGGGAAGATTATTATGGTAGTGTTGCATTTGGAGAGTTAGAGGCGAATATTTCTTTTACCAACAGCAAAGCTGTTTATTTATCCAAAGAAGGAAATAAAAATATTGAAGTGCAGATCACTAATGTGCCGAAAGTGAAATTGGTGATCTCCAAAATTTATGAGAATAATCTGTTGATGGCACAGCGCTATGGTTACTCGCCGAGAGAACCGCAAAGCAGCCAATATACCAGTTATAGTGAAGAAGGTGATTATTATGATGATTATGGAAGCGATGTACAGTTAGGCGACGTTATTTATTCCAAAGAAATTGATACAAGGACCTTGCCGAAGAGCGGTGGCGGACGATTATTGAATTTCTCAGACTTTGAAGATCGGTTACCGGATTTCAAAGGGATCTATCATGTTATGATCCGTTCTACCACTGATTATTGGGTGAGGGACAGTCGTTTTATTTCGTTGTCCGATCTTGGTTTGATCGCTAAAGAAGGACAGGATAAAGTTTTTGTTTTTACTAATTCTATAAAGACTGCGAAAGCTGTAAGTGGCGTGAATGTTTCTTTGTATTCAGTAAACAATCAATTGATCGGAACAGGAGCCACCAATGAAGATGGTGTTGCTACTATTGATTATTCTAAAAAAGATCCGATAGCTATCGGATTCAGCGGTTTTCAGCCGGCGATGATCATTGCCAAGACCGCAGATGATTTCAATTATCTTCCTTTCAATAGTACCCGGGTAAATACATCGAGATTTGAAGTGGGTGGCAAACGAAATAACCCGACCGGGCTTGATGCGTTTGTTTATGCCGAGAGAGATATTTATCGACCGGGAGAAAAAGTAAATTTTGCCGTTGTGATCCGTGATCGCCAATGGAAAAGTCCCGGTGAGATACCGATCAAAATGAAATTCCTGTTGCCGAACGGAAAAGAATTAAAAACGTTCCGGAAAAATCTTAATGAAGAAGGATCGGCAGAAGGGAATATCGATATTTCCGCAG
>DASZPW010000293.1:0-2204 GCA_035550155.1 Chitinophagaceae bacterium | reverse complement strand
TTTGTTTGGCTTTTTCATTCACTGCATAAAACGCATTGTTGATCAGATTCAAAACAACGCGGCCGATTTCCTGCGGCATAATATTTATTTTTCCTATACTCTTATCAAAATCCGTTTCAAACGTTGCATTGAAAGATTTATCCTTTGCCCGGAGACCATGATAACTTAACCGCAAGTATTCATCACATAAACCGTTGATATCCGTTAACTCCTTCTGCCCGCTGCTGCTGCGGCTGTGTTGCAGCATCCCTTTGACGATTGCATCAGCCCGCTTACCGTGGTGATTGATTTTTTCTGAATTTTCTTTTATATCATTCAGTATAGTGCTTAATTCTTCCATGTTGCCTTTCTTCATCTCTTCCCGGGCTTCATCAATCATTTCCTTGTTTATTTCAGAAAAATTATTCACGAAGTTCAGCGGGTTCTGTATTTCATGGGCAATGCCTGCCGTCAGTTCTCCAAGGCTGGCCATCTTTTCGGATTGTATCAATTGTGATTGCGTGGATATTAATTCCTGGTAGGATGAGGCGTTTTCCAGCGCTATCGCTGTGTAAATCGCAATATTGCGCAACATGAATAAATGGTAGTCGGTATAGGCATCTTTGTTAAAACTCTGCACGGTCACTACGCCCAGCTTTTTACCCTTAGAGATTAAGGGCAAAAAGATAACAGACATGGGTTCTTCACCAACTAATATTTCGTGTTCGCTTTCTATGTAATTTTTGTGTTCTGCGGCAAGATCTCCCATGATGATCTCACGGTTCTATGTGAAGCATACCGGCGCTAACCGGTTTTTGTCTTCCACCGAATTTGTATAAAAGGGTAAGGGCTTACCTTTTTCATACGTGGCCGGAAATTCAATTCTTTTTAGTGAATCATTATAAATACCAATCCCAAATACACTCGCGTCCATCAGGGTGTTTACATTGGCATACACCGTGCTGATAATATTTTCAACCGAAAGGGATGAGGTAATCTTGTGGCCGATTTCTTCCAGCTTTTCCAGGTTGTCTTTCTGTTGGGAAAGCTCTTTGGCTTTTTCATCGATCTCCTGTTTCTGTTGCTGCAATAAATTATTGGCCTTTCGCCTTTGACGATTGTTTCTGAGCAATACAAAAACCATAATAACAATTAAAACCAGCACGGCCAGTGTGCTGTAAAGCAGGGTTTCCTGTGATTTTTTTTGTTGATTCAGCGTGCTGATCTGTAACTCCTTTTTTTCGATTTCATTGTTAATCTGCAGCACGGCTGTGCGGTTGCGCACTTCTGCGCCGGTCATGCTGTCCTTGTAAGCCGCGTACTGTTTATAATAGTCAAATGCATTTTCAAAATCTTTTTTGAAGGCAGCAGCGTTGGCCAGCGCCAGTACATTGTCCCGCATAAATTCTATCGTGCCGGCTTGTTTAGCAAGGGTAAACCCGCTGCGGGCATAATACAAGGCACTGTCAACCATTTGCTTTTTAAGATAGGCGCGGGAAAGAATATTCTGTATCCAGGAGACAGCGGCGATATCATTATATGGTTTTGCGATAGTAAGGGAACGGAACGCAAATTCAAATGCCAGCGGCAGCTTATTCATACGGACATACACATCTGCCAGGTTGCTCTCGTTTACATATTGATTGCCTGGGATATTTTGTAATTGTATTGATAAATTATAGGCCTCGATGGCTTCGGGGTATTTTCCGCTGAGCCGATAGCCTTCGCCAATACTGGTTTGTAAACTGCTTTCCAAATTTTTATTGCCATATTTTTTATTGGCGTCCTCTGCCATTTTAAAATAGCGCAAGGCCTCAGCTTGATTTCCTATAGAAAAATATATCGAGCCAATATCAGCCCATCCAATGATTTTAAAATACAGGTCATTCGTTTCCTGTGCTGCCTGTAACAGCTTAAGACAATACTGCATCGACGAGGGATAGTCACTTAAAGAGGTGGAATAAATTTCTTCGATACCTAACAGCAAAAATTGATACAATCGTTTGTTACTTGCTTTGGTAACAGCCTCTTCGGCCTGCTTGAAAGCCTCCAGCGCAGCTTTTGGATTTGAAGTCATTTTTATGGTACCGTCGACAAATAGTACACTGGCAGTTAGTTCAGGGTCGGCTACCAGCTTCCGGATGGAATCAGCCTGCTGTAAGAGGCTATCCGCTTTTTTTTCATCGCCCCGGGATAAATTCCACCGGGCCAACGACATAAGTGCC